>JAMCSX010000017.1 GCA_023379055.1 Candidatus Martarchaeota archaeon | reverse complement strand
TATCTTCTGTTAAATTTGCAGGGAGAGAGATTTGAACTCTCGCATCCACTAAAGGTTTGAGAGTGTTTCCTAGCTGTTTCACGCCTATATTCCTAACCATATTTCACACCAAAAACAACATAAAATTCTAAGCCCAAGCAGGTTAATCTGAACCATAAATTATGGCCAAGCAATCTATTTAAGCAGCTAGCGTTCAGATTTCCATTAAATCTGAACCCTAAATTAGCTTTTATCTGGCAAGTCGCCCAAAGCTTCATTGATTTTATTAGCTATCGTTGAATTTAGTTTCTTTAATTCTTTGGGGTTTAACAAATCACGGGTCTTATAGCCATAGATGGCTCCAATACCTCGCTTCAGCGTAGCTCGGTGTTTTCTAATTTTTTTAATATCGCCTTTTAGTATACTTCTAGTGCCATTTCTCTTTGTGTCATCCTCAGCATCTACATTTTTGATTGCACCACGTCTTACCAGTTCCAGAAACTTCTTTTCCATTTCATCAGCAGAATACTTTATTTTTTTAACATCCTTTGAATCATATAAAATATCAAAATACATTTCCCAATTATTCGAATCTATTTGCTCTGGATAATGTCTTTTATTTATAGAGGTGCAGAAATATAGATTTGGTTTGATTTTCCATCCTTTATCTTCTAATTTTTTAAGATTTCTTCTTATAGTTTCCCGATTTTCGAAAACCTCTTCTATCTGGGTATAATCATCTCCAAACCAACATTCAATCTTCACTTTCTTTGAATTCTCTTTAAAAATAAGTCCAACTTCTCCAATCCCAACTTTTTTTGATTCTACTTTCCATCCCCACCCTTTGTGTCGCTTTGGTCGAATTACATTTATGTTTTTATTTCCTTTTTCACTAATTCCATAAACTATGCCTTTGCATATATACTCCCAAAAGTCCTTGTTACCTTCAATCCATTCAATATAATTGTTTACAAGGTAACCATCATATTTCGTATCAATTTTTTTATTCCCTTTTATGATTTCTATTACGTCAGCAGGAGTAAAAATCTTGAATTCAACTCCTTTCTTGTTCGCTTCTTTATAGAGTACCTCTTTTTCTTTATCTTTAAGTGGAGATTTGCCTTGAATATCTAGTAAGATTAAATAACCCTTACGTCGCTTTTCCTTACACTCTCTTTGGATATATCCGATGTACTTTTCTAGCTGCCCACTCCCCGCTTTTGCTTTTACTTTTGTTTCTATAACAAGAAACACACTTTTACCATTTTTTACTTCAATCACAGCTTTTATGTCATACGTTGATCCTTCGCTGTTTTTACTTGTTAGTGGGGAGGCTTGGTGTTCGACACTAATATTTTTTATTGCAGATTTGTCAATCCCAACTTTCTTTAAGAACTTACTTGCAATCCTTCTTCCTATTTCATTTTGTTTATTCTTGTGATTGTCTTTGCTTAAACTAGCTAATATCCAAGCCCAGAAAGCAGAGTGATTTAATTCATGCGGTGCAAAATCAAAGATATTATTTGACATGATTTATTCTACAATAAACTAATATTTAACTTTTGGCGCTCAGTTTGATTGTTGTTAAACTCTGTGTTCCATCTCCTCAAAAATGTTATATACTTTTACGTGGATATTATACACATGGTTGATTTGATAACCGTATTAGAATTGGTAGGCATTTTTGGAATACCGCTAGTTGCTACGCTTCTAAGTTTTTATTTTGTTTACTTCTTAAAAGGAAGGCAGCGTAAAGCAACTCTTGATACCATCAGAAAGTCATCAAAACAATTTGATACTCTTCTATCAAAGTTCGAAAGATTCAATAAGATTTACACTAGTGAGAACATTCCGTTCTTAGTAAATGCAGGAATTTACATAGTTTTGGCTTTAATTCTGTTACAGTTCTTTCAGAGCAGCGACTATAACTATTTACTCTTGGCTACATTCGGCTCGCTATTTGTACTTTTAATCGAAGCAAAATTAATGGACATGAAGGTCGAAAGTCTAAAAAGTGAAAAAACTATTGTGTACAGGTTCAGGGAAAGCTACAACTTACTATTAGCAATATTCTACATCTGCTTTCTAATGTTCCTTTATTTCGGAGACATGCAAGGTGCAGGTATAGCACTATTGTCGAATGGGCTTGCCAACCTGACGCCTCAAGCAGTTAAAGATATACTTGGTACTGTAGTCTCAGCTTTTTATCTAATTTTCCTACAGGTTATTATTTATAGGGGAATACTTCCGGACAAACTGGCTATACAGGATAAGATATTTGATCTCTTCGCATCTAAAAAACAAAATAAGATTCTTGTCGAAGTCGATGATAAAGAGGGTTATCTCTCTTCTATAGGTAAGTCTCTTCGCATTTCAGATGGAGAATCGGGCAAAGACTACTATTTTGAATGGGGCAAAATAAACTACATAGCGCTTACTAAGAAGTCGGTAAAGTGATGGACTTCCTGTATTAAGCATCTGACTTTTTCTTCAAGGAAACCCCATACCCTTTAGCTACGCCAGCACGTTCAGAGCTACGCTCCTCACGTGGGCTAACGACCCAACGGTCTGCAAGCTAGCCACCTAGCAAGCGGCTGATTTTGCGTGGGGGTCAAAATCAGCCTTAACGCCGCCATGTACTACAAAGTAGCCGCAGCAGCCGTAGCCCACCGTGCGACACCGAAGGTGTCTTAAAGGCGGGCGGAGGCTGCAAGGCGGGAGTTTCTCTACATGAAACTCTACATGGACGGCTCTAATATTGATGTGCAGTCATGTAGAGAGAAAATAGCCCTATTTTGAGGGCTTACGAGGGAGGTTTTCTCTACATGGAATGGCTTGGGCATGTAGAGAAACCCAAGTCATGTAGAGAAAGCTTGCTTAGGTGCCGGAAAGTCGAGCTTTCAGGCTTAGGGCTTGAGATAGGCCAAAGGCGTTGTCTATCCCTTGTAAAGCTCCTCTTTCCTAGTGCTTATGTAGATCATCGTGGTGCTAGGGTCGCTATGCCTAGCGAACCGGCTTGTTAGCACCAAATTGCCATTTGTCTGCCTGGCGAAGCTGGTTATGGCATAGTGCCGTAGGCTGTGGGTAGTGAGCCTATGAAGGTGCCTGCCTTACGCTCCTGTTAGGGTTGGTTTCGTCTGAGGTATCGTATACCTCGTCCAACCCCGCCAGTCGCACATAGTGCCTGAACCTGTTGCGCACGTAGTTTTGCTCTAGGAACGGCTCAGGCCGCTTGGTTCGTAGCTTGTCTGCATAGAACAGATACCCCTGCGCATTCTCGATCTTGGACTTGTGCTTCGAGATGAAGATTATGGTATCCTTGAACAGCGGCATTGGTATCAATAACGAGTCCATTACCCGAGCCTTCTCGGTCTTCAAGGTAAGTTCCCTCGTTTCTAGGTCTATTGAGTTGATATTGACTCTGACCGCTTCTCCTATTCTAAGCCCAAGCTGCGCTTGGTAGCTGAATAGCAAGCGAAACTTGTCAGAGTCTATTACGTGAAGGAATCTCTGAAGCTGCGAATCGGAAAACGCCTTTGAGATTGAGCCATATTTCGGCGTCTTCCTCTTACCTGCAAACCTCTTGGTCTGAGTTTTATGTAAAACTGATTGTAGCTTTTGTAATTGGTGCCATGATCTGTTCATGGACACCTGCTTGAGGGTTTCGGAGAAATCCTCGAAATCTTCGGTCTTTGAAGATTTACCTTTCGGATTTCCGAACCCTAGCTTGTCGCCGTAAATTGGATTTGCAGGGAGAGAGATTTGAACTCTCGCATCCACTAAAGGAAGCGGGCCCTGAACCCGTCGCGTTTGACCATGCTCCGCCATCCCTGCATTATAAGGCTATTACTTACAAATAATCTTTATAACTCTGCTTTCCAATCTACATATGCGTGATTTTGTTGCTCATAGGACTAGTAGGCGCGCCTAACAAGGGAAAAAGCACCATATTCTCAGCTATGACTGCTAACGAAGTGCAGATCTCGGACTATGCTTTTACAACGATAAAGCCGAATCTTGGGGTTGCATATGCAAGCAGAAGATGCGCAGAGATAGATCTTGGGATAAAGTGCAAACCTAGAAACTCGGTATGCAAGAACGGATTCAGGCAGATTCCCATAAACATAATAGATGTTGCAGGACTAGTTCCCGGAGCGCACCTTGGTAAGGGGATGGGCAACCAGTTCCTCAACGATCTGATAAATGCAGAGGTAATCATACAGGTTGTGGACATAAGCGGAAAGACGGACATGAATGGAGCCGGCTGCGAGGGCAGTGATCCCGCAGTTGAAATCGAGATGATAAGGAATGAGATGGCTGCATGGCTTGGAGGAATAATAACCAGCCACATATCCAGCCTATCTAATAGAAGTGATGGCGATGTTGCACTTCTTGAGATCCTGTCCGGATTAAAGTCTGACATCAATCAGATAAGGAGAGCTGCTTCGGCTAACTCCCTTCCGCTTTCTGGAATAAGTTGGAAGCCGGATAAGGCTCGCGCATTTGCAAAATCACTTTTGAAGGAGAACAAACCGCTGATAATTGCTGCAAACAAAATGGATAGGGGAAGGGAGGAGGATCTCGAAGGACTTAGAAAGAAACTTGACGGAGTCGAAGTGATACCTTGCTCCGGTGCAATAGAGCTTGCACTTGTGAAGGCAGCAAACAAGGGAATAATAGACTATGTAAGCGGTATGAATAGCTTCAATATAGTAAAGGAGGCGAATTCTGAGCAGAAGAGCGCATTAAGTTACATGCAGGGCTACATAAAGGATCACGGAGGAACAGGAATACAGGCGCTCTTAGATAAAGCAGTATTTGGAACTCTGGATAACCTGGTGGTATACCCTGTTGAGGATGAATCACATTATGCGGATCATTCAGGAAACATACTTCCGGATGCCATACTGATGAGAAAAGGAAGTACAGCGTACGATCTTGCTGCAAAAATACATACAGACATAGCAAAAGGCATGAAGTACGCAATAGATGCAAAGACAAAAATGAGGCTTCAAAAGGAATACGTGCTGAAGGACGGCGACGTGATAAAAATAGTTACGCACTGACTACAGATCTACCTTCCTTGAAAAGGAGAGAATCGCAAATATCTCTATTGATATCAGAAGCACTATGATCGGGAGTATTATGCTGTTTAGCAGTATCGCAGATAATGCAAGGGCCTGCGAAGTGCCATAGTCTAGAACTATATACAGGACTATTATTGTTATGGCATATATAACAGACAGATATATCCCATTCAGGAATCCGATTTTCGCTGTGCGCTTAAGGCTCCGTGACCTTGACCCTATCTCAGCGCCAATTATTGCGCCTATTATCAATGGGAGTATTGTAATGCCTGGCATGCTAAGCACAAATTTTGAATAAGCACTCGCAACGGCGTATATTGTCGAAGTGGCAGGCATTGCATTGAAGTTGGCAATTGTTATGTTTATAGATATTGCAACAAGAAGCAGGATTGTCCAGAGTATCATTGGCCCAATTATGCTTACGCGTCCATTTGACTGGGGCTTTATTGCAGTCTCTTCGTCCTCATCACGTGGCATGCTAGATAATCTGGCTTCAAGTTTAAAAAGATGCGCCTGCAAGATACATGTTTAAAAACAGAACACTTTTTAATATTCCGAAGTTATAAATTTCTGGTAACATGCCAATATCAACGCCGCAACAGCAGGCAGGAGTCCTAAGTTTCTATGATGCTCCTGAACACGGTCCAGTATTGAATGCGCGGGTAGTGCTTGTTGTAATAGCAGTATTTGTGATTGCGGTACTCATATTTGACCATGTGGCACTTATGTGATGGCCATTATGCAATTGTGAATATGTCTCTCCTCTTTTCGCTCACGTCACCGTTCTCGGAGAGCAGGTATAGTATTGCTCGTATTCCTTCTTCTTCGGTCTGCAGCTCTTTTGCAAGATCCGCTACCTTATAATCTCTGTCTCTTAGCCTCTTGAGTATCTGCGGACTGTACCTGTCAAGGTACTGTCTTAGGACGATATAGAACTTCTTATTGAATGCCCTGGTGCCAAGTACCTGCCCACGCCTTATGCTCTGTTCGAGGGCAAGCGATACCTTTCCGGCCTCAGCCTCAGTCTGAACCACCACGAATCCATTCTTTTCCAGCAATGCTGCGCCTTCATCCTCAGGTTGCCTTGACGACGCAGGCACAACGAAATTGTAGGGCTCGCCTTTTGCAACTGGCTTCTTCCTCATCAGGAATTTGTCGTATATGGCCTTTGGTATGCTGAAGTGCTCCCTGCCGTCCTTTCCCTTGAATTTTGCAAGGAATCCTTCAGACATAAGAGCCTGAAGGACCTTTTTCTCGCTTTCATCAAGTATCCTGAGCGTGTTCTCCTGCGTCCTATTTGCATATCTTACCGTATCTATCTTCTTCAGTACTGATATCTCCTCTGAAGACGGTTCCTGTTTTAATGGGTCAGTGCCGGAATGCCCGAGGCCATACCCCTGTGCAGTCTGTTTCTGCTCCTTTTGCGTAGAGCCCATAAGAAGTCCTGCAACATCGGATTTCTTGGCGAACAGGAATGCGCTGTCCTGCATCCTGAAGAAGTCTACCTCATCATTCTCCCTTAGCTTCAGTGCACTTATCACGTCGAAAGGAAGGTAAAGCACGAGCTTTCCCTTGCTTGATTTGTATATTTTTACTATATAAACACCGCCATGTATCTGCGATACGCATTTATAGTCATTAGACGGTATTATTAGGAATATAAACTATAAAAGCGTTTGTAAGTGGATCTGGATGATGGAATCACCGTATCTGTCAGTAAGTAGGAAGATTGCTTCATATGTGGAGTCTGCCGCCAAGTCGCTTGGCTATGATGCTGCTGGATCTATAGACATGATGGCCATATCGAAAGCATCAGGTGACATGTCCTGCTCAGTGGCATTCAAGATATCAAAGTCAAAAGGGGAGAAACCGGATGAGGTTGCGGATAAGATTGCGAAAGCAATGGGAAATGTCGCTTACGTGAAGTCAGTCTCAACAGAGAATGGCTACCTCAATTTTCATCTTGACAGGTCTGCGTTCTCAGAATTTGTGATCAGGAATATAATAAATGCTGACATGGCTAAAGTGTCGGATATTGGTGGAAACAAGAAAATCCTAATAGAGTATCCAAGTGCAAATCCCATGCATCCGATACACGTTGGACATCTGCGCAACATGCTTATAGGGAATAGTGTGGCTGCGCTCCACGACATTTGTGGGTATAATGTGGAACGGGGGGATTACATAGAGGATCTTGGGCTTCAGATGGTTATTGCGATATGGGGATACCTGGGTCAGAATAACAAGCCAGACAAGAAGTTTGACCATTGGCTCGGGGATATATATGCTACAACCAATGGCATGGTAGAAGAGCCTGGATTCCGTGATAAGATATCCGAATTAGCCAAGAAAATTGAGCAAGGCGACACTGTAGAGACAGTAATTGCAAGGGAGCTTGCGGAAAAGTGCGTCAGGGCACAATATGAGACTGCAGCCAGCTATGGGTGCTATCATGATGTGCTTATATGGGAAAGTGATATAGTTCGTGAAAGGCTTGTTGAGAAGGCTATGGACATGCTTACGGACAAAGGGTTCGTCTTGAGGCCAAACGACGGAGAATACAAAGGATGTACTATAATAGACCTAAAATCTGTAAAGGATCTGCCAAGCGAATTTGCAGGCTTGAAGGAGAAGGTAAAGGTGATAATAAGAAAGGACGGCACACCTACATATGTTGCAAAGGACATAGCCTTCCATATGTGGAAGTTCGGAATGCTTGAGGATGCATTCAAGTACTCGGCGTTTATAGACAAGCAAATTAACGGAAAGCCGGCATATGCATCAGGAAAGAGTGGGATGCATATGGACTTTGGCCACGTCTCAGAGGCAATAAACATAATAGATGTAAGCCAGAACTATCCCCAGGCCCTGCTTAGGCTTGCGTTCAGGCAAATGGGAAGAGATGATATAGCGAATGGGATAAGGCATCTGTCATACGGGAGGGTCGAGCTTGAAAAGGGTACGCTTGCTGCAAGGAAGGGCATATCCATGGAGAATACTGCAGACGGGCTTCTTCAAGAGTCGTTTGAACGGGCGAGGGGACTGATACGCGACAGGCTGAAGCTTGGAGAGGAGGAACAGGAGTCAGTTGCAAGGAGCGTTGCACTTTCTGCAATTAAGTTCGCCTTCCTTAAGATTGCAACAGAGAAGTGGATAACATTTTCATGGAAACGGGTACTTACATTTGAAGGCGACTCCGGCCCCTACTGCCAGTACATGAACGCCAGGTCAACGAGGCTCATCGAAGATTCAGGAATAAACGTAAAGGACATGCTAAATTCCAATATAGCACTGCTGTCATCGGACACCGAGTTCAATCTTGTCAAGGCAATCGCCAGGCTAAAGGATGTTATTGAGAAGGCGTGTGTGGAATACAGGCCAAACCTGGTAACGGAGTATGCCAAGGATCTTGCATTCGCATTTAGCAGGTTCTACGAGACCATGCCAATACTTAAGGGCAGCTCGCCCGAAGAGAAGAAGGCACGACTTGCTCTTGTATTCGCATTTAGAAGCGCAATGAGGACCTCGTTGGGAATACTTGGTATAGATGCACTCGACAGGATGTAAGTTCTGCTTATCTTGCAGGTAAGCTTTATAATTCCAGATTGCAAACAGTTTAGCAATAGGAATGGTTTGTGTTTTTTATGAACAAAGGAGAGACATTGTATGCCCTTGGACTTCTTTCTGCAACAGCTGGTGAGGACAGGCTTAGAAATGGGAACATTGTTGCTGCGCGCAACCTTTTCAGGGACTCGGCAAGAAAGTATGTCCATCGGGCAGTAGGACTTAAGGACAGAACAGACAGCGAACTACGCATACTCGAAAAAGCCCTTAGAAGTGCAGTCAGGTCAGATGACCATGCACTCTCATTTGAGATTGCAATGGGATCCATAAAGGTGCTGAATGGCGCAGAATATGTGCCAAGCTTCAAACTTGATGAAGGAGTCGGGAATCCGAAAATAACAGTTGACGGCAAAAGAACAGGATATTATTCTGGCGGAAATTACAGCTATTCAATCCATATGTCTGGGGACCAGCTTAGCGAGATAATACGGTTCTCCGCGGAGCATGGCGATCTTGCGCAGTTTCTTCAGAGTGCTTTGGAGAACGGCAATGGCAATAGTGGCAGGACAATAATCGGGGAGGAAGCAGGTCCTGCAAATACCGTATGTTTCTACAGGATAAATGCCAATTATGTCAACAACAGCTTCCTAAGCTTATGGTCAGACCACACTGGAGGGGGAGATAGCGAGATATCATTCATAAATGCCATAGGGGATTCGCTTATGTTGATCTCGTCATCATCACGCACGAAGTAAGATGCAGATGTAATTCAGGAGAGAACATGTTATCCTTTCTGCTGAGCGACCATGACTAGAAACATGCAGGGATCATGGTGCCACTAGATAGATCTTGCAGTAGTCATAGGTCTGCCTGGGATCCTAGAACGATTCCGGCTTTGGCCATTCCACCGAAGGAAGCACATTGTAGTTCTCTTCGGAGTGCTGTCCGATAGCGCTCATTCTGCTGTACATTGTCAGGGATATTGCAATTAGAAGCACCAAGCTCGATAACAGAAGGTAAGTTACACTACTATTCAGATACTCGTATGAGACTATAAACAAAGATATGAACGCAATGAAGAAACTGACGCCGAATGACACTACTGATTTCCTGAGTATTGTAATTGCGGATATGAATCCAAATATTATTATAAGTGTATTCGCAAAGGGCGCAAAGTACTGGGGATTAAAGTTCAAGAAGAATGATATTGCCCCTGTGATGCCCTTATTTGCCGCGTTTGAGAGAAGGAATATTGCCTGGGGATATGTAAAATAGAGAAGCAGCATGGAATTCACAAGGAACAGCATAGATGCAAGTACAGCGAAGCTGTTTATCCTTGTCTCTTCGTGCTCCAGCCCATGTTGTTTGGTTGCAAAGTCTATGTCCTGCAGGCAGTACATCTTGTTATTATAACCTATCATGTCAACGTAGCAATACGGAAGTCCGCATTTGTCGCAGATTGCGTAGGCCTGTCTCCACGGATGATTAGTGCAATAAAGTTTCTTGATATCTGGCTGTGGGGCAGTATTTGCAGATGCGGGGCTTCGGGCCTCATTCTGCATCTCCGCCCTGGGATCTGGCCTCTGCATCTTGGGGTTTTTGACAGCCTTTGATCTAGGTGATTCGTACCCCCTCTCGCTGAATATAAGCATGTCAGACCCTTCAGAACCCAACAATCACACCTTTATTAAAGATCAATACATTCCGCTACGCTGTCTTGCCGCATGCCTTGCTGCCTGTTCGGCCTTTCTCAGGAATATTCCTTTATGTTTCGCACAGCTAATGCAGTAATAAACTTTCCTGCTTGTCTGGAAGCGTATGTCCTTATTATTTGCATCCAGACCATAGCGTATCATCTTTTCGTCGGCTACGGCCTTGTTCCTTGATACCGTTCTACCGCAGTTATTGCACCTTACTAGCGTTTCGCTTCCTCTCAATAAACCACCGTTTCTGTCAGTACTATATTATCTCGAATATATATAAATATGATGTGTTTATAAACATAACACACGTAAGTGGTGTTGGCATAAAGATACTCATCATAAGCAATATAGAGGGAGCCATAGACTCGGTGGTGAATTCCCTTGATCTTGAAGGGATTACCGTAATGACAAAGGAGGTGGCCGGTGACTCCAAGACACTCGCTAAACAGGCATGTGACTTGTTATCCTCAGGGAGGTTTGGGTTCATAATAGCCCTGCCAACAAATCCAATAGTAGCCAATCTGACCTTCAATAAATATGAAGGAATAACTTCCGCGGTATGCCACGACCTTTCAGACGTAAAAAGCGCAAGGGAAGAGAATTCAAATGTTATGATAGTTAAGAGTCCGGGTGGAGATATGGGACGGATGATATCTGCATTTGTGAAGGGAGGCGGATTCGGCTCCATGAAGATAAAACTGCCAACCATTACACTGGATGAGATGAAACCGCAGGTACAGCAGCTGCAGCAAAAGGTGCAACAGCAGATTCAACAGGCCGAAACTCCCGAACAGAAAAAATCGCCTTTACAGCTTAAAAAGTTCTCACACAGCATCATGGAAGCGCCTGTTGAAGACCAGGTACCGAAGAGGCCTGGGATTTCAGGATGGATAAAAGATTCACTTGGGATAATAGACACCGAAAAACAGGATAAACCTGCGGAAGGCAGCGCATTGGAAAAAGATAAAAAGAAGGAAAAGAAAAGATGACTGAGACTGTTATGATGACCAATCGAAGAGAACCATTGGAAGCCAACGACTCTCAGTCGTTGGAGGATGTCACGAAACTGGAATGCGACAAAATAGCCAAGGTGGTGCTTCCTGCAGTAAGGATAAGCATTGCAGAGGAGATGCAGTCAGAATATAATCTGAGCCAGCAAGAGATTGCCGATAAGTTGGGGATAGCGCAGGTTGCAGTTAGCAAGTATCTAAATGGCAAGTACTCCGGTACTGTGAAAAGAATGAGGGATTATATAAAGGATAACAAGCTAGCAAATAAGATTGCAAGGAAGGCTGCAGAGAATGGCAAGGCAAGCGATGTACGCAACATGATAAATGAACTCTGCACGTCGATAGCCTTTGATGGTAAGATGAGTTTATGACAGAAGAACTAAACCCTTTTAAGATAGCGCAGGCTGAGCTTGCATCTGCTGCCGAGATAATGGGCCTTGATAAGGCCGCACTCCAGATACTGATGGAGCCGAAGAGAATAATAACAGTCAATATACCCGTACGTATGCATGACGGAAATGTCAAGATGTTTACCGGATTCAGGGTATTGTACAATGATGCGCGCGGACCAGGGAAGGGAGGCATAAGATATCACCCAGAGGAAAGCGTGGATACAGTAAAGGCGCTTTCTGCTTGGATGACATGGAAATGCGCGCTTGCCAATATCCCATTTGGAGGCGCAAAGGGCGGAGTAATCTGCGATCCTAAATCAATGGATGAGGCAGAGCTTGAAGATCTGTCAAGAGGATACATAAGGGCACTTGGAAGAAACATAGGGCCAAGGGTGGACATACCTGCACCTGATGTATATACGAATCCGCAAATGATGGCCTGGATGATGGATGAATACAGCAGGATAGTCGGATATGACGAGTTTGGCGTGATAACCGGGAAGCCTGTGGGGCTTGGCGGATCCGAAGGAAGATTTGACTCAACTGCGATGGGAGGCATGTACGTACTCAGAGAGGCTGCAAAGCTTTCAGGTATCGATCTGGGCAAGTCGAGCATAGCCATACAGGGATTCGGAAATGCTGGTATGTTTGCATTTGAGATAGCTACGGGCATACATGGCGCGAAAGTAGTGGCCGTAAGCGATTCAAGAGGCGGAATCTATGATCCGGACGGGTTGGACTACAATAAGCTTCTTGAGGCAAAGAAGTCCACAGGCACGGTGCAGGGATACGGGAAAGGGCAGAAAATAACAAACGACCAGCTTATTGAGCTTGATGTAGATATTCTCATACCTGCTGCACTTGAGAACCAGATAACCGGGCAGAATGCTGGAAATGTAAAGGCAAAGATCGTGCTTGAGCTTGCAAACGGACCCGTTACGCTGGAAGCAGACAGGATACTCTTCGAGCGCGGTGTGCTGGACATGCCAGACTTCCTGGTAAACTCGGGCGGGGTTATAGTGTCATATTTTGAATGGGTGCAAGACATAGATGGATATTACTGGACGCAGGATGACGTATACAAGCGCCTTGATACGATAATAACGCGCTCGTTCAATGATCTTATAGAGACGCAAAAGCAGTATGCTAAGGAGGGAAGGAAGATAAGTCCGAGGACCGCCGCTTATATAGTGGCAGTTGGCAGGGTTGCAAAGGCAATGAAATCACGCGGATGGTACTGACCTCGATTCAGTTACTCTTGAACTCACTCAGAGTGACGTCCGAACTATCGGTGTTAACTGCAAAGAAGTGCGAGGACACCCTAAGAAGCGATTCAACGTAGGAGCTTTTGCCGCTAGAGTTCACATAAACCACTATCAGCTCGGCGTTTGCATCATCAAGTCTCTCCCTTATGTGTGATTCATTTATGCACGACTCGCCATCAGATATCAATATTATCTGTGTTGGGTCTTTTGATCTCCTGCTCTTATTCTTGTCGGATATATCTGCGCATGCAGCATATATTGCACTGTTTATATCTGTGCAGCCGTCCGAGCGGACCATGTCAATAAGATCCGACATTGCCTCCTTCCTGTCCCTTTTTGCATTGTGAAGCACCTCTACTGCTCCGTACGGGTTTTCATCGAAATAAGTGATCGTAAAGTCCGAGGATTTGCTAAGCGAGTCGTTGTAGAGTGCAAGTGTCAGGGATTTGGCAAAGGTTAGTTTATTTCCAATCATGCTTGCGGATTTGTCGAATAGCACATATTTGTCCTTTATTCTCTGCTTGATTTGATGCCTGTATTGTGGCATCTTATTCTGTGCATAAAGCGCAATAAGAAACTCCCTCGGATATATATACGCTGGTGGCGCAATGGACATTAAGTCACCGCCAAGCCCATAGCCGCTGTACTCGCCACGTCCATATTTCGTCTTTTCAGAAGAGGACGAGGACATGCCCCTGCTCCCGCTTATTATGCTGAGGAGCCTTTCTATTGCAGTGTTATCGGCAAGCTTCTTTGCACGCGGATCTGGGATGTCGAACTTCAGTGTTCCCTGTGCTTGGTCTCGATTCTCCGCCCTTTCCATAAGCTCATCAAGTCCCTCTTCGGATTGCTCTGCATCGTGTGCTGCGCGCCTTGCCTTATCATTTATCTGCTGCTGGAGTCCTGGGCTTATTTTACCCGTATCATCGCTCTTATTGCCCTGCGACTGGAATAGCATCTGCTGAAGCTGATCTGCCTTACCATTCTTGCCGTCAAGCCACTTGTCAAGAAGTGAAGCGCCTGCTGCTGCCTGCTGCTGATTTGAATCTCCATTTCCCTGCATCTGCTTCATGCTGTTTATAAGGTTAGTTATGATGTTGACTGTTGCGACAGTGCTATTATCTATATTGGAAACTGTCTGCTCCCTTAATTGCATCTTGCTCAACTCTGCTAGGAGATTTTGCATTGCCTGATAATGATCGTTATCCTTCTCTGGATAATCATCCCTGAGCACTGGCACTGGCAAAAAAAGCATGTTGAATATGTCAGATATAAGCGTTTTTGATACGCTATCACCCATCAGCAGTTCAAGGATATGCCTTATATCGTTGGTTTTGTGCAGGTTTATCGCATCTTCAGGAGTCACTGACTTAAGCGCAGGCTCAATCTTCTTTTTTACAGCGTCTTCGGCCCTTCTTCGAACCTGTAGCATCTGATTAAGACACCTCGTGGTCAGCATTTCTTACCGTAGCTACAAGCGGTTCTGCCATTGCCTTCTCTTCTGCGGCAATTACCTTTGCTGCCTCTTCCATCTTGGTAAGCAGCTTGTCTGCAGCAACAAGCGTGACTTTGGCGATCTTCTTAAGCTCTGGATCCGCATACTCCTCGAGCATTGCACTTGCCTTTGACTTGGTTATCCTTATCTGCTCAATGTCTTCAATATTCTTTAAGTTGTGTATGTCTGCCTTGAGACTAGCCGTAGCTACCGCTAAATTATTGAGATACCTCTTGAGCTCCTCTATATGATTCAGCGGGGTTATCATTGCCACAAGCCTGTCTTTTATAAGCATGGCGGCGTTTTCGTCATACGGTATTACATATTTTAGAGCCAAAAGGTCCTCCATTGTTGCCTTTGTCCTTCCGTTGAGCAGCGCATTTGCAGCGACAATTTTCTCTCCCAAGTGCTTTCTCCTGTTCGATATGTGTATGTGGTCATTTGTCTCCAGGTCCGAATAGAATTTTAAAAGCGAACTGCGCACTACTGTACGGTCAACCGACCTGAGCAGCTCGTATGCATGGTCAAGATCTTCAAGGTTCAGCACAGGTTTTGTCACATTGGCCACATCCTTAAACTCTATGTCCCATGAATCGTCAAGGAGCTTTGACGTATGCTCAAGTGGAAGCCACGGTATGAAATACCTCAGGGCATATCTGTCGTACAATGCCTGATGGTGATCATCATAGGATATGAAGTTTGAGGCGCTTATAACTGACCTCAGCATAAGCGGCACGCCTTCGGCCTTTCTTTCGTTAAGTATCTCAAGTAGGAGGTCGAGTATTGCGTCTGCCCTGAAAAGCTCGTCTATATACGCAAAATTAGACAGTTGTATCTTTCCATCGGCCACCCTTTCCAGTACGCCTTCTTCCAGTAGTTTTTTTGCATTGTGAGGGCCCAGAAGCTGCTCTGGAAGTGAAAACTGGTTGAGCTGAATCTTGAATACTGTTGCATCAACCAGGTTGACAGCACGTTCCGCGAGCGAGGACTTCGCGTCTCCAGTCTCACCTACAAACAGCACATGCTCTTTTGCTATGAAAGCTAGCGCTATTGCTCTGGACTGCTCTTCAACATTCACATAAGGCGCACAGAGCTGATTATAGAATTCTTCTAGTTTTGCGATTAGGCGCCTGTCTGCAGCTCTGCGAAATCGCAGACTGGGCTCGCCACCCCTGACAGTAGCTTTTGCAGCAGTACCAAGTTCAGCATTCGGCTGCACAGAAACTGTACTATTTGCGACCTCTTTAACTTCCAATTCTATCAATCCGATAGTAGTGGGTAGAGTCAAGCATATTTAAGCGTTTACTTCAAATTTTTGAGCCTACTTTCTGAATTGCTTCATTAGCTTATCCAGAGGAAGTGCATTTACTACCAGGTCTGGGGTAACCCAGCCCCTCTTCGCTGTACTTATTCCGTATTTCATGAGCATGTAGTGTGAGTCCCTGTGCGAATCTGTGTCTATCGAGAACTTTGCCTTGTAGCCCCTTGCCTTGATTATGTTCTCATCGTTCAGGTCGAGCCTTTCTGGATATCCGTCTATCTCAAGAACAACTTTGCTGTCTGCAGCTGCCTGAAACACACGATCAAGGTCCATGTTTATGGGATTCCTTACGTTTATTATGCGGTCAGTTGGGTGTGCAAGTATGTCCACATATCCGCTCTCCATTGCTTTTACTACCCTCCTTGTCATCTCTTCCTTTTGCATATTGAGGTTGGTATGGATGCTTGCAAGCCGATAGTCCATCATGTCAAGAGTCTTATCCTGAAGGTCAAGGCTTCCGTCCTTTAGTATGTCTATCTCTGCGCTCTTCAGTATCCTTATTCCATCAAGCTTATCATTTGCGTAGTCTATTTCATGCAGGTGCTTCACGAACTTCTTGTCGTCCATGCCACCTGCAACGTACTCGCTTTTTGTGTGGTCTGTTATGCCTATATACTCTCTCCCTATCTTCTTCGCAGCCTCGGCCATCTCAATTATGGTATTTGCTCCGTCGCTGTGGTTTGTATGCACATGCAAATCTCCTCTTATGTCACCAAGGCTTACAAGTCTTGGCAACCTGTGCTGCAGGGAGAGCTCTACCTCGCCGCGGTCTTCCCTCATCTCAGGATCCATTATATCCATTCCCAGCTTCTTGTAGACGCTCTCCTCGTCAGGACCTGCAAGATTTCTGTTTTTTCTGTCAAAGAGCCCATATTCATTTAACTTGTAGCCTTTCTTTACAGCTATCTGCCTTACTTTCACATTGTGATCCTTATTTCCAGTAAAATACTGAAGCGCAGCTCCAAAACTTGCATCATCAACAACCCTGACGTCGCAGCTTAGCCCTATCTTAAGGCGCACTGTGATTTTGGTAGGCCCTTTTAATGTTACGCCCTGCACTTCATTAAGCCTTGAGATGAAGTCCATCACCTTTTCATTGTGACTGGATGTAACAAGTATGTCCAGGTCTCCAACAGTCTCCTTCATCCTTCGCGTTGATCCGGCTATTGCCACCCTGTCAACAAGCCCCGATCCCTTTAGCCTGTTCACGAGCAACTCTGCTTCTGGAAGCGCAAGTCCTAGAGCCATGCGGTTCCTGCTCAACTCAAGCGTCTCCATTCCTTTCGATAGCTCACTTTCACTCTTCGCTCCGAATCCAGGAAGCTCCTTTATCCTGTGTTTTGCTAGGGCCCTCTTCAGGTCATCTATGCTCTTTATCCTGAGCTCTTTGTAAAGCCTGAATGCACGCTTTGACCCAAGTCCCCGTATCCTTGTAAGGTTTTTGAAGTCTATTGGATACCTCTTCTTGAGGTCCTCGTACTTCCGCATTCTTCCGGTTTCTATGAACTCCCTTATGGCCCCGGATATGCCTTTCCCAACTCCGGGAAGTTCCATCAGCCCATACATGCCCTTCTTCCTATAGATATCCCCAACATCCTCCTGAAGTGAACTTATTGTCATTGCTGCCTTCCTGTATGCGAGCACTTCGAATTTTCTGTCCTTTCTCTCGTCAAGCGAGAGCATGTCTGCAATCTCGTCAAACAGCCCGGCAACCTGCGAGTTATACATGATATTGGATTGCTTAACAAATTAAAGAAGATTATGGTGCGGGCAGGGTCCAGGAACTGATACACTTCGGTGCAGAGAAGGTCTTGCAGTGTAAAAGGACTAGCCAAAATCCTCAGAAAGATATTTATTCTGGTATCTGCAAGATAGGGATGGGTATACAAATGTACGGAAATAAAAATACGGGAAACGATTCTGGAGATATTGATCTGTTCAAGCCGAGGATAGGCGTTGTCGGAATTGGTGGAGGGGGGAATAACACGATACAAAGACTGAGCACAATGGACGTTCATGGTGCTGCATTGTACGCGTTCAATACGGATTCAAAGCAACTCAACATGATGAACCCAAACATAACCAAGCTTATGCTCGGTGGTTCACTTACACATGGGCTTGGAGCTGGTGGATATCCTGAGATTGGAGAAAAAGCTGCCGACCTTTCAAGGAACGAAGTCGATGTCCTTACAAGAGACATGAATTTAGTATTCCTTACTGCGGGAATGGGCGGCGGCACTGGCACTGGCGCTGCGCCAGTAGTGGGCAGGGTGCTCAAGGACAACGGCTCGATAGTGATAGGCATAGTAACCATTCCATTCGCGCTTGAGCGGGTAAGATTGGAGACTGCAAGGAAGGGCATATATAGGCTCAGGCAGAATCTCGACACACTTATAGTCATAGACAACCAGAAGCTTGTTGAGCTTTATCCGAATCTTCCGATAGAGAAGACGTTTGCCATAGCTGATGACATAACCGTAAAGGCAGTGAGAGGCATAACCGAGGCGATAACGCAACCAAGCCTGATAAACCTTGATTTTGCTGATGTGAGGTCGATAATGTCTGCTGGAGGCCTTGCAATGATAAGCGTCGGAAATGCGAATGGACAGAACAGGGTCGAAGACGTAGTTAAAAACACGCTAAAGAACAAGCTTCTTGACGTTGACTATTCCAACGCAACCGGGGTTCTCCTGCACATAACCGGAGGTCCGGGGCTTACGCTTGGAGATGCAAACCAGATAGGCAGCAAGCTTACTGAAAAGAGCGCACCAAACGCGAATGTTATCTGGGGCGCAAGGCTTGATCCGGACTTTGGCGATAATGTGGAAGTAATTGCAATATTCACTGGGGTAAGCGGATCGTCAGTTCTGGGAAGAACAGAGGAGAGACCGGACAGGTTCGGAATAGAGACTATATAATATCCGCAATATTACGGCTGGCAGCGGAGGGATCATCTCCGGGAGCACGGTATCGACTTGCCCGTTGCATTTGTTATGCATCCGCTTTGAGTTTGTCTTCTCTTCTTGCACATATTACAGTATCCGCTTCTGCAAGAGCAGTAGCAAAGGATACGCCTAATCCTCTTGAAACGCCAGTAATGACCCCTACTTTACCGTTTAGCGTGAATGAATCTAAGACGTTCACAGATTATTTGCCTCCAAGTTCAACTTTTACGTGCCTGTCTTCGCCAGTAACGTAGGTGTCCGTCAACTTTATTCTGAAGAATCTAAACTCGGAAGCGCCGAGATATTCCTCTGGAACATATCTCTTTGTCGGTTCCATTTCTGAATCTGGGAATAACTTTTTGCAATAGAGAGTTATGACTTTCCTTATCTCTTCTTTCTCAACAAGGCTTACTTTGCCCACAGCTTGTATCCCATTATCCGTACCCATTTTCTGGCCCGAATCAAAGATCGATATTGATACGTTTGCATTTTCAAGTAGATTCTTAGAATGGCGGGCATCTACTGCTGATAAGAAGTAGATAGTATAATCCTTGTCATATACAAATAGGACAGGGGCAACCCAAGGGTTGCCATCCTTTGTGCTTGTCCCTACAACCATGTAAGTGCAATCCGCAAGTATCTTTTTGGCCTTTTCCTCGTAGGTACTGTAATATTCCTCTATATTAAAACCCTATAAATATTAATACAATCAAGCATTTTAATGCTTTCGTAGAGGCTACAACCCTACCCGGCAGGACGTTTTAAGAAGCAAGCTATTTCTGTGTAAAAAGTAAGATTTTTGGTTATTTATTGCACAAAGTCGAGGCCGGACATGTCAATAGAGATACTCTACGCGACAGCTATCTCTGTCCCTTTGTTCTCGTTCTTGTTTCTGCTCAGCACGTATATGCGCGCATTTGCAACCTGCTTGAGCAGGTCGTCATGTGTTACGATAAACACTTGGTCTATTATTGAAGGGAGCGTTTCACTGAACATCTGCACGAACTTGTAAAGTCCCTCCCTGTCTATGTTATGGGTTGGCTCGTCAAGTATAAGCCATTTCAGATTAGGCACGAGAACAAGCGAGAACGCAATCCTCAGTGCCAGGCACGCCGTGCTTCTCTCCCCCCCGCTTGCCACAGATTCCACATCCTCCCAGACGTGCTTGCCATCTGTAAGGGACCTGAGCATTAGCCCGTAGTCATCTTCGGACGCATCAAGTATTATGCCCGTGTAGTCCCCATAGGGATATAGCTGTCCCCATATCTCCGACATTATGTCGTTGATGGATGTGACGAGCTGCGACCTAAGCATCGATTGCGTTTCTGCAAGAGACAACTTGAACTTCGATAGGTTGTCCACAAGAAGCTTCTTTTTTGCAATGCCCTCGTTAAGCGAGTTTATCCTACCTATCTCGGCCTCCTTCTGCCTGGCCTGGATCTCCTTATCCCTCAGGTATTTTGTAGCGGACTCAAGATTGGCGCAGTGCCTGCTTATCTCTGCATTTGCTCTCACGAGTTCTGACTGCACTTTGTCCAGCATCTTTTCATCGACGTGTATGGCATCAAGCTCTCCTGACTTCTCCAGCAGTGATTCGGAGAGCTTTGATCTCTCATAGACATATCTTTCCCGCCTCTCTATCATCTCTATCATGGAATCTATCTTCTGCATATTCTCTGTGGCATCGGCCAGCCCTTTTGATGTGGTTCTCTTGTCTACCTTGAACTTGTCATAAGCAGCCACGGCCTTTGCATGTTCGGATTCAAGGGATCTAAGCTTGCCCTCTATGCCTGCGTATTCCTTAAGATCTTCTTCTACCTTGTCAAGCGAGGCGAGCAGCGCATTAAGCTCTTTCTGTCTTACCTTCTTTTGCAGAAGATCCTTATCAAGAGTCTGGGATTTATGTTTATGCTCTGCAATCAGGTCCTTCTTTGATGCACTTATTTTTTCCTTCAGGTCTGGTGAAAGATCACGCTCGCATACCGGGCATTTACCAACATGTCCCATCAGTTCCTTGAGTTGGGCCTCGGTATCAGACATCAGGGACTTTGAATGGGCAAGGTCTGCGGACATTTTGTCAATGGCATCGTCAAGCTCAGCAAGCTCCTTCTCCACATGATGCCTCCCATTTGATCCAAGCTCCTTCTCCTTGCGCAGTTTCTTCTCTATATCCCTTTTTATGCCGGATATCTCTGACTCTATCCTGTGCCGATCCGAGTCTGCAGTGCTCATTGCAGCATCATTGTCCCTGTCCTGTAGTTTAAGTGCCTCGAGCCTCTTCTTCAGCAACGACTTCTCAGAGGCTGCAATATCCTTGTCCGGAAGTTTAGACGCATCTATCTTCGCTATCTCTGACTCCAGCAGACCCATCCTGGCACCTATCCCCTCTATCTCTTTTGATAAGGCATTGCGCAGGTTATTCTGCGCCTTCATTCTATCCGATTCAGATTCAAGCCTTGATCTCTCTGCAGACTGTTTCTTAATGCCTGCTTCCGCAGTCTCCTTTTCTTCCTTTAGCCTACCTATTTCAATCTTTATTGCATCAAGCTCTGAGTTGGCTCTATCGATGTTAAATTCCCTGATTATCCTCTCGCTGTCCGCTATCATGTCATGTATCCTGTTCACAAGCGTGGTTGAATTGTCCTGCGCAATTGCGAACCGATCAAGGCCGAGCAATCCGTCTATCTGCTTCTTTCTGTCTGATGAGCGCAAGTTAAGGAAATAATCAAGTCCGTTCTGTTCTGAGTACACCACCCTTGAGAACATGTCATAATCAACCTTGAGTATGCGCGCTATCTCCTCACTGACTCTCTGCGGCTGGGACTGTAGGTACTCTCCGTTCCGCTCTATCGTCGCGGTAGATTTTCCGTCAAGGCTCAGTTCGCGTGTTATTCTGTACTCATTGCCATCAAGCGACATTACAAGCCTCACATACGCGCTGCGCTCCTGGCCCGGCTTGTTGCGTATGAGTTTGCTTATGTTTACTCGCCTGTGCTGTATTGCAGGGAATACTCCAAACAATGAAAAGGATATTGCATCCATTATCGAGCTTTTTCCAGACCCCATCTGGCCTATAAGTATGTTTGTGCCACTTGCAAACTCAAGCGTGGTATCTTTGTGTGTTTTCCAGTTCCTAAGCTCTATTGACTTTATCACAGAACCACAGGTAAGCGGCTTTGTCTGCCAGTCTATCTTAGGAACAGCATATTATTTATTTAGAGGAGGCTTTCTTCTGCTACTTCGACGTCCCTTACTCCGGCTATCTTCCTCAGTCCCTCCTCATATTTCGTGCTTCCTTCATTATCCTCATGTACAAACATGACTTTTATAACCTTTATCCCGAATCCTATCTCCTCGACCTGCACGCTCGTCGGCTTAAGGGTGCTCACTATTAGCTGACTTACGGTGTCTGCATTGTCAGCATATACCTTAAAAAGGGTGGCAACCTTTCCCATCAAGGACCCTCCGTTCCACATTTTAGGCATCTGTATGTAGTATGCTTCTCCCTGCATCCATAACAGCGTATTATTATCTCTTCCAGGCATTTTGGGCACTTGAATTCCACATACTGCCCGCTAAGCCTGCCGCATGAAGAGCAAATTTTGCCACGAAGTTCTGACATCGGCTCACGTTAATATAATTACTAGTCTTTATAAAGAGAAACCTATATAAAGTATTTTGTGGGCATGTGGTGTAACTTGGACAGCACAGCGGCTTGCGGAGCCGTAAGTTGCGGGTTCAAATCCCGTCATGCCCGCTGCTAGGTAACGAGCTATGGCATGTGGCAGATAAGGTAATGGGCTTGCTAAACCCTGAAACCGACGGCGCTAATGGGTCCGTTGTCTGTTTGAGATGGTCCATGCCAAAAAAGCTATGACTGCTAGAGGAGCAGGGGGCGGAGAAGAGATTGACAAGCAAGTAAGATTTCTTCTTGCTGTAGATAGGGACGAACATCTGCCGTTATTTTTCAGGCTTCTGCCTGGAAATATTATTGATGTTTCTTCTCTGCAGAATACATTATACGAATTGAAAGTATTAAAAGATGAATGGTGATAAATGATTAACCGAAAATATTATTCTGGCCTTGCGGCTCTTGCCGCTAGGTCGGAGCTAGGCCGGAGAAATCAATATAGTAGTGTCCTAAAGGAAAAGCGATAGGTCTATTTTTATATCTTTTTGCTGCATGATTGCTGTACAGGTGCATAAATGACAAGGCTCAGCAAGAACATAAGTGAACCCAGCATACTTGTAAAACCTGTATCAAGGTTCGGTGGGCTGGACAACATCCACATTGCACTGATGATACTTGTAGTGATACTCATACTTCTGCTTGTAGTGATGTCATATAACACCAAAATCACAGTGATTAATGCCACTACAAATGGCACTGCTGCAATGACGCCTGCTATCACAAATACAATACATAATGCCAGCCAGGTAAGGCTATATGCGGAGAGGGTGCTTGCAGGATTTTCCGACCTCAACAGTTCGATATCCCTGCTCCCTTTCATATCTAACGTGTCGGATATGAACATATCCTATGTTCCATCGCTTAAGGAGTGGTATGTTACATTCCCGTACGCATTGCCTGCAAACAAATCTAAGTCATATCTATATTCATTCATGGTAAGGGATTCAAATCTGAGCCTTGCGGGCGTATTCTCGCAGGGCATAACTCCTCCGTCTGTTGGACAGGACTATGTGATATCACCGGGTGTGATAAAAATAGCACATCAGACAAGCTGCAGCTTCGGCAAGCCATTACAGGTATATTGGTTTGTTGATCCTTATGCGCCAGGGGGCATTCCGTCATTAGTCACCGCTGAAAACCTCCAAAACAGGTTTGGCGGCAGGATCAATATAACAATAAAGCCGCTGTTCACGCAGTACTCGTCTGCAGTGGCAAATACCTACGGTCTAAACAATACGCTAGCACTTGAAAAGTACCTACTGTGCGGCGAAAACCAGAAGAATTTCTCAGGATTCATACACTCCGTAAATGCCTCATACTCTGGCACGTACATGCCAGCTTATATAATAAAAGGCATCGCGGAGCAGTCAGGATTCAATATGCCTTCTCTGGCATCGTGCATCTCATCGTCGCAGGAGGTGATAAACAACCAGGTAGTTGTTGCAAAATACTACAATATCACATCCTCATCTTCAGTGGTAACGGATTGCCAGTATCTTTCCATTCCCGAGACCGCGCAACAGGCAATATGCTATGCAAACTCCACGCTCTGCTGAATGCCTGCGCAGCAAAATACAGTAGTTGACCGGGAGAAGAGGGCTGCACTTGCATGCATGGGTCCAAACCTTGTGTGATATTTGCTGCAAAATACGCATAATCTGTTCCGTCTGGGCTATTCACTGCACATATCTCCTGGAGATCTCCTTGCATGCATCCCTGAAAGACGTGCCTTCCATTACAAGATCATATGCCCTCTGCGTTGCATATACCTCCTTTGTAAGTCCCGTTTATCATTTCTCATTGTGAAGTATGGTCCAGCATCTCATGCTGCCGTCCATCTTTCTGGCTTCGCTCATGTCCACTTCTATGACCGTCGAGTAGCTTGCATCTGCCAGCTGTTTCACTGTGGGATAGCCCTTTGCTATCATCACTCCGCCATTTATTGGGAGCACATGTGCAGCATATCCTGCATCTCTTGTCAATGTGTTTACATGCCATGGGGGTAGTATTAGTCTTTCGCTGTTTTGGAGTGGATAATAAGCCCTCTCCCATTCAACATGGCATTGTGGATCGCACAGTGCCTGTTGCCATGTTAGCGGGGTCATGCCTGTCTCTAGATGCAGGACTCCGTATGGCTGCCCGTTCTGCCCTTTGTGTGGTACGGCAATAACAGTGACATCTGGATCTATGCTGCGCAGTACATTCGCAAGCACATCCACTCCAGCCTTGTTAGTTCTTACATCCTGGTATCGCCCAGACATGCCTACTATCACAAGATGCTGGCTATCAAATGCAAGTATGTCCCCTCCCTCTATGAAAGCCGAATCACCGTATTTTACCGTTTCAACTTGGAATCCTGCGGATCTTATGTCGGATGTATTGATCTGAACCTCCTTGTTACGTCTTGGAGATCCTGGATTAAGATTGAACATAACTCCATTGTAGGAGAAAACTGTATCTCTTGGGAACTGGCTGTCCGGATTCTTCTCATCTGCTGGGAGAAGAAGCGTTTTTACCCCAAGCTGCGAAAACGCACTGATTGCAGATCTCTGTTGTTCCTTTATGAGGTCGTAGTCTGGCTTTCCTAGGTTCTGTGTCGTAAGCCCATTTGAGAACGACTTTGGTATCTCTCTCATGATGGCCATTGTGGCAATTATCAATGGCTCCTTCTGATGATCTGCCATATTGATGCTTTGTTGCACAAGATTCACCGAGTAGTAGCTGTTATTAGGCAATCTGTCATATATTAAACTTACGGTGTGTTTGGCACAAAATGAACACTTAATGTCCTGTTTGAGACAACTGTCATTCCTTGCCAGAATACTTCCTACCAACCTGCGTGTACGCGTCGCGGAATGGCATGCCCTGATGCACAAGATTGTACTCGCTATGGGTTGCATAAACGTCTTCAGTGAGGCCCCGTTTACAATTTTTCCTATTGACCCTGAGGTTCATGAAGAGAAGCGACCCAATCCTTATGCTTCTCTTTGCGAGGGAAAAGCCGTTGAGCATCGGCTCTTTTGTCAGCTGTATGTCGCCGTTGTAGCCGGTCATGAGATTTCCTGATATTCCCTTGACCTCGCTCTCGTAAGCCATCATAACGTGATAGTTTGCGCGCATGCGCTCTAGTATGTCAGGATTCTTCTTGTTAGGCATCATCGAGCTACCCGTAGTGAAGTTTACTGGCAGTTCGTAGTAGCCTAACTCTGGCATGCTGAACACTATCAGATCCGAAGCTATCTTATTGAAGTCTAGCATTATCTGGCTTATGGCATGGAGTATGCTTGCCTCAAACTTCCCCCTGCTCATCTGCACGTATATCGGATTCTCCTGCACCCTTGCAAAGCCCAGCTCCCTGGCGGTGAACTCCCGGTCAAGCGTTATTGGGGAGCCATACCCTGCAGCCGTGCCGAGCGGAGATTGATCAACGATCTCAAAGACGCCGTTGAGCAACTTGATATTATCCTTCATGGAGTCTATGAATGCCCCGGTCCAGAGTCCGACCGAGGAGGGCATGGCCTTCCGGGTGTGGGTGTAGCCTGGGAGCGCTATCTCGCCATACTTTGAGGAAAATGCCTTCATACTTGTAATTAGCTGCTCCGACAGCGATATACATTCCTTGAGACTGTCCTTGTAATATAGCCTTAGTGCAGTAAGTACCTGATCATTGCGCGACCTCCCAGTATGTATCTTCTTACCTGGACCGCCGAGCTTTTCTGTAAGTCGATTCTCTATCGCCGTGTGCATATCCTCTTGTTCCTTTGATATTTTGAAATCGCCGTTCTCCCAGAGCACTATTATGGAATTGAGCTCGCTGACAAGCATCTTTACCTCTTTCTTATTCAGTATGCCTATCCTGCCTAGCATTCTGGCGTGCGCTATGGAAGCTATGCAGTCGTATTTAACGAGCTGCATGTCAAGGGCATAGTCGTTTCCGACTATGAAATCCTCGACCTCTTTGTTTACTTCGTATCCCTTATCCCACAGCTTTTTTGTCATTATCCTTGCCCTTTTTCAGAGTGTCGTAGGGAATTCTTCCCCTCATCGCTATGTTGTGTGCCTTGAGTCTTATTGCGTTTACGTTTATAAAGCCCTTAGAGTCCGATGCATTGAATCCACCCTCGACATCCATGCTCGACTGTTTCTGGTTGTACAAGGCTGTGGGCGACTCCCTGCCTATGGTCTGAACGTTGCCCTTAAGTAGCGAAAGCGTAACCTTCCCGTCTATGGCCTCCTGGCTCTTGTTGAACGCATTGAGCAGGAAGTCCATCTCAGGAGAGAACCAGAACCCATTGTATACAATCTCGGAGAACTTCGGCATCAGCATGTCGCGTATGTGCATGACCTCCTTGTCCATTGCAATACCCTCGAGATCCCTGTGCGCTGCCCACAGGATTGTAGCGCCAGGGGTTTCGTATATGCCCCTGGACTTTATTCCTATGAACCTGTTTTCTACCATGTCGACCCTACCTATCCCATTCTCTGTGCCCAGCTTGTTGAGATGCATGAAGATGTCAAGGGGCTTTGTCAGCGTGACATTTGACGACTTGTCTACTAGTTTTACCGGGTTTCCGTCCTTGAAGTGTATTTCTATTATGGTCTCCTTTGCTGGTGCCTTGTCAAGCGATGCTGTTCTGCTGAATACGTGCTCTGGAGGCCTTAGTTCAGGGTCTTCAAGGATGCCTGCTTCGTGGCTGATGTGCATGAGATTGTCATCTTCGCTGTAAGGCTTTGCCTTGGTTGCCTTTACGAGTATGCCCCACTTCTCCGAATATGCTATGAGATCGCTTCTGCCTTTGAACTCTGAAAGAAATTCCGGATCCTTCCATGGTGATATTACCTTTATCTCCGGTTTGAGTGCGTAGTAGCCTAGCTCAAATCTGACTTGATCGTTCCCCTTTCCAGTGGCACCATGTGCAACATAGGCAGCTTTCTCCTTCCTTGCTATCTCTATCTGCTTCTTTGCAAGAAGCGGCCTCGCAAGCGCCGTTCCGAGAAGGTACCTTCCCTCGTATAAGGCATTGCATCGCATTGCAGAGAATATAAAGTCCGTGACGAACTCCTCGCGCAGATCTTCTACATAAACCTTGGACGCTCCTATTGCCATAGCTTTCTTTGTCACTGCATTGAGATCCTCATTCTGACCCACATTGCCGACAAAACAGACCACATCATATCCCTTACTGACTAGCCACTTGAGTATCACTGATGTGTCGAGACCGCCGCTGTAGGCGAGTATAACCTTCTCCTTTGCCATGCAATCAATAGTGTCTTTTTGTCTGCGAATATATATAAGATTTCTGATGCGCCTTGTGCAGCCTGGCACATTATTGCATTATATGGGACATTACTGTAATCTACCCTGGCATTGTACTGGAGATGCATACGGGCTCGACGGGATTCGAACCCGCGACCTTAACCTTAGGACGGTTCCGCTCTATCCAAGCTGAGCTACGAGCCCGCGGATAGCTATTATCTAGATAGATATTTAACATTAGGTTGTGGCTGCTGCGCTTGTCTTATTGGAGCTGATTTATGCGCTTTGGCCCTTCAGTTCGGCCATAAGCTCAGTTATTCTCCGTATTCTCCTCCTGTAAAAGCCGAATGCTTCCTTCTCGTATATCATTCTGTAAATGGGGATATGTGCTTACTGCATTGATCTGTTTTACCGCGCGCCTTGCTTCATGAAGCTGCTCGCTGGAATCTGCTCCTTCGCTGTGAACTCCGTTGCATTCCAAACCTCTCCTTTGTTTAATAGGGCCCAAACCTTCTGCTAACGATACTGTCCACCTGATCATCAATCTGTTGTACGGATAGTGGACATCCTATGGGTCTAACTGGAACAAGTTTGCTATCCACGATTGTGAATATTCCATTTCCCCGAATCGGTATATCTATCCCCTCAATGGCATATCTGTCATTTGTTGTGGATAGCCCCTGACTTGGCCTCACAATTATCTCTAACTCCTTTGTAAATAGTTCCTTGTTCCTTAGGTTATACATACGCTTACGGTACTCTCTTTGATACGCGCATTTTCTGCACGGAATCTGCAATTGCAACTATAAGCCCTTTCAGACTTTCAAGCTCCTTCACGGTTATGCTCTCGCTTTTCGAGTGAGGCATTTTGCCACCTCTAGATATGCCTATCATATATCTATATCTGCCCTGCATCACGTTTGTCTCCATTGTGCCTTTGACGCGAACCATCCCGAATTTGAGACCTGCCTGCTTCGACGCCATTCTGGCAATGCTCGCAATCCCCTCTTTTGCAATCGAATTGAATGGCTGGATAGACTCCTTGCGATTTATTAAAAGATCGTAAGTGCAGCCGGTAATCCTACACGCATCTCTTGCTTTCGACTTAAGCTCCTTAATCCGGCGGACTATCTTACTTTTATTGAATGCGCGCACTTCCCCTGACAGCAGCACCTCTCCAGGTATTACGTTATTCTTGCCTTCGCTGACAACCTTCGAGATGTTAACATAACTTCCATCATCCAGTTTTCCAAGCCTCTGACTAGCCATTATTATGCCTGCTGCTTTCATTGCGTTTATGCCCTTCTCGGCATATGCGACGTGCACAGACCGTCCATGCAGCCGTATTTCAAATAACGTGTCGCCCAAAGCACAGGATATGAATGTGCCCAGAGGTGATGATCCATCAATTACAAATACCTGGTCGGGCATGGTCCGTGGCTTCAGGTATTTGACTCCCATTTCGCCGTCTTCCTCCCTTACGGAGAATACTGCAATGATATTTGGTCTCGTTTTTTTCCTTTTTATTTCTGCAAGCGCCTCCATGAGTGCTGCAACCGCTGCCTTGTTGTCAACGCCAAGTATCGTGTTCCCGTCACTGGTTATTGTGCCATCGCTTATTACGGGCTTTATTGGAGTATTGCCAGTTTCTACAGTATCTATGTGTGCAATGAACATGATTGTCGGACCCTCTCCCTTCAGCTCTGCTATCAGATTGCCAGAATTTGATCCTATCGTTTTCCCAACCCTGTCGGTATAATGGTATATTCCGCTTTTTCTTAGGTAGTTGGATATGAATCTTGCAACTTCAAGTTCCTTGCCGCTCGGGGACGGTATCTTTACCAGATTGCAGAATAGGGAGCTTATATCTTTGGGCATGCCATCTGCCAATCTACGAGCGAATAAGCTCTTTTGTTATAGGTATCTCCCCTGGTATATACACATAGATATTGTATACCTCCTCTTTAGGCCCTATACCAAAGAGTTCATGCGGCGCGTCTGAAGGATCTATCTCCTTAAAGCCAAGATCGCGGAGTATCTGCCTTCCGTTGCTTGACCTGTTCTTTACAGATACTACAGTTGTAAAGGGATCTTTGTCAAGAATTACATTTATTATTGATTCCATTAACAGTGCATTTATGCCGTTGCCACGGTATTCCGGAAGCACTACTACAGCGCGCAGCTCTGCCCATCCTGATTCCGGCCATATGTATGCCGCATGATGTCCGATTATTCTTCCTTCGTCTGTCTTTGCAACAAAAGAAAGCCCGCTGTTTATCCACCCCCGCACCTCCTCGGTGGTTACTGGAAGTACCGAACCCGTCTTTTTGGATTCGCCATTTATTATCTCAACTATCTTAGGTATGTCCTTTTCTGTAGAAGGCATTATGGAGACCTTCAGTGACACGGAATTAGCAATGCCTCCAGAGTATGCGATTTTGTTCATGTTCGATCCAATTTATTAAGCTAAATTATGTATATTAATATTGTGAGACATTTAATACAAAACTGTGGTAAAATGTATTATTTGATACATACTGCAATCAAAACTACTTATCGCAGCTGTCTGGCAGGACGATAAATTCGGAATCCCGGGATCGCGCGAGTGTCTTGAAAACATACGCTTCATATTCCGCCTTTCCTTTGGCTCTCAGGATTTCGTCTGGTATCTCAGATACTGGAATCTTCTTGAATCCGAATGACACGACAGTGCCTATGCCAGCGCCATTCTTAAGCGAGAGTATTGTTATGCCTGGATGTACCTCCTCAAGCGACTGTACGATTGCTTGGGTAAGCCTTGCGTTTATGCCGTTGCAGCGGTATTCTTGAAGTACAACTACTGCGCGGTGCTCTGCCCATCCTGATTCCGGCCATATTTTTGCTGCAGAATGGCCTACTATCTTGCCATATGTGGTCTTTGCAATGAACGAACGCCTGCCATTTATCCACTCTTCGACCTCATCTGCAGTAACTTTTAATACGGCACCGGATCGCCCAGCCTCGTCGTTTATCATTGCCACTATCTTGTGCACATCATCCCGTGTAGCAGCAACTATACGCGCAGAACGGGCTTCAGATTTTAAAATATCCACACCAACCTCTCTCTTTCTGTAAGGATTTTTCATGTTAATTGGTATGTCCTTGGTGCTTTATCATATATCAATATTGTGGCACGCCTAATACAAAAATAGCATAAAATGCATCATATGATACGGATGCTACGCCAAATGCATGCGGCGTGATGTCGCGTGAATGGTATCTGCCCAATATATTAACATTGACATTGAAAATTCTTGCATATAATGCATCATGTGATACAATGTCAATATCGGAGATTGTCCGCGTTTATCTCAAGAATAAGCCTTACACCATAGAGGCCCTTGACAGGGGCATAGTGAATTTCAGCGCGCTTGCCAGGATAATACAGCGTGATCTTAGGATAAAGAACTACCACGCGATAAAGGCGGCGCTGAGGAGATATGCCGAGGAGCTGAAGAAAATGGATGTGAGCATAGAGAGGCACGCAATGTCCATACTTAAATATAGCAAAATAACCATACAGAGCGGCATGTCTGTAGTGATATCCTATGCAGACGTTAATGCCGGAAATATAGGAAAGATAAAGCTGAGTGACTATTATGTGTACCTTGTGCAGGATGCTGCAGTTCTTAAGTCACTCAAGAAGTCAAGAGGCCTGATTAAGATCCAGGAGAATGCCTCTGCAATAATAATACACTCTGAGGAGAGGCTTGAGGCGCTTCCCGGATTTGTGGCATTCATAGCCTCGCTGCTTGCGGAACAGAACATAAACATACTGGAGTTCATATCCTGCTACACAGAAACATTGCTTGTTGTGAGCAGGGCAGATGCGCTGAAGAGCCATGAGCTGCTTATGAACATGATTGGCGCTGATTGATCTTCTATTGCGGGAGTGAAGCGAGTATGCCGTCGATTATCCCGTTTACGCCTATGCCTCCCGTGGACCTTACCGCTATCCTGTGGCTTAAGACAGGACGTGCAAGAAAATGTATGTCGTCTTTTGTCACCGTATTTCTTCCCTCTATAAGTGCCTTTGCCTTTCCGCACGACATAAATGCAAGGTCTGCCCTTGGGCTTGCGCCCATCACGACATGCATCTCTGTCCTCGACGCATTCACTATCTGTGTTATATACTGCTTTATATCCTCTGGAAGCGACACCGATTTTATCCGCCCCTGCATGTCTAATATCTCTGGTATGGTCAGTATCTTCTTTGTCTCAACCTTCTCCTCGCTCTCCTTTAGGCTAAGCATCTCCTCCTCTTCCTGCATAGTGGGATAGGTTACCTCAACCTTAATTATGAACCTGTCTGCAAGCACCTTTGGAAGTGGTTCTGTGCCTTCTATTCGCAGGGGATTCTGCGTTGCTATTGCCATGAACGGCACTGGAAGCTTGAGATCTTGTCCGCTTATTGTGACTTGCCTTTCCTCAAGCGCTTCGAGGAATGCGCCCATTGTTTTTGGCGGCGCCCTGTTAAGCTCATCCATAAGCAGTATGTTTGTGAATATTGGCCCCTTTTTCAATTCCAGCTCGTTCTTCTCGTTTATCAATACCTCGCCAAGCACGTCGCTTGTGGACAGGTCAGGAAGGCACTGTATCCTCTTGAAGTCTGCATCTATAACGTCTGCAAGCGCCTTTGACATTGTAGTCTTTGCGACTCCAGGAACTCCCTCTAGCAGCACATGTCCATTTGCAACAAGGCTTATGAAAAGGAGCTTTATTACATCGGACTTTCCTGCTATATGCTTCTTAAGCTCATTCTCTATCTCCTGATATGCCTCCTTTACCTCCACCAGAACACTGATACTTTTTAGGAGTTCAGGTTAAAAAATACCTATGTTATCCTTTTGTTGACAGAAAGCTTTTAGGTTCAGCAACGTTGGATTCTTGTGGGGGCGGCTAGCCCTGCAAGAATTTTCTGGCGTCCGCTCTAGATGCATACTGAAGGAAAGCTTTTAATTAAGTTGCCTGCCATTATATGTAGCAGGGAATGCATTAGGTGAGTGTTATGGCTGGAAAGAAGAGAATTGACAGTAGACTTGCGTCTGTTGCTGAAGTAATGGAGATCCTTGAGGACAGGAAAAAAGGCGGCGAGCTAGGCTACGAGCAGACACTCACGCTTGAATATGCTGGAAAGTTCTCTAAGCTTAAGGAATCGGAATCCAGGAAGATGGAGAAAGACCTTGAAGATCTTGGACTGACGGAGACTCTTGCACTGAAGGTAATAGAGATAATGCCCGGGGAGCCTAATCTGCTAAAACTAATTCTTGCGATGGACAGAAACAGGCAGCCCACTGATGACGAGACCATAAACAAGATACTCGGAGTAGTAAAGAGCTATTCTATATAATTTTAACAGGTAATATATGTGTCAGAGCTAGAGCAGAGAAGGGAGAATCTTGAAGAATATGCGATAGTGCTTGATTATCTTCCTACGGGTAGGTCGTCATCAGCAAGGTCAGAGCCGGTAGTCCAGCTTTTAGGCGAGGAAAAATTTACCATGCTTGAGGCAGTACCGAAGAAACCTGACATAAAGATAGGCGAACGCGTATACATAGGGAAGGGGGAAAGAGACAAGATATCTGTGATAAAGGGGCGGCTTTCATATGCAGAGCTTACCGAAGTGGCAAAGAACGAGCTGCCTGTTGCAATATCTGGAGTAATAAAGTCCAATGAGAAAAAATTCGTAGGGATATTCAACAGTGCAGGACCGCTGAACATAAGGATACACTCGCTTGAGCTGCTGCCTGGCATAGGCAAGAAACACCTCAGCGCGATACTTGATGCAAGGGACGAGAAACAGTTCGAAAGCTTTGAGGATATATCCAGTAGGGTGTCGCTGCTCCAGGATCCTGTAAAGCTGCTTGCGGATAGGGTTGTCCTTGAGCTGAAGGGAGACAGCAGATTCTACATACTCACAAGACCGCCACAGAGATTCTGACGCTACGCCAGAGAAGCTTTATCAACAAAGAGCAAGACGTTACTTCATCGTTTCAGAAGTCTGGTTCTTTATAAAAATATGATTTTCAGACTAATGCACTACTAGTGCCGCAGCGCTGCCTTCGCAGCTAGGACATCATTGGTTATTACTCCATCTACGCCTATCTCCGATAGCCTTCTTATTCTATCCTGTCTGTCTACCGTATATGCGAGAATGCCCATTCCCTTACTTCTTGCCAGTTGCATCTTTCTTTCTGTGAGCAGCCTATGATTGACAACCGCCAATCTGCCCGAATGCATGGATATGTGCAAATAATGGAGGTATCCTACATGTGCGCTTGGATCTGCATCTATTAACGAATTAAGCATGTCGTGGTGGAATGATATAAAGGTCACATTACCAAGCATATTCAGTTTTACAACCTCCCCAAGTACTGCATTCAGATGTCTGTATACTGTCTCCTTTAGCTCAAGGTACACGTGTATCTTACCTGCAGACTCTTCCTTCATAAACGACAGGCCCTCGTGCAGAAGTGGCACCTGCTGTCCAAGCCCCGCATCCAGGCTGCGTACATATTCTATCGGCACCTCATCTATCCTGCCATGCCCATTTGTTGTTCTGGAAAGCTTCCTGTCATGAAACAAGACTCCCTCTCCATCTCTGGTAACCTGCACGTCTGTCTCAATTCCGTATACGCCTTCCCTAATTGCAATTCCAAAGCTCATGAGCGTATTTTCCGGAGTCAGCTTGCTCGCACCCCTATGCGCAATTATTCTCATCAGAATCATGTAAATGTAGGCTTGCCTTAATATAAAAAGTCGACGTTTCATTCACTAGCTGCCTACATGCGGATGTTTATTGGCATTCAAGTTCGCTGCTTCCCATACCTCCATTTGAGTGCAATCAGCGCGGCGATAAGCGCAAGCATTACTACATTTGACAATATTATCGGCATTGATGCATAAATAACACCATACACTACCCATAGAAATATCCCTGCAGAAAATCCCGCCATCCACTTCCATGACAAGTCACGCGCAGATCTGTTCTTGCGCACTCTGGATATCTGCGGAATGAATGAGATTACCGTGAGCGTACCTGCCACTATTCCAATTATACTCGGGTCCATAAATCTATCTACAATTTAATTTTATTATACTAATTATCTCAGCTACAACAGCCACACTTCGCAAGTGGCTATATGAAAAGGCCAATCGCATTTGTCGTAATGAGTGACAGGCGCTGGATATCCGAGATGCCATTGCGCGTAGTGCGCCTCACCTGTGCAGCCGTGTCCGAGCTTATTTCTAATCCTTGAGCTCCAATTTGCCTGAATCCGCCTTGAACCCATTCTCTGCGTGTGCCCCGCTGCAGAAAGGCTTCTTCATCGAGTGGCCACACCTGCACAGTGCAAACTCCATCTTCCCGTTCTTTTTCACAATCATTGGGCCATCCTTCATAAACTCAAATTCTACACCTGCCATAATATCCTCGAATATATCTAGCGCTATAAGTTAACATATCTGCTGCCCATCGACTCGTGTGGTCAGAGAAGCACTGGCTTCATATGATAGTTTGATATGGGCACGTACCTGAGATCTATGTTCTGGTTGTCCCTGAAGAAGAAGTAGTCCTCAAGCTCATGGCCCTCTTGCCTGAATTTGTAGTCCAACGGCATCTTCATGTAGCACAGTCCAAGTCCCGAGAATGCACACCTCAGTTCGAATGGCCTCGCCGCAGAAAGCTGCTCGTCAGTATAGTGTGCAGAGCTTGACAGGCTTGGGGCTACCACATTCCACTTCCTGTTTGTGACATTGTCAATGACACGGTAATTGCCAGTGAACGAAACGCCTAGCCTCTCAGCCTCCTTCACATATCCTGCTATATTCTGTGGGGATTCGTTAAGTATTATGTCAGAATCAAGCCAGAATGTATATGCCATGTCCTCGTCAGGGAACTGGTCTTTTATCGCTTTTAGGCACTTTGTCCGCGCATTGGTTATGCCCGTGCCCGATTGGACATTAAGTACGAAGTGCCTTCCAAGTACCTCCGAAACTATCTTCAGATCTACTACGCTCTTTGCGATGGCCCTGCTATCATGGGTTACTATTGACAATATGAAAAAATCAGAAGAACCTGGCATTGCATCAATATTGTAATATTAGGCATTATTATTTATATGTAGCACAGGATCGGCGTGTCAACTTCCGTATTTATTCAGGAGCTTCAATACTGCATCTACAAGTCCAGAAGGATTGCTCGAATACACTATGCGCGCTCCCTTGTTTCTGCCAAGCGGTGCAATTCCGCGTATCCTGTCACTGGTCCCTCCGCTTCCCTCGACAATCCCTATTATCTTTCCTTCATCAAACGCTATGCTAAATTCGTTCAGCGTGCCCATCGCGCCCCCAACCATGATAACCGCGTCTGCACTTCTTACAAGGACTACATTTCTCCCTTTTATTCCAAATCCTGTATACGTAATGAAATCAAATATGTCTGACTTGTTCTTGCGCTTTAATCTATGCTCACGAGCGCTTGACCATGGCGACACACCGAACACACTTCCTCCATCAGCCTTCGCGGCTCTTGCTGCATGCAGAGGCAGCCCTTCTCTTCCACCCCCTGCCCCTATAACTATGTTGAGCTTCCTCTTTGCAAGAACCTTTCCAAGTCGCGCTGCAATAGGCAGTGCTTTTTCTAGACCAGAATCGCTACCAATTACTGCAACGGTCCATACCTCCATACGATTATCTCTGATATCTGATTTATTACCTTTTTGTTCAAATGCCCAATTTGCAGCGTAAATACCCAATATTTGGGACATGGTAAAGAACCTCAATCTTCCAATGCCACCGGGAAAGCACCACGGGAAGCGCCTTATCCACGACTATTGGCGACGTAACCAAAAAATGTACGTTTATTTGCCTTTACTATCTCCCAAGATACCTATAAATATATTACATTATATAACTGGGTTATATAACGATGTTCAAGATGATAGAAGGATACGAAAAGGCCGCTAATACAATAATACCTGCTGCAAGGTTGAGACTTGCAAGGGAACTCAAGGTAAAGTACAATCTTACTGAAAGCAGGATAGCATCCATACTGGGGGTAGCTCAGGCCGCAGTCAGCAAGTACCTTAATGGCAGTTATTCAAAATCAGTGGATAATCTTGCAAATCAGATAGATTCGTCAAAAATAAACTGCTATATACGCGGGATTGCAGAAGGTCGCGATAGCGATCTAAAAAAATGCATATGCTCTATATGCGCTTCTGCAAACAAGTTTGATTGCAGGTTTTCCAAGTTCAATTCTAAGTGATACAGTGGCGAATGAAGGTCTAGAGGAGGTAGTAGAAAGGAAGGAGTACGAAGAGAAATACGGATTCTATCAGGACGTACTCTATGATGAGTTTCCAAAAGGACTTTCTGAAGACGTGGTAAGGAAAATCTCTGGTCTTAAAGGTGAGCCAGGGTGGATGCTTGAGAAGAGGCTGACAGCGCTGAGAATATTCAAGAGCAAGCCAATGCCCTCATGGGGCGCTGACCTTAGCTCCATAAATTTCGATGACTACTATTACTACAGAAATCCCAACGCAACCGAGGCAAACAAATGGGAGAACGTACCAGATGACATAAAGCAGACGTTCGACAAGCTCGGCGTGCCAGAAGCAGAAAGAAAATTCTTTGGAGGCTCAGAGGCACAGTTCGACAGCTCCGTAGTCTATTCGCATGTAAACAAGGAGTTGGAAAAGCTGGGAATAATATTCACTGATACTGATACTGCACTGAAGAAATATCCTGATCTAATGAAAAAATACTGGGGCAAGATAATACCAGCAAATGACAATAAGTTCGCCGCGCTAAACACTGCCACATGGTCAGGCGGCAGCTTCGTTTATGTTCCAAAGGGCGTGAAAGTGCCAATGCCTCTCAATGCCTATTTCAGGATAAACGCAAAGAATTCGGGTCAGTTCGAAAGGACGCTTATCATCGCTGACGAAGGCGCAGACGTTGTCTACATTGAGGGTTGCACTGCCCCAACCTATGCAAGCAACGCGCTTCATGCCGCAGTTGTTGAGCTTGTTGCCCTCGAAGGCGCACACATAAGGTATGTAACTATACAGAACTGGTCTAAGAACGTATACAATCTCGTGACGCAGAGGGCGCATGCCGCGAAGGGCGCAAAGGTTGATTGGATCGACGCGAATATAGGCAGTAAGGTGAACATGAAGTATCCTTCAATAATGCTCCAAGGCGCAGGTGCCAGCGGCGAGGTGCTCTCGATCGCAATAGCCGGAGACGGCCAGGTGCAGGATTCGGGAGGCAAGATATACCACCTTGCGCCGAACACCACATCAAAGATAATATCGAAGAGCGTGTCAAAGGGAAGCGGGGTCACCACTTTCAGGGGCTTGATGCACATTGCGAAGAATGCCGAGAAGTCGAAGTCACATGTTTCATGCGATGCCCTTCTGCTCGACGACAACGCAAAGACAAATACCTATCCGTATAACCAGATCAACAGAAGCGATGCGATCATAAGTCATGAGGCTAAGGTAGGAAAGATAAATGATGATCAGATATTCTACCTCATGTCAAGGGGAATCTCAGAAGACGACGCAGTAGCCATGATCGTGCTTGGGTTTATAGACGACCTTGCGAAGGTGCTTCCTGTAGAATATTCACTTGAGCTTAAACGTCTGATAAAACTTGATACAAGCAAGGGGATAGGATAACTGGTGACTTTGTGCGTACATACGAAGAATTTGTAGAAGATGCCATCTCGAACTTTGGCAGTCTGCCCAGTGAGCCTAACGATCTTTACAAAAAATATACGCTGGAATTGCCCCAATTAGAGAAAGAACCCGCAATGTTAATCGATATAAATCTGGAGGAGTTATCACTTGAGAAAGTATCAAAAGAGGTATCTGAAAAGGTCCATCTGAAGTTTGATGCAATACTTTCTGCGCATGCTGCCAAGTCATTCAATGGAAAGGTCAGAATAGTGAGCCCAAAGGATCTTGATTCCGGATTTATGGGGCACAAGATGCTAAAAAGCAGTGATGACAGGCTTTCGGCGTTTGCAAATGCGAGCACAGACCACTTCCTGTTTATAGACTCAAAGGATGGCGAGTCAAAGCACGTAAACCTTCTGTTCATAGGAACCAGCAGACTCTCTGTACAGGTAATTGCAAATGCAGGGAAGGAATCAAGGCTCGACATGGTGGAGATATACTTGTCCGGATCGGATGATCCTGCTACCGTATCCTCGCTCCACGAAGTAAAAATCGGAGAATCCTCAAGTGTTGAGCTAACAGTCATCCATAACGAGAATCAATATACTGACGTAATGGGCGTCTCGAAATCCATTGCGCAAAGCGGATCGAAGCTATCCGCAAACTTCGTATATGTCGGGGGCATCAGGTCAAAGACAAGAAATTTCTTCGAATCAAACGGTACTGACAGCAAAATCGAGGTGACAGAGGTTGCATACGGATCCGGGGACCAGAAATTCGACATATCTTCAATCATAACAAATGCAAGTCCAAAGAGCGTGGCCATGCTGGATTCCGGAGTGCTTCTTGACGGAAGATCGCAATGTATGCTGAAGGGATTTGCAAAAATTGGCAGATGCACAAAAGGATGCGTATCAAAGATTACCGAACGCGGCATCCTTCTTAGCAAGGATGCACATCTCGATGCGCTTCCGGACATGTCAATAGATTACAGCAACGATGTAAAAGCAACACACTCTGCGGCGTCGTCCCCGATGGACGAAGAAGCCCTGTTTTACCTGCAGTCACGCGGATTATCGGAGACTTCGGCAAGGAAAGCGTTTATAACCGCATTTATATCGAAGTATCTGTCAAAGATGTCAGACGGCGTTGCAAACGAGGTTGCAATGTCAATCATGCTTGAAAAGCTTGAAAGTGGTCTGTTTGGGGCCATGCCCGAAATAACTCCAAAAGGCGTATGGGCGGCCTATGGGTGAAATATATGATATTGGAAATAAAGGACCTGCATGCTGATGCAGAGCAGAGAAACGTGATAAAAGGACTTAATCTGAAGATAGGCGATGGTGAGTTGCATGTGCTTATGGGGCCGAATGGATCAGGAAAAACTACTCTTGCCAAGACGATAATGGGACATCCGCAGATAAGGATAACAAAAGGCACCATATCTGCCAATGGCATTTTAATCAATGACCTTCCGGTAAATGAGCGCGCAAAGCTTGGATTGTTTCTGGAGTTCCAGAATCCGGTGGAGATAGAGGGGCTCGGCCTTATGAGCTTCCTTAACTCAGCCATGAGCTCTTTGAACAAGGAGAAGATAAGCTTACAGGGAATTTATGAACGAGATAAAGTCCAGCGGCGAGAGCCTCAGGCTGAGGGAGGACCTGCTTGGAAGGTCCCTGAACTACGGATTCTCCGGAGGGGAAAAGAAGAAGATGGAGATATTGCAGATGTCGGTGCTAAAGCCAAGCCTTGCAATACTTGACGAGCCAGATTCCGGGCTTGACGTGGACGCTGTCAGGGTTGTAGCCGAAAACATAAACGATTTCAGAAAGAAGACAAAGTCGGGCATACTGCTTATAACCCATTACAGCAGGATATTGAACTACATGGATCCACAACTCATCCACGTGATGGTGGACGGCAGGATGGTAAAGGAGGGCGGCAAGGAGCTTATTAAGGAGATAGAGGAAGGAGGATATAGCCCAAACGAAGGGTAGGATGTTTCAAATGCCTGCAATAAACGTAGAAGGAATAAGAAAGGACTTTCCCATATTCAACAAAAAGGTGAATGGGAAAGAACTCGTATTTCTGGACAGCGCGTCCACTTCGCAGAAGCCACGCCAGGTCATAGACGCCGTAAATGATTATTACGAGAACTATAACTCAAACATACATCGCGGCCTGTATTACATATCTGCAAAATCCACGGATGCGTACATAAGATCCAAAGAGCTGGCTGCAAAGTTCATAAATGCCGAATCTTACAAGAATATAGTCTACTGCAGAAACACCACTGACGCAATAAACATAATATCACTTTCATATGCAGAGCCGAGGATAAAGTCAGGGGACAGGATACTGATAACTGACATGGAGCATCACAGCAACATAGTCCCCTGGCTTATGCTTGCAAAGAGGAAGAAGGCATTCCTCGATCATGTCTCGCTGAAAGATAAATCTTTCATAGACATTGATGACTTCAAGTCAAAACTTGCAATGAAGCCAAAGATAGTTGCATTCACCCACGCATCGAATGTGCTTGGCACCATAAACGATGTAAAGCTTATGACAAGGCTTGCGCATGAAGCAGGAGCCACGGTCATAGTGGACTGCGCGCAGTCCGCTCCGCATATGAAAGTGGATGTAAGGGACATGGACTGCGACTTCATGGCCTTCTCGAGCCACAAGATGCTTGGTCCCTCTGGCATAGGCGTGTTGTACGGAAAGGAGGAGAGACTCGAGGAGACTACGCCTGCAATAGTGGGCAGCGACATGATACGGAGTGTCTCTTTCAACACCGTCGAATGGAACGAGCTTCCGTGGAAATTTGAATCAGGAACGCCTAACATTGAGGGCGCAATAGGGTTTGGTGCTGCAATAGAGTACATCAATAAGATAGGGATAGAAAAGATAAGGGATCATGAGGTTGGGCTGCTTAAGTATGCATTGAAGAGACTCTCAGAGCCAAGTGGCATAACTATACATGGGCCAGGATATGACAGTATAAATTCACGCGGAGGGGCAATTTCATTCGATATAAAAGGCGCTCATCCGCACGATGTATCCACAATATTCGACAGTGAGGGTATAGCGATAAGGGCAGGGCATCACTGCGCAATGCCCCTGGTTAACGGGGTATTGGAAGAGGATGCAGTATCAAGAATGAGCTTTTATTTGTACAACAAGCAGGAAGAGGTAGACAAGGCAATAGATGCGATAGACAAAGTACGGCGGGTGCTCAGGCTGAAATAAGCATTGCCACTATCTCCTCAAATGCCATATGCTTCTTCTCCTCTTTAAGGACTCTGAATCCCAGTTCAGCCATCCTGCTGCGAAGCACTTCAATATTCCCGAAAGAACTCTCAACAAGTATTATCTGGCCCCCAGGATTTAGGCGTGATACTGCCTCATCAAGGAATCTATTGGTTATCTCAATGCCTTCCCTGCCCCCATACCATGACTCTGACAACCATATATTGTCGTTGTCAGGAAGATACGGTGCGTTGAATATCATCAGGTCAAACCTTCCTTTAATATTGGAGAACAGGTTGCTATTTACGGCAATGCACTTGGCGCACAGGAATTCCTTGTTTCTTTCTATATTCTCTTCGCACAGCTTGACCGCGTCAGCGTTTATGTCGGCAAATGTTACGCTGCGCGTATTCTCTGATATAGCAGCAACAAGACCGAGTATTCCAGTGCCGCATCCCATGTCAAGCACGTCAATGCCCCTATCCGCATCCCTTACCGCAGCCTCAACAATCCCGGCTGCAAGCATGGAATCCTCCGCAGGATCATATACCTGTTCGGCACTTTTTATCTCAAGTCCGTGATAGCTTATTGACATATAATATAAGAGGAAAGAACATTGTTTTAAGCATTTGCGCTGATTGTATACTGGTTGCATGCTCTTCGAAGAAGCTGCTAAATACTACGAGAGACTTGAGAACACATCCTCAAGACTCGGCATGGTCGACATACTTTCGGAGATGCTCTCACATGCAAAGCCGAACGAGATAAAGGACCTGATCTATCTGACCCAGGGAGTCCTCGCCCCGCCATTCGAAGGATTGCAGATTGGCATAGCTGAGAAATTCGCCGAGTCTGCAATTGCAATGTCCAGCGGATACTCTAAGGAGGATGTTGTGGCAAGCTTCAGGAAGACGGGCGACCTTGGCCTTACCTCAGAGGAGTTCGTAAAGAAAGGGAAGCTGAAGACCCTCTCAAAGAGGCATTTCGAGTCAAACTACGTATTCGAGTCTATGCACAAGATAGCAAAGACCTCGGGCACGGGAAGCCAGGATACGAAGATAAAGATACTTGTGGAGCTTCTTGCCTCGTCGTCAGCGCTTGAGGCAAGATACATAATACGGTTTGCACTCGGAAGACTTCGTCTCGGCGCAGGAGACGCAACAATACTTGAGGCGCTGTCAAAGGCATTTACCGGAGACAGAAAGGCAAAGCCAGAGCTTGAGAACGCATACAACATATGCAGCGATCTTGGAAAAGTCGGGGAGATAATCAGCGAGAAGGGCATGGCAGGCATAAGTCGCCTCAAGGTCACTCTGTTCAGCCCTATCCGGCCCGCACTGGCAGAGAGATTGCCGACATCGGAACAGATCCTTGAAAAGATGAATGGCAGGTGCGCAGTGGAGAGCAAGTATGACGGATTCAGGGTGCAGGTGCATCTTGACAGGAAAAACAATAAGGTCGCGATGTTCTCAAGGAATCTTGAGAATACAACCCTCATGTTCCCCGACATAGAGAAGGCCGCGCTTAGCGAGGTATCGGCAAAAGAGGCAATATTCGAGGGCGAGGCGCTTGCGTACGATGAGACAACCGGCGAGTTCCGCCCATTCCAGGAAACTATACAGAGAAAGAGGAAGCACGGCATAGCGATGAAGAGCACCGAATTCCCGCTGCACCTGTTCTCATTCGACCTTATGTATCTTGACGGGGAGGACTACCTAAGCAGGCCTTACGAGGAGAGGCGCAAGAAGCTTGAATCAATAATAAAAGGAAACGGCCTGATACGCTTTTCCGACAGGATAATTGCAACGACATCTAAGCAGATAGACAAGTACTTCGAGGAGGCAGTGGAGAATGGACTTGAAGGCATAGTCGCAAAGGAGCCAAACTCCGTATATGTTGCAGGGGCTAGAAAGTTCAGCTGGATAAAGCTCAAGAGAAGCTATAAGGGGGAGCTGTCAGACACTGTGGATCTTGTGATACTCGGATACTTCCTTGGAAAGGGGCAGAGGGCAGAGTTCGGGTTCGGCGGACTTCTCACAGGCGTTTACAACGAAAAAAAGGACGTGTTCGAGACGCTGTCAAAGATAGGAACTGGGTTCTCCGAGGAGCAGATGCGCATGTTCAATGATACGCTCAAAAAGATAAAGGTCAGCAAGAAGCCTGTACGCGTAGACGCAATTGTATCCCCCGATTTCTGGGTTGAGCCAAAGTATGTTGTCACGGTCAGGGCTGACGAGATAACAAAGTCCCCAATGCACACGTGCGGAAAGGAGGGCGGTAAGGATGAGACCGGATATGCGCTGAGGTTTCCCAGGCTGGTGAGCGACGGGATAAGAAAGGACAAGAGCCCTGCAGATGCTACAACTACAAATGAGATAATCGAGATGTTCGGTCAGCAGAAGAAGGTCAGGCTTGAGGGATAAGCATTATTTGCGCAGCCCCAGCTGCCTAAACAGATTAACTGTCTGCTCGCGGTCATATATTCTGGAAGTACTCTTTCAAATGTTCCCCTTATGTTATCCAAATTCTATAAGCAATGCCTAATATTTAAGATTTCCAATTCCCTCTTTTTTCAAAAGACACAGCTTCTTTCTTTTGCCTCCGCTTGCGGAATAATTCCCTATCCTTCTATTGCTTCTTATTATCCTGTGGCATGGGATTGCTGGTGCAAGCGGATTTTTTCGTAGCGCTGTGCCAACTGCCCTGTACGCATTTGGTCTGCCCGCCATCTCCGCAACCTGCCCGTAGGTCCTGACCTGTCCCTTCGGTATCTCCAATACTACTTTCAGCACCTTTTTCTGGAATTCGGTAAGCCTGTATCCTTCGAGTTTACGTATAAGCGTCTTTTTTTCTGAAAGTGACATCGCATCCGCTCCAAACTTGTTTTTTTTGGTAAAAATCAATTTTCTTCCACTACTTTATGTTGTAGCTCCACGTTTGATCTTTTATGTAGATATATATGCATATACTCTCTCTCAGGCCATTACGATACAAAAACCTTTACAAAAGATATTTAAATATATATCTGGGTATAAGTTAATTAGGCGATCACATGGTAGAATTTGGGAATGAATTTGGTAAGAGCGAGGAGAGCGCAGGCAGCGCTCCGCAGATAAAGATAGTGACAGTTGGAGTAGGCGGTGGAGGAAACAACACTGTAAACCGTTTGCTTAAGGTTGGTGTAAAAGGCACTGAGCTTATTGCGGTAAACACTGATGTAACCCACTTCAAAATTGTTGATGACCGTATAAAGAAGATACTTATCGGCAAGTCACTTACACGTGGCCTTGGCGCGGGAGGAAATCCTGAGATAGGTGCAAAGGCGGCCGAAGCAGATAGACAGCAGCTTGAGGAAGTGCTCAGTGGGGCACAGCTCGTATTCCTGTGCGCGGGAATGGGAGGCGGAACAGGCACAGGGGCAGTCCCTGTAATAGCGCAGCTTGCAAAAGAGCAGGGCGCAATAGTAGTATCAATGGTTACATATCCATTTGACCTTGAGAGGGTGAGGAAGGTGAAGGCAGAGGAGGGCATACAGAGGCTGAGAAAGTTCAGCGACAGTGTTATCCTCCTGGACAACAACAGGCTTGTAAAGCTTGTACCTAACCTCCCTATGAACGAGGCATTTGCAGTTGCTGATGACATACTTGCAAAGGCGATAGGCGGACTTGTCTGGACAATAACCCAGCCAAGCCTGATAAATATCGACTTTGCCGATGTAAGGGCAATCATGGGCAGCGGAGATGTGGGATTCATATCTGTTGGGACTGGAAAAGGAAACGACAAGGTTACCTCTGCAGCAGAGTCAGTGCTCAAGAACAAGCTTCTTGATGTGGACTTTGAGAATGCAAAGGGAGCGCTGATTCACATATCTGGAGCATCAGACCTAAGCCTTGGAGACGCAATAAAGGCAGGAGAGATAATCACTGAGAGAATGGATCCAAAGGCAAACGTCAAGTGGGGAGCTAGAATCATACCTGGATACGAGGGCCAGTTAGAGATAGTGGCAATAGTAACCGGCGTGAAGGGCTCCAGCATAGTTGGCAAGTTTGTGGATGAGCCACAGCAGGCCAAGTACGGCGGCTTAGAGACAATCTAAGCCACCTTTATATTGGTGACCACAAATGTCAGATCAGTTTGACTATGACCTATTCACACCACGCGTAGCGGTGGTAGGGGTGGGAGGACAGGGAAGCAACCTTGTAAACAGGTTGTTCAGCTACGGCATAAGGAGTGCAGACACAATAGCTGTGAATACAGATATTGGACACCTGAACATGATAAAGGCTACGAAGAAGCTGCTGATAGGCAAAAGCATTACAAATGGTCTTGGGGCAGGCGGATTCCCGGAGGTAGCTGCAAAGTGCGCGGATGTCAGCAGAGGCGAACTTGAGGAAGCATTGAATGGATACAATCTCATATTCGTAGCTGCGGGGATGGGTGGCGGAACAGGCACTGGCGCTGCGCCAATAGTCGCAAAAGTAGCAAGGGAGTCCGGTGCAACTGTAATTGCAACAGTGACATATCCTTTCTCTCTTGAGAGATCAAGGAGGCTGAAGGCTGACTGGGGTCTTGAGCAGCTTAACCGTGAGGCGGACTGCACAATTGTGATAGAGAACGATAAGCTTCTATCATATGTGCCTAACCTTCCAATAGAGCGCGCATTCGAGGTTGTAGATAATGTCACAGGAAACGCTGTAAAGGGCATTTCGGACACAATATCCCTCCCAAGCCTTATAAATCTCGACTTTGCAGATCTTAAGACTGTTGTGAGAGATACCGGCACTGCTGTAATAAGCATAGGGTATGGCAGAGGGACCGATAGGGTAAGGCAGGCCATAGAATCTACGAGGACGCATCCACTGCTTTCTGTAGATTACGAAGGCGCAAAAGGTGGCCTTATACAGGTAACTGGAGGCACAAACCTTACAATAAGCGAGGCAACCGAGATAGGGTCGGGAGTGACCGAGGGCGTGGCAGACAACGCAAATGTTATCTTCGGCGCAAGGATGATGCCAGAGCTAAATGACGAGATAAGGGTCATGTCAGTAGTTACCGGTGTCAAGGCCAAGTTCGGTGAGAGGCGCATGGACGCAGAGAAGGTTGCTGCACTCAACATAGAGAGCATAGGAAAACTGTACTGATTCTTATAGGGGCGAAAGCCCCTACTTTTATTTTTCAGCTATTTTTAACAACGTGAGCGGGAAATACCATATGCTTTGGCTGCGGAAGGATGTCAGTATGGCTTCTCTCTGTAAAACATCTTCATTGAAAGTTTTATAAACCTCAATCTGCATCTACTTAGCGTGATCTTGTGCCTGAAGACATAATGTATGCTTCAATGAAAGACATAAAGCCTGGCCGTTTCATACTGATAGACGGCGTTCCGTGCAGGGTTGTTGAGCTTGACGTATCGTCTCCAGGAAAACACGGTGCAGCAAAGATGAGGGTGACTGCAGTTGGGATCTTTGACGGACAGAAGAGGACGCTTCTAAAACCAAGTTCAGCTGACATAGAAGTGCCAATAATAAACAAGAAGAAGGCCCAGGTAGTGTCAGTAACAGAGAATCTAGCACAGCTGATGGATCTTGATACTTATGAGACATATGATGTTTCAGTCCCTGAAGAATTCAGGTCTTTACTCAGGCAGGGCGTGGAGGTTGAGGTAATGGAGAGCATGGGCAAGAAGGCAATATCCAGAGTGATGAGCGGAGGTAGCTAATATGGACCTTAAGATAACAAACGACTACGAAAACAGATTTTTGGGAAGGCGCGAGATCAGTGCAACTGCAACATATGCTGATACAACTCCAAGGAAGGACGAGGTGAAGGAGGAGCTTTGCAAGAAGCTAAGCCTGAATCCCGACCTTGTTGAGATTCGCATTATAAGTCAGCAATACGGCCTAAGGCTGAGCAGTATAACTGCATACTCTTACTCAAGCAAGGAGGTAATGGAAAGGCTTGCCAAGAAAAGGGGAAAGAAGGGCGAAAAGCAAGCCCCCAAAGCCACTGCAACAGCAACGTAGGTGTATAAATGGCAGACGATAAGAAGAAACCTGTAAAGAAGTACACTCCTGTAGAGAAATTCTGCACAAAATGCGGCGCAAGGATGGCAAGCCATGCAGATAGGTATGCGTGTGGAAGATGCTCGTACACCGAATGGAAGGCACAGAAAGGTAAGTGAATGCCCAAGCCAGGGAAGAAGCAGGGCATATCTGCGGATATCAGGTCGTTGCTCGTATTCATCCTGATATTTGTAATGATCCAGCTTGTATTCTCTGCTGTGCTTGGTCTGGCGTACGATGCCGGGTACATCGGGCATACTAGCCTTATCTTCATGTCATATGCAGGGACATCACTCTCATTTCCAATTACCGTGATAGCATATCTCTCGGCTTATAAGAGAATGTCATCAAAGAAGATACTTACCAGTCTTGGCTACGGAAGAAAGGGCATGTTGAGAAACATCGGGATAGGCATATTGATATTCATTGCAATATTGACGCTAGAAATCCTGGTAAACGTTGCAGGCTACACAACTAACATACAGATACATACCAATGTGTCAAACGTATTTTCCGGAGCGCCCGTCTGGTTTTATATATTCATAGCCGTAATAGCTCCAATAAACGAGGAAACCCTGTTTAGGGGCTTCATGGTGCCCAGACTGGGCATACTCCCAAGCGCAATTCTGTTCGGCCTGGCCCACTATTCATACATGTCAACCTTCGGCGTAGAGGTAATATTCGCATTCATATTTGCAGTGATAGCCGGGTACGTATTCAAAAAGACAAAATCCATATATCCGGGGATTGCAGCGCATATGCTTGTCAACATGCTCGGCGTAATTGCGATGTTCGGTTAGGTGCAGATTTGAGATTCAAGATAATAATAGTTGAGCCGAGATACCAGATAAACCTCGGTTACATTGCAAGGGTATCAAGAAACTTTGGGATAAGGAGGCTGTTTCTTGTCAGGCCGCGCACAATAATCGGCAAAAGAGCAATAATGTTTTCAAAGCATGCTGCAGACCTGCTGAAGGATGCGCAAATATACGCGACACTAGGCTCTGCAACAGCCGACTGCGACATTGTGGTTGGCACAACCGGGCTGAGAAGCAAATCTGGAATAAACTTTAAAAGGATATACCTGATTGACGACGCCGTAAAAAGGCTTGAGAGGATCGGATCGGGAAAGACGATAGGAATACTCATCGGAAGAGACGACATCGGGTTGAAGAGGGATGAAATTGAAAAGTGCGACATGATTGCCTATATAGGCACCGACCAGGACTATCCAGTATTGAACATATCGCATGCGCTCGGGATAATCCTGTATCTTCTTACGGCAAAAGGTTTCGCGTCAGTATACAAAGGGGGCGCCGATCCGCGCAGAAAAGAAGCGCTGAACTATCTTATGAAATCCTTTGCAATAATGATAGGGAAGAAAAGGATAAGGGACAGGAAGGCCGTAAAGAACGTATTCAGGAGGCTTGTAAGCCTATCACAACCTAATCTTCAGGAGATCCATGCCCTTATAACTGCATTCAAGTAGCCTGGCTACTGCTTCTTTCTCTTTATTATCTTGACACGTGCAGGCGTTATCAATATCCTTGATGAATCTATCTGGCCTATGTCTCCATCCTGCTTGTCAACGAAAGCCTTCAGCGAAGCTATGACGTTCTTTGCCGTATTGGGTCTTTTGTTAAGCTCTGTTATGTCCAGAAGGATTATGTTCTTCTTTGCTATCTCCTCCTGTATTGCTCTTACCTCGTCCTCGCTCGCTATCGACACTGGCTTGACATACATGTCAGCTGGCTCGTGCAGCAGGTCCACGTTCTCCATCTCAACGGAGTTCATGTATTCCTCTATATTTATTTCCTTGTTTGCGCCAAATGCCTGGCCCAATTTGCTAAAAACTCCCATTTTGCTCAACTAGTCGCCTTTAACGACTACATATTGTTGTGCGAATCATTTTTATATAGCTTTCCTTTAGAGGTCTTTATCGGTATGGTTGGCCGCCGTATTCAGATTGCTGTTCTAAAGCAGCATTTACTTCATTTGGCCTGTTTTTATGTCGTTCGGTCCAGTTATCTGCGCTATTATTCTGCCTGCTATCTCCTTGCCGAACATTACCTTCATCGCCTCCTGCGATTCAGACTTGCGTATATCGCTTGTCCTCTTTATGCCTCTTTCATACATCATTCTTGCCCTGACCCGTCCAACCTGCTCAAGCCTTATCAAATCCATGAGCTCCTTCCTTATTCCATACTTGACCCGAATCCTCATTTCAAGAAGCTTGATGCTATCTGTTCTCATGATCTTCGCTATCTCTGACCCTGCATAAAGAAGCCAGTCTGCATTTGTTATCTTTACGAACAGGGCCCCCGGAGTAGTCCTATACCTGCTTATTATGTCGCGCTCCCCCTTTTCATCTATCCAATCATTAAGCATCAACGCAGTGCTGAAGGGCCTTACTGGATCATAGTACAGGTATTCCCCCCCGTCATATCTGGCTATGCTATTGTCCACCATGGAATTGTATTGCATGTACCTTTCCTCGGCTTCCTCCGTGGCCTTTGCATAAGGCCTCATCTCAAGTGTATTGGATATCATGAAGAGTACTGATATATCATCAGTCATCCTTGGTATCGAGTCGACCATCCACTTTGCCGAGAGCGGATCTATATAAAGCTCGCTTATCCTGTGGCCCATCCTTGTCGCATTATAGGCGCTGCCCCTCCCCTCAAGGAATCCCCATTCGGATAGTTCTGCAAGCACCCTGCCTATTATGGACTTGAGCTCCTTCGAATCCGCATATTGATGGCCATAGAATGTACTGTTCATGAAGTCAAGTATTGATTCCTCACTTGTCAGGAATTTTGTGGCGACAAAGGCGAGTATATGCGTACGCATTACTGGTAGCATGCCCAGTTTCGATGTTATGGGGTCAAGATCTGATAGTATGTATCTGTTGTAGAGGTCGTGTGCCTCCGACTCCGATCTTGCAATCATGAATGCCCTGCCCACCTTATCATATTCGGGCCTGCCTGCCCTGCCGCATAGCTGGGTTACCTCGTTTATTCCTATATACTCTCTTCCGCTATGTTCTCCATACCTGACGACGTCGCGTATCAATACCGTATGCGCAGGCATGTTTATCCCGTATCCCAATGTTGTTGTCGAGCATATTGCCTTCAGTAACCCTTCCTTGAACGCATCCTCCACAAGCTCCCTCTGCGTATTGACAAGCCCGCTGTGGTGGAATGCCGTGCCCGAAAGCACTGCCTTTGACAGCCTTTCGCATTGTAACGTCGGTTTTCCAAGTACGCCAAGAATCTCATTGCTCAATAATTCAAGGCGTTTTTTGTCTTCGGCGCTGAGATATCTTGCCACAATGTCGCCAAGACGCTCTGATCCTGCTTCTGCATTCCTTTTAGTGCTGTAGAATGCAAGCACCTGCTTAGATCTTCTCAGCGTATCTTCTGTTATCCTAATCTCAGGTATCTTACTCTTGCTGTCCAGTTGCTCCTCACGTCCAGTATCATATACTGCCTTTCCGTTTATCTCTATCCCACGCTCAAGGAGCACCGGCCTGTAATCGCTCTCTATCAATTTTGCATTCATCCACCCTGCAATTTCCCTGGAGTTTCCTATTGTCGCGCTGAGAGCTATGACCTGGGCGTTCCCGCATAGCCGCCTAAGTTTCGAGATAAGCACCTCAAGTGTAGGTCCCCTGCTCTCATCATCAAGCATGTGTACTTCATCGATCACGATGCAGCCAATGTCCTCAAGCCATCCCAACCCATGACGTATCAGGCTGTCGAATTTTTCAGTGGACGCGAATACCATGTCGTAGTTTTCAAGCCATCTGTCAAGGGAATCAAGGTCGCCTACTGACATTGCTATCTTAAGATAAGGATACGCATTTCTGAATTCTGTATATTTCTCCCTGACAAGCGCACGCATCGGAGCTATGTACACTGCCTTCTTTCTGTTGCTGATTATCGAATTAATCGCAGCAATCTCTGCTATCAGTGTCTTACCGCTTGCTGTTGGCGCGGCAACTACAAAATTATTGCCGCTTGTAAGTCCATATTCGACGGACATGGACTGCGGTGGCGTAAGCTCAGAGATGCCCCTGCCCTCTATTGATTCGATGAGCTCCCCCGGTACCTTGCCTATCAGATCTTTTATGTGCATAAAAATCGGCGTATTATTGGTCAGAAATTTGGGGAATATATTTAAATTAATGCCCCTACAATAATTATACTGCAAAAGTATAAATGACTAAGGATTGTAACTACCCAGGTTCAAGATAGAATGGCAAAACCATCTAAACAAGACGCGATACAAAAACCGATGAGAATCCAGATACAAGACTCTTATCCTCAGATGGAAAAGGACAGGATCGTTGGGCTACATGTTTTCGGTAATCTGTACGACCTTGACCCAAAGCTTGCCACAGATGTGGAGTATATAAAGTCCGCTGTGCTCGAGGCAGTAGATATGGCCAAGATGACTCTGGTAGAGATAAAGGCATGGTCTTTTGGCGGCAAGAAAGGGGGGGTCTCATGCATTGCGCTTGTTACGGAGAGCCATGTTGCTCTCCATACATGGAATGAATACAAGTACGCAACGCTAGACATATACACCTGCGGTGAGCATTCGGATCCGCATGCAGCATTCAACCACGTAGTGCAGAAACTGAAGCCGAAACGGCATCAGGTATTCTATGCAAACAGGAGCAGCGATTAAAAGACAGGATATCAAAAGCTGCAAAAACCCGATGCCTAATCAAAAAGACGCACGCGCGGTACCTCCCTGTACTTTATCTCCACTATTATATAGTACACGAGTATCAGGAACAGCAGGACTATGACCCCTATGGCAAGGCTTATGCTCGGCAGTCCAAAGATGAATATAAGGCATGCTATTATCCCGACCATCGTTAGGTAGGGATAATACGGAGATGAATACTCGCCGATCTTCTTTCTTCTTCTCATGTTTATTACAGCGAAACAGGACATGAGCCAGGAGAATATCATGCCGAAGTTGCTTATGGAGAGTATGGTGTACAGGTTTCCAGAGAACAGTATCATTATGGATACGAGCGACGTCATAACCACTCCGCTTGTTGCAACGCCCCTTTTCCTGTCGAATCTGCGCGTGATCCCGGGCAGAAGCCCGTCATTTCCTATCTGGAAGAACAGCCTGGAGGCAGTGAATATTATTGCAATCACGGACGCTGCTATGGCGAACAGGGTGCCAAAGTCCACAAGTATCACGACTATGGATGGTGCGTGTACGCTGCTCAGAGCATATAACAGCGGTTCGCTTGTTATCGTGAAACTGGATGCGCGAAGCATCATAAGCAGCCCGAATGTTATCGCTATGTAAGCAACTATGCTTATCAGTATCGCATAAACCATTGCCCTAGTCACTCCCTTTCCGAGCCCCTTTACGTTATCCGTCAGGGTCACTATTATCTGAAATCCTGCGAATGCAAACACAATTGCGGTTATTGCCTGAAAAAATGCGCCTGGCATGTTCTGCGCCGCGCTGCCGATGAAATTGGTTGCAAGCGAACCGTGATCATGTCCGTAAAACACGGCAAATATAAAGAACAATGCAGCAGTAAGCAGAGTTATGGCAATCAGCATCTTGTTGAGTTCCACAGCGCTCTTAACGCCCCGCATGTTTATAATGGATATTGCGATTATGAGTACTATTGCAATCGAAATGTGCGCAGCTGTACCTCCAAGGCCGAAAAGCGACAGGAAGTAGCTTCCGAATCCGAGAGTTACCGCAGCGACTATTGCACAGTAGCCTATAAACAGCAGTATTCCAGTAACGAAGCCAAGTTCGCTGCCAAACGATTTCGTCACATATGAATACGGGCCCCCCTTCTCATGTGGCATTATGGAGCTTAGCTCACCAAGCTGCATTGCTATGATGATGGCGATTATTCCAACAATAACGTATGCCATTATGGAGTTTGCGCCTATTTCAGTTATGGGCACACCTGTGAACACGAAGAGCGTGTCACCTATTATCGCGCTGAGGCACAGTGCAACTGCAAGTCCTATCCCCATCCTGTAGCTCAAAACAAAACCCATGTGCAGCGGCAAAACACCCACTGCCTATTGCATATTTTATCTGCAAAAATCTTTAAATAACCTAAAGAGTGCAATACCCCTCTATCATCACGCAAACGTTTAAAATCTGCACCTGCATATTCTTTACTGTGCCTTAGTAGCTCAGTGGTAGAGCGCCGGTTTTGTAAACCGGAAGTCGGGGGTTCGATCCCCTCCTAAGGCTCACCTAAAAGACTTAAAGAGCAAAGCCTGGAGAGGATAAACCCGACATAATGGCAAAGGATTTTGATATCGAGATAGGAACTTGGCTTAAACACGGAATGAAAGACCTTGAAGAAAGCAGATTGATGGAATTACTGCCAAGAAGGGTAGAATTCCCAGGGACTTTTCTTTGAAGGAGAATTCTGAATTCAACAGGCTCTGGAAAGACGAGGCAAGTTTGAATATTGCCATAAAATCCCTGTTGGAGCGGAGAGATGCCACTAACCGTGATTCTTTCCAGATCTCCAATAGGCGAGTCCCTGTAGACGGGCTCATTCGTCCAGATGCGGTTGTTGAACCGATTGTTGCTGTGCGACATGTTTCATCAGCTTATGGAAAGCCCACGGGCTTTAGTCGTGGGAGGGTGGGACGCACCCGAATTAACTCTCTTGGAGATATTTGCCTCTACAACTGCAAAGTCGACAGTTGCAAGCTGTGTCGTTGAATTGAGAACTATATTTGGTTTTTGGTTTTTCATAAAAATCATCAATCATTGGAAGCCCACACGATTTATCGGTGGGAGGATGTCACGATTAAATAAGTACTCTCAGGACAATATATCGGGAAAATACGACTGAAAGCATTAATAATATGAACGAACATATTATAGTAGGCGAGAATATGATTGCAACAAAAACAGAAATGGAGACAAGAAAGATGACTCCTAATCAAAGTAAGCTCGTTGGGGATGTTGGTAGGCATTTTGATGTCTCACATTTAAAAATTGGAAATTATAAAATCATAATAAACTATGAGATGAATCTGCAAAAAACAATACCCTTCTTAAAGAAGGGTCTACTGACGGCATCAAAATTACTAAAGATTGAAAATGATATAGTAATTATTGCTTCTTCTACTCAGGATGAATTTGTTAAGGATAAAATGGGCGGAATAGCGGGTTATACACAAAACGCATACACTTTGTTTCTCACAATAAATATCAAATCTAAATGGAAGAAGTATATAATAGGTACGGTTGCACATGAATTCAATCATGCGATAAGATTCCAAAGAATCAAATTGCCTAGATACTTTACTCTCCTAGATAGTCTAGTCCTAGAAGGCCTAGCTCAGTGTTTTGAGGAGGATAGCGTTGGAACAATAAGGCCTTGGTCAACAGCCATAACAAACTCTCAGGCCCAAAAAACGTGGGCAAAACTGAATGGGAAATTGGATATTAAAAGCAGAGACCTTCATTACAGGGTCTTCTTAAGTCCAGACGATAAGGAATTTCCGCACTGGGCAGGCTATACCCTTGCATACCTTATACTACGAAAGAAACTTAAAAGATTAAAAATAGCCAATTGGAATAAAATAATGAATATGTCGTCAGAACTACTTATTGAAGATGGACTTTAATAACATAGAAATCCGGTACTTGTTAAGCTATGGTATGAATTCGAAAGCAATAGTCTCCTGAGTTATGCCTGTGCATCAAGGCCGTGCATCTGCAAAGGCCATCTTCTCGTCCAAGACCGGCGATGAGTACCGTTTCTGCTCTCTTGGATGCAAAGAAAAGTTTGATAAGGCACCCGAAGAATATGCGAAATGATATGTATGGGATATCAATGTAGTATACCTAGAGCATTCCACCAACCCCGTTGGTGGTTGAATTATTTTCCCATCCCCTCCTAAGATCGTCGTTCAATATTTTGATATCAGTCGGCTAAAAATCCAAAAGCACCAAGCAAAATCCCCTTTTTGGCCAAAGCAAATCTATTTTCCAAGCATTCTGAATTTTTTCATGGCATTCGGTATGTTTCCTGATCTGAAGACTGCAGAACCAGGGCAGAGCTCTTCTGCTCCTGCTGAGACTGCGTCTTTTCCGGTTTTCAGATCTATCCCACCATCAACGGCTATGGCAAAATCACAGCCGTTCATGCTCTTGAAGTCCCGCGCCTCAGCAATCTTTCTGAGTGATCTATCAATGAACTTCTGGCCGCCGAAGCCGGGATGTACGCTCATCACCAACAGTGTATGGATGCTGTCCACATATCTGCTAACCGACTTGAAACTGGTCTCCGGATTTATCGCAATTCCAGGTTCTGCACCGCACATCCGTATGGACCTTATCACTTTCTTAATGTCCGCTGTGGCTTCATAATGTACAATTATCCTGTCCGATCCCGCCTCTGAAAATTGCTTTATGTATCTCTCCGGGTTTTCTATCATAAGATGCGCTTCAAATGGGATGTGCGTGCCTTTCCTCACGGCTGATATCACTGCAGGGCCCATTGTTATGTTAGGCACAAACATCCCGTCCATTACATCTATGTGCACACCGTCTGCCTTGCATCTCTCCAATTCCCTTACCACCTCCCCGAGGCTGCCAAAATCAGAATCTAATATCGAAGGAACTATGAGGATCCTCCAGGTTCTGCACCGCCCCTCAATGTACCTTGTTAAGGTCAATAAATACGGGTTCCTTGGAGGAATTCGGATATATTATGTCTACCAGCCTCTTCATGTGCTTTGCAGACTTGTGAAGCTTCTCTGCCCTTCTGTTCTTGAAGACCATGAAATGTATGAATTCATGCGGTTTCTTCTTGTTCTGGAAGACCCTATATGTCACTATTCCATGCTCCTTATCATGCACCTGGCCAAGGAATTCCCTTGTGGCATCAGAGACATACTTGACCTTGTTCTTCTTTATGGTATATATGGCAAGCCTGCTTATTACCTGCTCTTCCTTCATAAATAATAATTTGAAGCATAGAATACTTAAATCTGCCACTGCCGGTTGGCCTTGCATTGCACTCTCAGAATTGATGCGAACTCTGTTTTGGTACAGGCGGAAAATTCCTGACAGTAACTGGGCTGGCCATGCCAACCTGCTAACCTGATGGCCTCGGCCTTACCACAACGTTACTGCGAGGAAGTGATTCGAATATGTAACTGCCGAGGAACATAAACAGCCCTGCGATTATGAATGTGTCGCCAAATCCGTGCGCAATTACCGCATTTCCAGAGGCGAGCGCTCCAGTAAACGTGCCGATTCCTGCAATTGCGGTGTATATCCCAATTGCAGTGCCTCTGCCTTTGGCCGACAGCGTATTGAAGAAGAGCGAGTATGCAGTCGTATAATACACCGCATATGCCATTCCTGCTGCTATTGAATAAATTATCAGGTTGCTGAACTCAAACAGGAGGCCTGAAAGGTATATGAACATCATCCCTATCGCTACGTATGCGATGCCACGCAGGAATAGCGACGCGGATGCCACCCAGTACCGCTTCCTGTGGGCTGCAAAACGGCCGTAGTACCAGAATACGATTGACTGTATTATCATTGCAAAAAGCATGATAAAGAATATTGCCGACGAGCTAACATTGAAGAACTCCAGTCCGACTGGATATTCAGTATTGAATATTGACGAGCCAAAGAAGAAGATAAATGACGCTGCATAGAACATCGGCACGAAGTTCCGTTTAACCTTCACCCGCCTACCGAATCCGAACGCATCCTTCAAGTCACCGGGGTTTGGTATCCTCACGAGCACATGCGGCAGCCCTATCAGCCTGTACACGAACAAGTGGATACGGCCCGAAAGAGATAGCCTCTTGTGTGCCCTGCGCGGCTCGCTCATCAATCCTGCTGCAAGTCCTGCCGAGGCAAACGCTACTATTGCAAGTGCAATTATGAGCAGGCCTAGGTCAGACTGGCCGGTTATTATCCAAGCCATTACCAACCCTGCCACCATTCCTGCAGACCCAAGCGCCTGAAGCACGGAAAAATTGTGAGACCATCTCCTCTTCTGCACAGTCTCCATCACCAGAAGTTCCAGAGGCGCAGCCGTAGCTGCGCCTATGAATGCTATAAGCGTATAGATCACTATTATCCCAAACACGCTTGTTATGAATAGGAGGCTGGCTATCAATATTGCTGTTATAAGATATGCCAATACGAGGAAGGCCTTTCTTTTGTCTACGAAGTCCGTTACAATGCCCCAGAAGAAGACTGCAGGTATGGTTATTGCGCTTGCAAATGTTATTGCATATGACACATCTAGCACTCCTCCGCCGACTCTTAATATATAAAGCTGTATCAGCGTCGTGAGTGGTCCGGCCGCAATGCTAAACACTAAATATGGATACATCCACCTAAACTGGTTTTTTGCGTTGCCAGTTTCGTTATTCATCCAATCCCGACAAATGCTCTACGGCTTGCCGTGAGTTAGCCTGTTCAAGACCCTTCTGCTACTACCTGCGCATAAGATATTAAAACTTGTAACTATATAAGTTAGCTGCGTAATTCTGCAATCAGATGTTGGGTGCAGAGGGGCTGTTATTATGAAGCGGATATCCATATATGGCGAGACCGGGTCATACAGCGAGCAGGCCGCGTTGCAGTATTTCGGTGGCGGGAAAATAGGGCTAAGGTACTGCAAGTTCCTTCCGGAGGTGTTCGAATCAGTAGAATCTGAATCAGATTTCGGCGTAGTGCCGATAGAGAATTCAATAGAGGGTGCGGTTACCCAGACCTACGACTTGCTCCTTCAATCAGACCTTTCGATAATCGGGGAAGACATAGTCAGGATATCCCACTGTCTTATGGCCCAAAGGGGCGTTAAGCTGGCAAACCTGAAGTTCGTGTATTCACATCAGCAGGCACTGGCACAGTGCCGCGACTACATAGAACGCCATAGGCTTGAATCCGTTCCCTTTTACGACACTGCAGGAAGTGCAAAGATGCTTGCAGGATCGAGAATCAGGGATGCTGCAGCAATAGCCAGCGCCAGGGCAGCAAAGATTTATGGCTTGAATGTGCTTGCAAGGGACATACAGTCTAACCGCCATAACTACACCCGTTTCCTGATAATCTCGAAATCCGGGGATGTGGATAATCCTGACAAGACAGCCATAACATTCAGTGCAAAGAACAAGTCAGGGTCCCTGTTCACGGCGCTTAACGCGTTTGCACACAACAAGGTCAATCTTCTTTACATACAGTCAAGGCCAATTCCCGGAACTCCATGGGAGTACAATTTCTATATAGACTGCGATTCGGGCATCTGGGAGAAGAAGATGAGGGATGCGGTCAAGGAGCTCTGCGAATCTTCGGATTTCGTAAAGGTGCTTGGATCATACAAGCGGGCAAGGTTCGATAGGCATGCTTAGTCCGTATTTCCCGTGAAGATGATGCATAGGTACATAAAGCATGGCGCTATTCTCGGGGTGCACCCGATGTTCGGTCCATCTGCAGAAGCGACTGGGCAGAATATAACACTAACCCCTACAAACGGGAAAGAGGCAAGGCTTTCGTCAGCCATGGGCCACTATCTTGGGCCAAAGGGGTTCAGGACGCTGGTCATGTCGCCAAGAAAGCACGATGAGATGATGGGCACAGTGCTATTTCTTACATATTTTGTCGGTTTTGTCACCGCAGATTCGTGGAAGTTGCTGAGGATACAAAGATTTTCAGGGTCGAGCAGCACGAGCTTCAGATTCCTAATGCCATTTGTATCAAGCATAGTGGAATCAAGCCCTGAGCTGTATGTATATCTTCAGGTATCAGTGCCCAGCGCGTGCAGAGCTGACAGGCTCTTCGTGTCGCGCGCAAAGGAGTGGAGCGGGCTTGTAAGAGAAGTGGCAACAAAGCGGAGCTTACCCAGCGCATGTCTGGGCTGCGCAAATACATGAAGTCACTCCACTGACGCTACCTGTACAAGAATTCAATGCTCACTGTCTCGCGCACGCCTTGCCGACCATTGAAATATAGCTGTCCATTGGTTCCGGCCTCGGCAGCTGCAGCAAGCGGATAATAGAAATACCTTGGTGTGCCATACACCGATACGTTTGTTATGGTAAGCGTGCTGTTCCCGGCTATCTCCCGCGCCTGTGACGTTGCATTCTGGACTGCCATTGAAAGCGCATCATTGATCATTGCGCTAGTCTGGTTTCCAGAGAGCCGCGCCTCTACCTGATCAACATATACATTGTTTATTGATGATATGGATCCAAGAAGCGGGCTTACATTCCCTATGTCTGGTATTGACACTGTCACAAACTCCGTGGCCTGGTATGCCGTCCTATTGTACACCTTTCGCATCGAGTACGACTGCGTTGTTATCCCGCTCACGTTGCCCTCTATGTACTTCAGCACAGTCGAATTGAATGCGTTCATGGTGTCAGACAGGTTTGCCGTTGCCATGGCAGGTGTATAACCACTTCCGTTGATCATTACATACATAGTTGCCATGCTCGGCGATGCATAAGCTATTCCAGATGCGCTTATGGATATGCGCCTCGCCTGCTGGGGTCCCTGCGCTCCGTTTGGATAGAGAATGCTTAATGCAAGCATAGCCCCAACTACAAGCACTGCCAATACGGCTATTACAAACAGGAAGGCATCGGTTTTCATAACAACACGCCAAATGCACGCGGCAATATCCTTATGCTACGAAGCTCTTTTATATGTTTCCTATCCATCCTATCTCAAGCTTTTCAGTGAGTACTTGACAGCATATAATGTTAGGCAGATGCATAGCGAGGATCATGCGCATCCAACCTTCCTGTCCGACTTTATACTTGGCAGCCAGGACGGCCTTGTAAACGTACTAGGAATCCTCTTAGGAGTGTCTGCAGCCACGTCTGACTTCAGGATAATATTTGTGGCAGCACTTGCCGCACTGGGTGCAGAGTCGATATCCATGGGGGCGGTGGCATATACGTCCACAAGGTCAAGGCGCATGCTCTATCTGAAAGAGGCGGAGCAGGAGCACAGGGAGATAGCGCAGATACCGCATGTGGAAAGGCAGGAGGTTCGCGACGTGCTATCTGGCTGGGGTTATGCCGGCAGAAAGCTGAAGAACCTCACCGACCTTATCTGCTCAAACAAGAAAGCGTGGGTGGAGTTTATGATGGCATTCGAGCTAAAGCTCTCTCCAGTTGACAAGTCAGCGCCCCTCAAGAGCTTTGCGACTGTTCTAGCCGCAACAATATTCGGCTCAGTTATACCAATACTCCCATTTATAATATTCCGTAACGGCGTTGAGAGTGGCATGATCGGATCTGTGGTGCTCAGCGGTATAACTCTATTCTTTATAGGATACTACGAGGCCAAGACAACGCGCGGGTCCATATTGAAAAGCGGGATAAGGATGGCGCTGATCGGACTGACATCCGGATTCACGGGATTCCTGATTGGACACTTCCTCGGTGTTACGCCATAAAGGAATTTATTCTAGAGCACACATAATATAATCATGGGAGGAGGGAAGCCGGAAGGCAGCACACATTACTGCGGCATTGACACGCATAAGTACATAAACGGACTGATAAATTCTGCGGGTGACATACTGATAGTCTCGCCCTACATAGATGACTATTATGCAAGAATGCTCTCGGACTCTGGCAGTGATAGGCGATTCTACATAATCGCGTCATCCATAGAGCAGGAGGTAAGCAGGCGCCTGAGCGGCAGGAAAAGCCCATTCGCGGTCCTTGGATACATGCTCCTATCAATGCTCCTTGTATCCGTATCCACACTGGCAGGCCTGGGCCTGATGTTAATAATACCTTCCCTGATCCCTGCTGCGATAGGCCTGTTCAAGTACTCATCAAGAAAACAGAACATAGTCCTCAAGGTGCCAAGGCAGTTCGTTCATGCAAAGATATACATATCGGATAACATGGCGATAACCGGATCTGCAAACCTCACGTACAAGGGCACGCACAGGAACCTCGAGCAGATAAGCATAACCTATAACAGCGACGAGATAAGCAGGCTGCGCGGACAGTTCTGGGACATGTGGCACAAACTCTAGATAATGCACTCCGTTACTGTTCCTGAAGCGAATATTCTTGGGCTGGCATCACGTATCAGAAGGAATCTGTCCCCGCTGAGTACGGATAGCGGCTTTTCAAACGCCACCCTTGCCGAATCTGCGCCAACTTCCTCCATCTTGCAGAAGGCGCGTGATAGATTAGACACGAACATGTACCTTCCCTGCGGCTCTATCGCCTCCTTTGACGCCGGGCTTATGCGCAGGCTTATTCTTGCGGCCCTTGTCCTTCTATACGGCTCGGCAAGAAGCAGATCTCCCTTTCCAAGATCGTTATGCTCTATTCCCTTCAGTGCAAGACCCACCCTGGTCCCATATCCTGCCTCAGCCACATCAATATCCTGGCTCTGTATTGACTTGACTGTAGCCTGTTTTCCGTCCCCGCTATAAAGCGTATCATGCACCTTCACAACGCCATTTGTCACTATGCCGAGCGCAACAGTGCCTATGCCCTTTACCGGAAATGACTTGTCCACGTCAATTCTCAATCTCCCTTCATGCACTTCGTTCCTGCCAGTTATTCTGTCCAGAAGCGCATCCATCGGTGCCACCTCAAAATCCTCAAGCAGACCCCCAACTATTCCGGATACATCATTGTCATCGGTTATTATGATATGTTTTCCGGCAAGGGATGCAGCTACTACTGCCTCGCCCAGTGATTTATCCACAGTCTCCGTGCTTATTACTATCTGTGTGCATATCAGCATTGATTCAGCCATGTTGTAATATACCCTGTCCTCCTTGTTCGCAGGCATTATTGCCACTATCGTATTATCTCCCAGCTTCCTGTTGAAGAATACCAAGCCGTCCTCGGACCCCTTCTTTCCTATGAATGACGCCAGGTTCTCGTTTATTGGAACAGATACGAGGAAGTGCATCAAACCACTACTCAAAGACAATGTCAAGATTCCCAGAATAACTTACGTCAGGAGCCTTGATAAATATGTTTATTATGTAACTGTCCTTCTTGTTAAGGTTTACCGGCAATTTTGGCTCTGTGTCAATGACCTCGAAAGGCCTATTTATAGCTATGTTGTTCAACGTATCTCCCAATGACATTATCCTGTACAGCTGTATGCCCTGCCTGAATACCTGTGATCTCTGCATATTTGAGATTATCTGCGAATTTTCCAGCTCGATGTCCTTTCCATTATGGTGTAATATTATTCTCCCGATCCCTATATTGACTGTGCCTGCTGGGTCATTGCCGAAATTCACGGAAAGTGGGCCCTCATACCTGACATCCGGTCCCTTTATCCTCAGCCTGAATACCGCCCTTGACATAAACTCCACATCTACCGGAAGTTTCGGGCTGATATCCAGCAACGCAAACGGCCCTGCTACCGAGATTTTATCTATCCTTATCTTCGGGCCCTTTATATTGTTAGGGAGCAGTTCGCTGCCCATCTTATTCTGGAACGGTATGTCGAGCTCAAAAATGGGCTTGTCAGACTTAATGCCACCAAGCCCATGCGTATTGCCCATAAACTTGAGATTCACTACTGTTACGTTTATCCTCGAGTCCTGCCGATTCAAATTCTCAGAAGTCTCCCTCTTGCCAAATATCCGTCCTATTATCGGTATCAACTAATCACGGCCAAGTCTACCAGACAATATCCGTTCCAAGCTTTAAAAACATTTGCAGATAATATATCTACTGTGATTTATTGCTGGATATCAAGGCTTACGCTCCGGATTTCAATCTAGACGGTTCTGATGGTAAGAAACACTCTCTAAGAGAGTTCTTAGGCAGGTACCTGGTAGTCTATTTCTATCCAAGGGACGATACCCCTGGCTGTACAATGGAGGCAAAGAGCTTTACGTCGGAATTCGAGACCATCCGCAGGTTGGGCGCAGAGGTGGTAGGGATAAGTAACGACGATATCGGCTCCCATGTTAAATTCTGCTCTAAATACGGGTTGAAGGTGCTTCTGCTTTCCGATCCAACAAGCAAGACCATAAAGCGCTATGGAGCCTACGGCAGCAGAGGTATATTTGGCCAAGGCACACTAAGAAAAACGTTCATAATAGATGGGGATGGGAAGATAGCAAGAATATTCCCGAAGGTAAACCCCCTTGGACATGAGAAGGAGATAATCGTCGCAATAAAGGAACTAAAAGAATGAGGCTGCATATATGCCGGGGGCAAACGAAACGAAAAAGTACCAGACACTTGGGGAGAATGTTATCCCTCTGCATTATTCCCTCAGAGTTACCCCAAATCAGGACACATTTCTATATCTGTGCAACGAATCAATAGATGTAACAGTAAGGAGACCCACGAGGCAGATCTCTCTAAATGCCGCGGATCTCAGGATAAAATCTGCGGAGATAGAATCCGGTTCTCATGTGCAAAGGGTTACTGTTATATCCAACAAGGACCAGACCATAACGCTGAAGTTCAAGAAATCCATAGTGGGCAAATCACAGATTAAGATTGATTTCGAGGGATCAAACAATAGTGCACTATACGGGTTCTACAGAAGCAGCTACAACTACAAGGGATCAAATAAACATATCCTCACAACGCAGTTTGAGGCTGCCAATGCAAGGAACGCATTTCCATGCTTCGATGAACCCGCTTTCAAAGCCATATTCAGTGTTGCATTGGTAGTTGACAAGGGACTGGAATGCATATCAAACATGCCCATCTCCAGAGAAACGGACATCGGCGGCGGCAAAATGGAGGTTGTATTCTTTGATACCCCTAGAATGTCTTCATACCTGTTATACCTGGGCGTTGGAAATTACGACTATGCGACCGGCAATGTGGGCGACCTGAAGGTAAGGGTTGTGACTACTCCGGGTAACAGGAAGCTCGCATTCCTATCCCTCGAGTATGCAAAGCGATTTATTAAGTTCTTCGAGGCCTATTTCGGGATAAAGTATCCACTCCCAAAGCTCGACCTTATCGCAATACCAGACTTCTCCGCGGGCGCAATGGAGAACTGGGGAGCCATAACATTCAGGGAGACGGAGATCTTGGCAGACAAAAATTCCTCTCTTGCAGTATTGCAGCGGATAGCAGAGGTCATAGCGCACGAGCTTGCGCATCAGTGGTTTGGCGATCTTGTCACAATGAAGTGGTGGGACGACCTATGGCTGAACGAGAGCTTTGCCACATTCATGAGCTACAAGGCAATGGACGGTGTATTTCCCGAATGGAAAATGAAGGTAGAGTATACGCAACAGGTAATTGCAACTGCATTTGCCGCAGACCAGCTTAAGTCCACCCACCCTATCAGCGTTAACGTTAGGTCGCCTGCCGACGTGGATCAGATATTCGACGAAATAAGCTACGAAAAAGGTGGAACCGTACTCAATATGATTGAGGATTATGTTGGGAAAGAGATATTCAGGGAAGGGCTGCACAGGTATCTTAAAAAGCATGCATACTCAAACGCAACAAAGTATGACCTCTGGCGTGCAATAGACGAGGTTGCAAGGTCACGGCATAAGGATGTAATGGTATACGATGTGGCAAGCTTCTGGATAAATAAGTCCGGATATCCTTCAATAGATGTAAAACGGGGCAGACACGGGGTCACATTAAGGCAAAGCAGATACTTTCTTCTAAACGGAGAGCATGACAATACGGTGTGGCCAATACCTGTAAACTATCTGGTATCTGGTAAAAGGCACAGGGTCATTATCAATAAACGGTCATCTACAATAAATGTCGGAGAAGGCAAATGGATAAAACTCAATGCTGGGCAGGCAGGTCTGTATAGGGTATCATATGACAGGGAAGATGCAGAACGCCTTGGCGAACTTATCCTTTCCGGTTCCCTTGGCAATGTGGACTCGTGGGGAGTTGAACATGACATATTTGCCATGTCGAGGTCCGGCAGGGTCCACGCCGACGACTATCTTGAATTTGCAGAGAGATACTGCCTTAATGGCGGCTATCCTCTAAATGCCGATGTCCTTGGGAGCATTGCATGGATCTACGACAGATTATACGGAGAGGGCAACGTACGCTCAAAGGAGCTGCTAATAATGCATGCAAACGAGATTCTTGGCAAGCTTGGGTGGTCCAGAAAGCCCAGGGAGAGCACATTTGACACCCTTCTCAGGCCTGCCGCAATACTGAGATCCGGGCTTGCAGGATACGAGCCAACGCTTGACAAGGCCGTGCGGATGTTCCATGACCATATGAAAAGCAAGGTGATAATAGACCCAAACATACGTGGCGCGGTATACTATCTTGCCGCATGGTCCGAAGGCAAGAAAATATTTGACCTGCTCAGATCCAGATACCTAAGGGAATCTCTTCCCGAGGAGAAAATAAGGCTGTTGAAATCGCTGGCATTCTTCAGCGACAGCAGACTGATGCGCAGGGCATTCGATTTTTCACTTTCAAAAGACGTAAGGATCCAGGATTCATATATTCTACCTGCAATTGGCGCCTCGAATCCGTTTGGCAGGGCAATACTCCTTGGATGGACGAAGAAAAACTGGAATACGCTGCTGAAGAGGTATGCAAGCGGAACGCATATGCTGGGGAGATACATAGACAACCTCGGCGTGCTAAGAACACGGAAGGATCTTGCCGAAGTTAAAAGATTCTTCAGGGCAAAGAAGAACTTCCGTGAAGACCTGCGAAATTCCCTAAACAATACCCTAGAGCAGATAGATTCCAACATAAGATTCATGGATGCAAACCGATAAAATCCCGGTCACGACGGTCATGCTACCCCTTTATATATGAGATAATTCCCACATAGATCCGGGCAGTATCATCTTATCTGGATGGCCGAGTCAATCCACATGCCTACTAAAAATAAGCAACAAAAAGCAAGCGGAAAGGAAGAACCGCACCAAACACTGGGAAGGAATGTATCACCAAACAAATATTCACTTTCAGTCAAACCTGATTTTGGCAGTTCTACATTTGACGGAACAGTTGTTATAGACGTCAATATAGCGTCTGCTACAAATGAGATACAGCTGAATGCCGCAGAGCTCACAATAAACGGCGCGGTAGTCATATCAAATGGCGTGGTGCAGCAGGCAGTTGTGAAAGTGGATCCAGACAATGAGAGAATAGTGCTTAAGCTTGCCAATGACGTCAGCCATGATGCGCAGATAAAAATAGATTTCTCAGGAACAAACAATGACGGAATGTACGGCTTCTACAGAAGCACATATGTGGACGGAGATAAGGCCAATGTCCTGCTTACCACGCAGTTTGAATCTGCCGATGCAAGAAAGGCGTTTCCATGCTTCGACGAGCCGGAGTTCAAGGCTGTATTTGATGTTTCAATGATAGTGCCAAGCGATCTGGAATGCGTATCAAATATGCCGTCCGCGTCATCGACTGACCTTGGAAACGGCCTTAAGGAAGTAAAGTTCAGCAAGTCGCCAAAGATGTCAACCTACCTTCTATACCTCGGCATCGGAAATTACGACAGGCTCAGCGACACATCAGGAAATACGGAGATAAGCGTCTTGACAACTCATGGCAACAGTCACATGGCAGATGTACCTCTCCAGCTTGCGCGCAAATTCCTTGATTTTTACGAGGATTACTTCGGGATAAAGTATCCACTCCCAAAGCTCGACCTTATCGCAATACCAGACTTCTCCGCGGGCGCAATGGAGAACTGGGGAGCCATAACATTCAGGGAGGTAGACCTGCTTGCAAACAATAATACCTCCATTGCGACATTGCAGAGGGTTGCAATGGTGATCGCGCACGAGCTTGCACACCAATGGTTCGGCAACCTGGTCACAATGGAATGGTGGAATGATCTGTGGCTGAACGAGGCATTTGCCGAATTCCTGGGCTACAAGGCAATGGAGTTCATATTCCCGGACTGGCAGATGAAGAGAGAGTTCATCACAGAGGACACGTCTGCGGCCCTGTCAGCTGACCAGCTCAGTTCTACGCATCCGATAAGCGTCAATGTAAGGTCTCCTGCAGACGCAGATACGCTGTTCGGAGCGATAACTTACGAAAAGGGGGGATCCATACTCAACATGATAGAGAGTTATGCGGGCAAGGAGATATTCAGGGAGGGACTGCACAGGTATCTTATCAAGTATTCGTATTCGAATGCAACAAGGGCGGATCTCTGGGGCTTTATGGATGAGGTTGCACGGGAGCGGAATAAGGATGTAAGCGTATCCAAGGTTGCAAGCAGGTGGATAGACCTGCCAGGGTATCCTTCCATAGCAGTAAGCCGCACAAAAAGCGGGGTGAAACTGGAGCAGCAAAGGCACTTCCTGCTCAACAATCTGTCAGATGCCACAAGCTGGCCCATACCTGTCAATTATCAGGTGTCGGGAGAAGACCACCAGCTGCTGATGGACGGCAGGACTGCAAGCATAAAAATGGGCAGGGACCAGTGGATAAAGCTTAACTTCGGCCAGAACGGATTTTACAGGGTGGCATACGAGGGCGATGATGTCGACAGACTTGGCGCACTGATTGCCGCAAAGAGGGTGGAAAGCATAGACTCATGGGGTGTGCATCATGACCTTTTTGCACGCGCAATATCTGGGAGAATAAGCGCAGAAAGCTATCTTGATTTTGTTGAGAGATACTGCAAAGACGCAGATTACCCGACAAACTCAAGCGTATTGGGCGGACTCAGCGCGCTGTCCAATGCACTTCCCAAAGGAAAGAACGAAAGGGCAAAGGATATGCTCATACAAGATGGCATAAGGCTGCTTGATAAACTCGGATGGGAAAGGAAGAGCGGGGAGACTGCATTTGATACAATGACGCGGCCGTCGGCAATACTCGAGCTGGGATTTGCCGGCCACCAGCCAACCATATCCAAGGCCGTTCAGATGTTCTATGCACACATGAACAACGGCGAGGAGATAGACCCAAACATACGCGGCGCAGTCTACTACATTGCAGCAAGGTCGGAGGGAGAGAAGGTATTCGGGCTGCTGAAAGAGAGATTCAAGTCAGAGAAGGTTGCAGAAGAAAAGGCCAGGCTGCTCAAAGCAATGTCAATGTTTGCCGACGAAAATCTTCTGCTCAGGTCATTTGACTTTGCAATGTCCCCTGATGTCAAAATACAGGACACCTTCAAGCTTACTTCGTTCGGCGCCTATCGCAATCCTGCGGCAAAGGGCATGATACTGAAATGGACAGAGGATAATTTTGAGGAGCTGAAGTCAAGATATCTCGGCGGAACGAACATGATCGGGAAATTCGTGGAAGCACTATCCGTTTTGGACACCCGCCAGGACCTTGAGGAGGTAATCCGATTCTTCAGCCAAAAAGGAATGATGAGGGACGATATGAAGCAGGCCTATGCAGACACCACAGAGCGGATACTGGCAAACATCCAGTTCCTTGAGGCTAACAAATAATCTATAGCGCAGTTCCAAGCAGGCACACTGACGTATTTCCGATAATCCTTGCGTTTAACCTTTCCCCTAAGCGTGCATTGCAGATTTCTCTGTTAAGTGCCACTATCCTGTAGCAATCATCCCTGCCAATTATGGACCTGTCATTCTGTTCTGTTATTAGTATGCTTTCGGTCTTTCCCACTAGCCGTGACAGATCCTCTTTCTGGATTGACCTCGCAATTCTGGACATCTCCGAACTTCTATTCTTTATGCGCATGTTACTTATCTGCTTCAGCCTTGATGCCTTTGTGTGCGGCCTTACTCCGAATCTGGATACGTTGGTGAATGCGGGCCTTAGCTCCCTTATGAACGCCAATGATTCCTGAAAATCTCCATCAGTCTCAGTAGGATATCCAACTATCATGTCAGTTTCTATGCTTATGTCGCCTATTTTATTCCTTATCTCGGCGACATGGCTGCAGAACTGCTCTATCGTATACCTTCTGTCCATATCTTTGAGGACCTTATTGCTTGCCGATTGGAGGGGAAGGTGGAGAAACCTGTAGATCCTTTTGTCTTCAAGGCCCATTAACAAGGTATCGATATATTTCGGAAGGTGTTCCGGATTGAGCATTCCCACCCGTATCCTGAAATCGCCTTCCATGTCTGCAATTCCAGAAAGAAGTTCTCCTATGTTAGTCTTCTTATCCAATCCATATGCGCCAACGTCCTGCGAGGTCAGCTCTATCTCCTTTGCCCCCTTCCCCACACTGATCTCAATGGCTTTTAGTATGAGATTTTCCGAATAGCTGTTCAGTGCCCCGCGCGCGAACTTAGTCTCACAGAAGCTGCAATTGCTCAGGCACCCCTCACTTATCGGTATCCTTGCAATTACGGAGCCTCCCGGACTGAAATATTCGAGCTTGTCGTTTCTCATGTATCCTTCATAATCTACCCTGTCACGTGCACCGAGCTCTTCAATGGCATCGGCTATCCTGTGCACGTTGCTTGTAGTAACTATGCTTGCCCTCGGGGCGACAGCGAGTATCCTGTCCCTGTTTGCACTTGCCATACATCCCGTGACAACAAGCCGTGCATTCCCGACGGAGACCTTTCTTATCCTGTCCAGTATCCTCTGTTCAGTCGGTCTCTTGACAGTGCACGTATTTATTATTACATAGTCGGCATTATCGCTTTCTGCGTATTTTTTCGACTCCGCTTCCATGCCTTCTGATTTAAGCATGCCTTCAATAATATCGCTGTCTGCCCTGTTGAGAGTGCACCCGTATGTCTCTATCACTGCCTTTGCCATGCCACCACAACTATTAAAAGACTTAACTCTTTATAGCTTACTGCTTTGTCATAACCTACAACGTGATCTATGTGATATGCGAAAGATGCGGAAAGACGATATACAAGTACAACACGTGCAATTACTGCAAGAAGAAGGTATGCTTCAACTGCGTCAAGAGCTCCAGAAGGGTCTCGAAGGTATGGCGACTTGTAATATGCAAAAGCTGTTGGTCAAAGATGCCTGCACAAAAGCTTTTCAAGGGCACCACAAAGGAATAGGATAGTCACGCTCTGTCTATCCCTACGGCTATCCTCTCTCTTCCTACCTCGAATTCCTTAACAAATCCTGCGCCCACGCTTTCCTCTCTTGAAATTCCGGATGCGCTGAGGTCGGATCTCAGTTTGGCCTCATTCTTTTCTATCAGCAATGCAATCTCCGGCGAGCTCCTGTAGCGCAGCACTATCCTGTCCGCCTTCTTCAGTCCCATCTCCTTCCTAGCTAGCTGCACACTCCTCTCAAATTCCCTAACCATCGCCTCCTCGTAAAGCTCCCTGCTTATCTCCTTGTCCACGTATGCCATGCCGTGCCTGAATGCCACTGCGTCCGTCCTCTCAAGCCTCTGCACAGCCTCAAAATACTCCTGGGTGATCTCAACTGGCCCCTTTTCAGTATGCAATGTATACTCACCGGACTTTTCTATCGATTCCATGAGAACGTTTGAATCCGCGTCTTTAAGGGCGCTTGCCACCACGCCTGCATTCTCCTTGAACCTCGGACCTATCTTCGCATACAGCGGACGTATCTCCACATTTGACCTGCCGACCTTCTTTACCAATAGTCTCTTCACGTTCGTGTATCCTTCTATTATGCCTGAAAGTCTCTGTACTGCGTTGAATGCCTCGTCGCTGTGCACCTCAACTGTTGCATTTGCAAGTGGCCATCTTAACTTTGCATTCGCCTTCTCCCTGCTGTTGAGAAGCGCCGTGGTTGCATCAAGTGCTATATCGAATTGCGATTCCATATTGCTGTTCACAAATTTTTCATCATACCTTGGCCACGATTCCAGGAATATGCTTTCCTCAAACCCGAAGCTGTCGAGGTACACCTTCTCCACAACAAACGGGGTTATTGGAGCTATAAGCAGAAGCGAGTTGTACAGAAGGTAGTTTATCAGGTCTACGGTGGACTTTGCGCTGGCTTTCGGAGAATAAAGTATCCTTCTTTTTGCTATCTTGAGGTAGAACCTGCTCAGATCCATTATAAAGAACGATCTTATTGCATTTGCCGCCTTGTATATCTCATATCGATCAAGACTCTCCGTTACCTGCCTTATTGTGTTGTGAAGCCTGGACAATATCCACGCATCCTCAGGATAAAGTCGGCTTATTTCCCTTGGCTTGTGTATCTTTTTAGGCTTGTACCCTATCGCGTCAGAATATTCGCTTGCAAGATTTGCTACATTATAGACAAGTATAATCGCCCTGTTTGCTTCGTTTATCTTGTCCATGCTGAATATGAGATCAAGCTGCGGGGTATGTGAAGTACACCATAGCCTGAACGAATCAGCAGTCACTCCGCTGCTAAGCATTTCGTGCAGCGGCACATAATTGCCTATCTTCTTGTGCATCTCCCTACCGTCACTTCCAAGCATCATCCCGTGCATGACCACGTTCTTGAACGGCCTCTTTCCATGCACTATCACGCTTGTCTTAAGCTGATAGGAGAACCATCCACGCAACTGCTCTATTGCCTCGAGTATGAAATCCATGGGGAAGAGAAGCCTGAACTGCTCCTCAGTCAGGCTTGCCCTGTATGCTATGCCTGAATCAAACCATACATCAAGCACATCTGCTATCCTGTGCATCTCGCTGTTGCATTTGCCACACCTGAGTACTACGTTGTCTATGTGCGGCCTATGTATGTCGGTGAGCGAGTCAACATAGGTTATGTTAGTTGCATTCTCCCTTAACTCCGAGATAGAACCGATGACCTTTATCTCTTTGCATGACTGGCATCTCCATATGGGCATGGGTGTTCCCCAATACCTCTGCCTTGATATTGCCCAGTCCGGGGAACTCTGAAGCACCGCCTCCTGCCATTTTGCTGCGTCTGCAGGATGCCAATTTACTTTTCCATTCTCTCTTATCAGCTTCTTTTTCACTCTCTGTATGTTCACGAACCACTGGTCAGTTGCAATGAATATCAGCTTGGTGTCGCATCTCCAGCAGTGTGGATAACTGTGTGTGACATCTCCCCTATGTACGAGTGAACCAGATGACTTTAAATCATCTATAACTCGCCTGTTTGCATCTTGTGGAACCTTCAAGCCGAGGTATGTGCCTGCATCTTCCGTGTACGTGCCCTGCACGTCAACAGGCGAGAATATAGGCAGCTTGTTCTTCTTTCCGACAAGATAGTCCTCCAGGCCATGTCCCGGTGCTATATGCACTATTCCGCTTCCCTCCTCTGCAGAGACGAGCCCTTCGGCCATTACCACTTTGTGATACCTTCTGAACTCCTTCTGCTTCGGCACCTGTAGCTCAAGCGGATTAATGTAATATATCCCCTCAAGTTCGCTTCCGTAAAACTCGCTTTCCACAATGGCGCTCTCGTTCAGCAGGGTGGCAACCGCATCAAGCCTGTTCTTAATAAGTACATATCTCTTCGTCCCGATCCTTGCTATCACATACCGCTCCTTCGGGTTCACTGCCACGGCAAGGTTTGATGGAAGAGTCCACGGAGTAGTTGTCCATACAAGCAGACTGAGTTCGTTGCCTATCTCTATCCTTGGTTTTGAAAGCCTTGCATTCACTTCGAATGCAACGAATATGGATGGATCCGTATCCTCTTTATATTCAACCTCCATGCTTCCCTGCGACACCGAAGTACCGCAACTGGTGCAGAATGTTGTCGATCTTCTATCCTCATATAGCAGCCCCTTCTCATATATGCTCTTCAGATAGCCCCACTCTATCTCCATATATGGTGTCCTGGAAGGGATATACGGATTTGAGAAGTCCATAGACATTGCAAACCTTCTATAATCATTATCCATCCTTCCTATATACGATTCGACATAATCCTTACATGTCCTTACGAAGTTCTCTACGCCTATTTTGGCCTCTATGTCCTTCTTTGAGGTTACACCAAGCTTTGCCTCGGCCCGCTTCTCTATCGGCAGTCCGTGTACGTCGTAGCCCGCCCTGTCATAAACGTCGTATCCCCTGAACCTCCGGTATCTTAGGATTACATCCTTCATGGACTTCACCCACATCTGCCCTGGATGAAGGTCCCCGCTCACGAACGGGGGCCCGTCTAGGAAATAGAACGATTTCCTGCCCCTGTTCTTAGACCGTGTTTTTTCAAGTATCTCGTGCTCCTTCCAGTATGACAGTATGTGCTCTTCGTTCTTGTTAAGATCTATCATAAACCTCACCGAGGCCAGGATATCCTATTGCATCCCATTCTTTAAATCTTTTTGCTGTAAAACCTTTATAGGTAATAAAATGAGGTCAGCAGACGCAGCAACAGTATTCCGTGTTCTGTTAATAGTTGTGGTTGCATATCTTATACTACTCAAGTCAAGTCCCATAATAATCACTGTTATAATTGCAGCAGCGATTTCGCTGGACGCATTCGATGGCTACCTTGCAATAAGAGAATCCAGCAAGGGCAGAATAAGTCTGGGCATATATGCCTCCGCGCTAATGGGCAATAAAGCATCGCGTGCAGAAGTTGCAAGATTCAAGGGTAAGACTAACGGGTCATCAAGATTCGGCCCTAGAATAGATGTTGCCGGGGACAGGGCAGCTGAATACATCCTCTGGGCCACATATACCTATCTTGCAGTGATACCTGTCTTCGTAATATTCATAGTAATAATAAGGCACTCCTTTGTGGATGCTGTGATGGCTGCAAAGGGTACGTCATCAAAGATGAAAACAAGGTTTGCGCAGGTCATATACTCTTCAAACCTGTGGAGGGGAGGAATAAATGTAGTAAAGTTTCTTACCTTCTCATATCTCGCATTTGCATATATCTGGGGATATCCTATGGTCATAGGATATGTGTTGGTAGCAATACTCGTACTATACATCTTGGTAAGGGGTGCTGCAGAGCTTCACGAGGCATACGCATAGCCCGGGTGACCTGATGGAAAAGACATGCATTGTTGCAGGTTGCGTAATAGTAAATAAGGGCAAGATATTGCTACTCAAACACAAAAAACTGGGCGTATGGCTATATCCCGGCGGCCACATAGAAGAAGGCGAAATGCCTACAGAAGCGGCAATACGCGAGGCAAAGGAAGAAACAGGAATGGGCGTTTCACTTATCGGCAGACGGGTACTGCCTCCACTGGACGAAAAGGATGCATTGGAACCTGTGCAACCCCTTCTCACCATCTGTGAGAATGTCCCGTATGCTGCAGGCAGTCATAAACACTTTGATATAGTATATCTTGCAAGGCCTTCAGGTGTCAGTGGAAGGCCTGGAAAGGGTGAGTCTACGGAGTTAAGGTGGATCGGCGCGTCAGAGATACAAAAAATAAAGACCTTCCAGAATGTAAGGCATGTATTGAAGTTTGCATTCAAATCAATGAAAGAGATCGAACAAAATGCCAAGTAAACCCGAGATAAGCGTAATAATACCTTCACTGAACGAGGAAGGGTACATCAAAAACGTCTTTAAAGGCCTGTCCGACCAGACGTTCAGGAATTTTGAAATCATAGTTGTCGACGGCAACAGCACCGACAGGACCAGGGACATTGCGAGGAAACACGGCAGGATTATACTAGAAAACAGGCCGCATATAGGTGTTGCAAGAAATACCGGTGCAAGGGCTGCCAAAGGAAAGATACTGTTCTTTACCAATGCCGACACGCGGGCTTCTCCGGGGCTTTTGAAGATCTACAGCAGACTTTTCGAAGACAAGTCAATAGTTGCCGCCTCTGGCCCACTTCTTCCACTTGAAAAGACAACAATGTTCATAAGATTCGGATACTGGTTCGCGTCCGTAGTACTTGCAAAATTATCCTTCCTTATGGGCATGCCTGCAATAAGCGGCTCAAACCTCGCGGTAAGGAGATCCGCTTTCAATAAGATGGGGGGGTTCGACGAATCACTAGTAACATACGAAGATTTAGATCTTGTTGCAAGACTGAAGGCGTGCGGTTCAGTTAAATATGTAGATACCGCGCGTGTTGAAACAAGCGCCAGAAGAATAGTTAAATGGGGCTTAATAAGATACATACTGTTCAATGCCGGCAATGTGCTTAGGTATAATCTATTCCACAAATCCAAGGAGAACTATGAACCGATACGCTGACAAAGTGAATAATCCCGAAATAAGTGTGATAATTCCAACACTTAACGAGGAAAAGTACATAATACAGCCACTGCTAGGGCTCCAGAAGCAGACCTTCAAGAATTTTGAAACCATAGTTGTTGATGGGGGAAGCGCCGACGATACTGTGCGCATAGCCAAAAAGTACGCGCATATACTGATAGATAATGGCCATGGCCCAGGCAGCGGTAGAAATAAAGGCGCAAGCATAGCAAAAGGTAAGATACTGGTGTTCATAGATGCAGATACTAGGCCGTCCCCCAGACTGCTTGATAACTATCATTCCATATTCTCGGATGTTGGTGTTGCTGCTGCTACCGGTCCGATACTTCCATTAGAAAAATCCCCGTTAAGAATACGCATCGGATACAAGATTATCTCCGTATTTTTTGTCAAGCTTTCCATATTCCTAAGGCATCCTGCCATAATGGGTTCTAATTTTGCAGTCAATGCCGATACTTTTAGAAAGGTAAACGGATTTAATGATAAATTCCTGACTTATGAGGACTGGGATCTGTCAAAGAAGCTGAACGGCAAGGGCAGAATAGTCTATTCCAACGGGGCCATCGTCAAGTCAAGTACCCGGAGGGTTGCTGCCTGGGGAATAAGCGGCTATTTCATATACTACTTCATAAACATGCTGATGTACAACTTCCTGAAGAAGTCAAGATCCAACTACAAGAACATACGGTGACGCGCTATAGACTATTCTCGCAGAATAATGGGCTTGTTATGATAAAACCCACTTCCAAGCAGGCACGGGTCGGCCCACCTCCGCAAAACCCTCTTTTTACACCATCTTCGCCCTGCTCAGTGGCAAAAAGAGGTTTTATCTAGAAAAAGGGGGCTTGAAGGCTGGCAAAACATGCAGGACGTCCTCCGGGAACGGCTTTTTCGGGCATGCTTAAGGGGCTAGGGCTAGAACAGACAAAAAACAGGATTTACAGGGAATATTTTTATACTTTTACCAACAATTACACGTTATTATTTTCCTAGTTATAGCATCCCTTTTATCTAGCATATTCTTCATGCTTTTAAGAAAGTCGAGTTGGACAGCAGTTATCCTTTTTGTATTATATGCTATCCTCACACTTTATGTTATAGCAGCAGGCGTTTGGACATACGTTATTATCCCACTTGGTTTTTCATAAAACAGTTACAGCAACCTAAACCACACTTTAGATAACGCACCTGCACGGCACTTTAGGGCGCGGGTGTGCACGCAGAGCTCAAATGCCGCAGCGCTCCTTGATAGCCTCTATATAAAGGTTTATTACAAATACCAAATAAGTAATCGGGATGAATTAAGTGGTGCACAAGATAAGCATTGATGGAGATGCGCTTGTTGTGGAATTTCTGGGTTGGGAGAAGATAGCAGCGCTTAAAATGAAGGAACTCCGGTTCTCATTGCAGAATGTTGTTTCGATAACAACAGAAAGCAGGAAATGGCTGGAAGGCATCAGATACGGGGGCACTGGCGTGCCAGGCATAATCAAGGAGGGAAGATACCTGCTCCGTGGTAAGAAGGCGTTTTTTGCAATGCGCGACATTAACAAATGCCTGACGATAGAATTCAAGAACGAGCCTTACACTTATCTGATAGTGGAAGTAGAGGACAAAGAGGGGTCTGCCAAAGAAATAAATAAAAAAATAGACGCACTCAAACGCCGTATGGCTAATAAAGGATAAAGTATAAAGGTATAAGATAGGAAACACAATAGGTGTATGATTGAAAGATGGTTACGAACGTTATTATAAAGGTTCAGGTGTCGGGCAACAACATCCATCGAAAAGCATGAATAATTTAAGCACTTTTTTCAAGGAAAAAGGTGTAAAACGGATTCTTGACTTTTATTGTGGCGCAGGTAGAAACTCCATATTCTTAGCAAAAAAGGGGTTCAAAATTTATGGTTTCGACAGATCTGAAATAGCAATACAAATGGCACTGACGAAACAGGTGCGTGCTAAAACCAAAGTAAAATTCAAATTATCAATGCTTAAGGGCAAGTTGCCATATAAAGACGGCTTTTTTGACGCGGTAATCGCTGTTCGGGCTCTGTATCAGGCAAAAATGGCCGATATTGAAAAGTATGTAAAAGAAATTGATAGGATAACGAAAACCGGGGGATATTTTTATATTGAAAGTGATCAGCACTTTACATGGCAAAGAAAAAGAGTTTACGGTCAGATTAAAACAAGGGAAGACGGAACATACAGGCATGGTAGTCGCGGGGATTATTACCATTACTTTACAAAGACAGAACTTAAGAATCTATTCGGAGATTATAAAACAATAAGATTTTACTTTAAAAGCAGACGGTTCTATATTTTACTTCAAAAACCAATCAAGAAGAAATAAATAATCAGTTCAAGCGCCGCATGGCTACCTCAAACCATAAAAGCACCTTCGGCGATACATAACCTCTTCGTAGCAGGGGATTTTCATGGAGGGATCTCAATGCTAATATGGGAAAGGTCATGAAAGTGAAGCGGCTCGGCAACATGGCCTACTCTACCAATTCCTTCATACACCTGAAACCGGAGAGCCCAAATTTTCGTCTAATCCCATAGCTATAAAAGACTTATTATACTAATAATCATGCTTGGTTATTTACACATCATACTTAGTGCTGGGGAGCAGATGGAATACACAAAATTCGAAAAGGCAACCATAATCGGTGCCAGGGCGCTTCAGCTGGCATACGGCGCACCGCCACTTATAAAAGTGCCGCAGGGAGTCACTGACCCTCTTGCGCTTGCTGATCTGGAGTTTAAGGAGGAGGCAATACCAATAGTTGTAGTAAGAAATCACAGCTAAGGTCATCGGTATGTCAGATTATGATGTTATCATTGCTGGTGCAGGAATATCCGGGTCTCTTGCAGCTGCAGGCGCTGCAAAGGGCGGTGCAAAGGTACTGGTCCTTGACAGGAATGACTACTCACAAGTCGGAAAAAAGACAAACTGGGGGTGGGTGTGCGGAGACGCAGTGGCAAAGACCCACATTGATTTCATTCATAAGGAGATAGGCCTAAGGCTTACCGAGCCAGTGCTGGACATTTCTGTAGAAGGCGTGCAGGTCCTAAGTCCGGATCTTACAAGAAAATTCCAGTTTGAGGGCGCAGGATACAGCCTTGACAGGCCAAAGCTTGCACGCGTGCTCATAGACTTCGCAAAAAACAGCGGAGCGGATTATATGCCCCATCACGAGGTTGAAGGTCCAATAATCGAGGACGGCAAGGTTGTGGGCGTATATGGCAGGGATGAGAAAGGCGCACAGGTAAAGTACAGATCAAAGATAGTAATAGATACGCTGGGAATTGCAAGCACGATAAGAAGGAAGCTGCCGCAGAACAAGTACATAGAGAATACCGTAAGCACTAATGACATAGAGTCAACCGGCAGATACATATGCCACTTCGACGCTAATGGCAGCGACATAAACTATTACGACAAGGGCAATGCGCTTATACACCTGAACCAGCAGCTTGCTCCCGGCGGATATGGCTGGGTATTTCCAAAGAGCGGCAACAGGGTGAACATAGGGCTCGGCGTAGAAAAGAAGAGCCTTGATATAAGGAATGCAAAGATGAACAAGAAGGACACGCTTCACATGCTTATAGACCAGTACGTGGCATGGAATCCTGTAGTAAAGAACATAAAGATAGACGAAACGGATGCAAACGGCAAAGGATACTGGTCAGTTACTGTCCGCAGGCAGTTTGACTCGCTGGTATTTCCTGGATACATGGGCGCTGGCGACAGCATGGCAATGCCAAATCCAATAAGTGCAGGAGGAATAGGTCCGGCAATGACCGCAGGTGCAATAGCTGGAAAGGTTGCAGCCGAAGCCGTAGCTGCAAATGACGCAGGCATCGAATTCTTATGGAAGTACAATATAAGATATAATGAAGTATATGGAAACAAGACCGCAGGCCTTGAGGTCTTCAGGATATATCTGCAGTCTCTCAACAATGGCCTGATAAACTATGGCATGTCAAAGTTCCTCACAAAGGAAGAGGCCATACAGATAAGCTATGGCAACGTGCCTGAGATAACTATTGCAAACACATTCACCAAAGTGCTTAGCGGGCTCTCCAATATAAACGCATTCAAGGATCTGATATACTGCGTTAAGGTAATGAAGGAGATGAACGGGCTTTATAATAATTATCCTAAGGATCCGCGCAGTTTCGATGAATGGAAGGCCATTGTCAACAACCGCATGCACGAAGTCAAGGAGAGGTTCAGGCCCAACCCGATCTGATTCCCTACCCTTTCAGTCTCCCCTTCAGCAATACTGCTATCTCTTAAGCAGATTCCCGTAAAGGTCGTACGCCTTTGCGTTACTGAAATCAAATAATCCATTATTGAGCAGCGGCAGATGCTCTCCTGTCTCGTACCCTATTCTGCTTCCTGTTATCAACCTGTTGAACGCAGGCGCTGCGATCAGCTTTATGTTTTTATTGTATTTTCCATAATGCTCTTTCATTCCGCCGCCTGCACTGGCTACCAGCCATGCCTTCCTGTCCACTCCGTTGACCTGCGCAGCTATGTGGCCGTGTCCGCATATTATGTAGTCCTTAAGCACCGCCTCTTCAGAAGGCATGGCATTGCCATGCATTAGTGCAGAATCAGAGGTAAGTATCTCCTTGCTTACGCTTGCATCGAATCCTATGCGGCGCAGCAGATCCTCTATGTAGGCATCATGGTTGCCTCTTGCCACTTTTATCCCTATCCCGTCCATTGCATGGAAAAAGCTGCTGAAAGAGTTCATATCCTCCCTTGTAAGGTTTGTTATCCTGTGCTTTATATCTCCTAGAATGGCTACCCCGGATGCGTTGTTCTTCTCAACTATGGACCTTAGCTCTCTGCCCATTGCCGCTGCCGCATTAGGGAATGATATTCCCGAATCTGCAAATTTCTCCTCGACGCCTATGTGAAGATCACCAACCACAATAAGCCTCTCTTTCTCGATCATCAATGCCGGGGCTCCGTCAATGAATAATACTCCCATGAGATGATGACTGTAAGAGCATTAATAAGTCTTTTTTTGGAAATAATGGTGATGGCAGACGGTTCAATAAAAATAGGCAGCATATTCGGCATAGACATAGAGCTAAACTGGCTTTTCATTCTGCTGATACTATTCTTCATATATCTGTCCCCGCTTCTTGGTCTTATCTGGATCCTGCTTTTCGTCTGCGTGCTTGTGCACGAATTATCGCACTCGGTAACTGCGCTTAGAAACGGCATAAAAGTAAGCAAGATAATACTGCTGCCGATAGGCGGCGCATCAATCATCGACGACCTTAACATAGATCCTGCAGTGGAATTAAACATAGCTATTGCAGGGCCGATAATGAGCATGTTTCTCGGCAGCATGTTCGGTATTCTGGTGGCAGTAACTCCGCCAGGGCTAATAACCTACATAGTGCAGTACCTGTTCCTGATAAACATACTTCTTGGCCTGTTCAATCTTATCCCCGCGTTTCCGATGGACGGGGGCAGAGTGCTTCGAAGCTATCTGCAGAGAAGGTCTGGGTTCTACGAAGCGACAATGAAGACTGTAAAGATAAGCAAGTACTTCCTGTGGCTTATAGTAATCGGTACCCTGGTATTCGTCGCAGTTCCCAGCAGGTATTCCTTGGGATATAAGGAGCTTACGCTTCTCTGGGACATGATAATAGTGTTCTTCATATACAGCGGCATGAAGGCAGAGGAGAACGCCGTCACGCTGCGCGAGAATGCAAAGGGAATTACTGTTGCAGACGCACTAAGCCATGACTATGCGCTCATGGACTATAATGCAGATATAAGCGAGCTTTACAACACAATACGCAGGAAGAAGGAGCACCTGGTGTTAATCAAGATCCCAAACCGTGGATTTGCAGCGATAAATCTATTCGATAAGCAGGCCATTTCAAAAGCAAGGAAGTTAAAGGATATCGCAGTCCAGATACCAAATCTGCCTCCTTCTATGAACATTGTGGATGTGCTGTCAAAGACGGAAGGAAACGCATTCAGGATTGCTGCAATAGTAAAGGGCTCGAGGCTCATGGGCATAGCGACTGGGTCTCATCTTGCCGCGCTCATTACCTTGCATGTAGCAAGGAAACCTAAAAGGAAAGCTTTTAAATAATTTGTCGATATCTTAATACTGCGACCGGTGTTGAAGTATGTTGTACCTAAAGTCACTTATCATAGATAAATTCAAGTCATTTAGGCATGCGGAACTTCTTTTTAGCAAGGGGTTCAACTGCGTTGTCGGTCCAAACGGAAGCGGAAAGAGCGTGATCTTCGATTCGATGATGTTCGACCTCGGCGAGCCTTCGCTGTCTGCGTTAAGGGTGGATGGCCTCAGCGAGCTTATAAACAGGAACATGAAGAAAAGATCCGGAGAGCCCCTCGTTGCGCATGTGAAAATGGAATTCGAGGGTGACGGACAGAATATAACAATAATCAAGTCGGTAAACTCGGATTCGAAGACCCACTATAAGCTTAACGGGAAGACAATGACAAGGCGGGAGGTGATAGAGGTCCTGTCATCTAATGGGGTTAAGGTGGATGATACAACTACAATAGCTCAGGGAATGATAAATCAAATTGCACAGATGAATTCTAAGGATAGGCGGTCTCTGATAGACACTGCAGTAGGTATAAGGGACTTCGAATACAAAAAATCCGAGGCTCTCAAGGAGCTTGACAAGGTGGAGCAGAACATAAGCGTTGCAAATGCCCAGCTTAACGAAAGGCAGGGATTCCTAAATGAGCTTGAAAAGGAAAAAGAGGCAGCAGAGAAGTGGAACAACATGAAACAGCGGCTGACAAGCCTCCGGTATAGCATACTGTTGGCAAGGCAGGCTGAGCTTCAGGAATCCCTTGACGTCAGTGCAAAGGAGATAAAATTGCTAAACTCGAGGAAATCCGAGGTATCTGGCAAACTCGCCGAACTGAACAATAAGCGCACCCAGCTTAGCGGCGAGAGGGAGGCCATGACTGCGCAGCTAAACAAGATATCCTCAACGTCAGGTGAGACAAACGCAAAGTTGGAGAACCTGAGCAGAGAGCTCGCAAAGCTTGAGGTTGAGATGCCTGCACTGCAGAGATCTATTGAGGACAGGAATGCGTTTATTTTGCAGTCTGGCCAGGAACTGGCTCTTGCTAACGAAAAAATAACCTCAAACACCCTGTCTGTAGACGAGCTTACCAAGAAGGTTGCAGTGCTGGAGGCTGGGCTTGCCAAACTCGGCATTCTATACGATGGTGCAGATTTTCAGAAGGATCTCAAGGAGCTTGACGGTACGATATCCGAGCACGAGGGCATACTCACCGAGCTTGAGGTCTACATGCAGAAACTGCAGTCGGACCTGTCGAATTCCGAATCAAGGAAATCGGAATCAGAGAAAAAGCTGTCTGATATCGGGAACGAATGCGACAGGATGCTGAAGCTAACTGCGAATAAGGAGGAAGAGCTCAGGAGTGCCCGCCTCCGCCTAACTGACAATGCAGCAACAATTGCAAAACTGACAACCGAGAGCTCCAAGGCAAAGCAGAGGCTTTCTGAGATAGACTTGGAGCAGTTCAGGCTTATGGAACAGCGCGCCGCAGCTCAATCCAGGGAGGGCGGCCTTCTTGGTAAGATATCCGACAAATTCGGGGAGAAGGACGGATTCTACGGAAAGGCATCAAGGCTATGCCAGTACGATGTACATCATGCATGTGCTGTTGAGGTCGCCGCATCAAGCAGATTCGATTACTTTGTAGTGGAATCCATAGATATTGGCACAAAGATAATTGACTACCTAAAGCAGAATAACATGGGCCGCGCAACATTCATACCTCTATCAGAACTCAACCCCGAGAAGCAGCAGAAGGAAAAAGGGCTGATTCCCATATTGGATATAGTGAAATACAACGAAAAGTTTGCGAAGGCCTTCTCATACATCTTCAACAATACCTACCTCATAGATTCTTCTGGAGACGCCAAAAAATACGGCATAGGGAAGCACAGATACGTGACCCTTGAAGGGGAGCTCATAGAGCAATCAGGCGTTATATCCGGGGGCTCTTCAAGGAGAATCTCCCTTGCAGCAATAGAAGGCAGGCTTGCAGATCTTGATGCAGAAAAGTCCAAGCTGAGAAAGGGCGCAGAACTTATCGCCGAGTCGCTGAGGGCCGCAGAGAAGGAAAGATATCTTGTTGAGGCGCAGATAAGCGGGGTTGCAGCAGCCATAAAAGCTGCCAAGGACGACCTGGGCAATATGCTTAAGCTGCAGTCTGAGTTAAATGTGCAGATAAAATCGTGTTCAGTCGGGATCTCAAAGATACGTGACGAGATGTCAAAGAAGGACAGAGAAAGGCTGGAGATAGCCTCCGCCCTAAATTCGCATAGGGAGTCACGCTCAGCGGTCTACGACAAGATGAATTCTGCGTTGAATATGGGCAGGTCAGCAAAGTTCAAGGAGGAAAAGGCAATGTCAGAGAAGATGAGGGATGACATAGAAGGCTACAAGATCGCAAGGGCAGAACTTAACAAGGAGATGCAAATGCTCGAACAGAAGTCCAGCGAGCTCAGCACTGCTGTATCCAGTGCAAAGAACCAGTTAAAGCAGATGAAATCTGACCTACGTGACAAGGAGGTAAGAAAAGGCCTGCTTGCAAAGTCACGCTCCGAGCTCGAAAAAGAGATAAGCGGGAGGAACGAATCTACAAAGAATGCGTTTGAAACAGTAACTTCATTGGATACCGAACTGGCTAGCCTGGGCAATGCCATCGGATCGCTTAGCAGCGACACTTCTAACATTGACAGGCAGATAAGCGAATTGGGCATAAAGAGGGGAAATAGCGAGACGAGATTCAACGATATCGCTGCAGAGTTGTCAACGTACGACAAATCACTGATAGTTGTAAAGGACAAGATACCTGATATGGAGCTTGAGGCAAATACCCTGCAGGTTAGAATAACGGAGCTGGGAAACGTTAACCTCAGGGCTCCGGAGCTGTATGAAGAAAGAAAGAAGCTTACCGAAGAGGCAAGGTCAAGGGTAGACACGTTACACAATGAGAAGGATGCGGTGCTGCGCATGATTGAGGAAATAGACTCAAAGAAGCTTCAGACATTCATGGAGATGCTTAATGAGGTGAATAAGAATTTCACCAAGCTGTACAATCAGGTGTTTCCTGGGAAGGGAACCATAATGCTTGACGATGAAAAGGATCCGCTTAACAGCGGATTGTACATAAAGATGACTGACGGAAAGCTCGATATTCCGCTGAAATCGCTGTCAGGAGGCCAGAAGTCCATAATAGCGCTTATGCTGCTGTTTTCCATACATCAATGCAAGAAATCCTCACTTTACCTGTTCGACGAAGTGGATGCGGCCCTTGACTCGGAGAATGCAAAAATATTGTCTAGGCTCATAAAGGAGATGAGCAAGGATGCGCAATTCGTTGTGATAAGCCACAATAATTCGCTTATAGTGAACGCAGACACGGCGATAGGCGTTGCCATGGACGAAAGCAAGGAATCGAATGCAGTGGGACTGGACATAAGCAGCATGATGGCTAACAAGTAGGGTAAGTATCTTGAGAGGCAGACAAAAAAACTCCGCTAATGTAGCGGCTAACGCAAAAAGCCGGAATATGGCCATCAATGTGCTTTATCTCCTTATCCTACTCTCAATAATCAGCTACGCGATATGGAACAGCGTGATACTCGGACTTGTCGCATTCGTGCTTATTATAGTTACATTAATAGCGGAGTTCAGGCACGGTGTTAAGGAGCAGGGATTCAGGAAGACGATATACGAGATAATAACCGTATTTGCAGTTGTGATACTGCTGTTCGTGGCTGCAGGGCTCATACTCGGCACCTGGTCTCCAGTAGATGTTGTTGCAAGCTGCAGCATGCTTCCAAGCCTTCACAGGGGCGACATGGTGTTTCTGCACGGAATATCAAACATGAGCTACTTCCTAAGGCAATACCACATCCCTGTGGTGAACGTATCCCCTTCTGCAATGAACTACACGCTGGCCAATATGGGGTCCGAATCTCTTGCATTCTTCGCATACAATCCAACGAACAGGTCCAACATAGTCGAGATGACGGGTTCCAATACCTTTTCTGTGGGCCTGTACAATACCAACTGTCTTGATTCTTACGGATACTTCGGCAGGCAGAGCAGCTATTATACGTGCCTTGTGAGGAATCAAACAGGCCTTATCAGATACAACTATTCAATAGGCCGTGTAAACATCAGCGGAACGACTCTCAAGATTATCCAGACTTCACTGATAACGATAAACAATACAACCATAAGTGAGAACTTCAGCAATCCCATAATAGTGTACCGCACAACACGCAATGATACTTTTTCCGGTGACATAATCCACCGTGTAGTGGCTGCCATAAATGCGGGCGGCCGGTATTATCTATTGACCCGCGGTGACAACAACGGTGGTCTTGACATACAGTTCGGAAACTATCCGGTGGCGCAGGACGCAGTAGTTGGATATGTGATAGGCATAGTGCCTGCGGTGGGATACCTCAAGCTTATAATAAGCGGCCAGCTGTCGCAGCCTGCCGGATGTAACTCTACAATATTGAGGTAATAGTCCGGACTAACGCTGAAATCCTACCTCCCAATCCTGTATACTTCGCTTCCTGCAGAGACCCTATACTTCAGCTTTATGCCTACGTCATTCCCCCTTCCAGCCTCTGCTACGTCCTTCTTGTCTATCTGCATGCTGGAAATCTTCTGCCTCACTGCTTCCTCATAATTACCTATTTCTATTATGTCCCCTACCTTAAGATCAGATTCTAGTGTTATCGCCATGACGCCTATCTTTTCGAAGAATTGCTCTACCCTGCCTATCAAAACCCGATTCGAGACCATTGTCGGCTCGGCATTGCCCTTTTCCTTTGCCTCCCAGGCCTCAAGGTTCTCTATCGCACTGTCAAGGTCGCGCATGATAACATATCAACAACAAGGATTTTAATACCTAGAGAATTCCCCCAACCTCGTTGGGGGTTGAACTGATTCTGCAGTAAATATACGCTTTGAGGAGGAAAAATACTTGACGCGACGTGATGTTCGTCGCGCCGAAGTAATGCAATGGTGAGTATAACTCATGGAAATCATAAAAATGTATCGGACTTCCAATACAATTTTGAGCACATTGTGCTTGTATCAAAGTACCGATTCAAAGTATTCAAAAATTCGAAGACGCAGAAGGTTGTTGCAGACGCATTTCGAGAAACTGAGATGCAGTACAAGATAAAAATAAAGGAGTTCTCATTTGGAGACGATTATGCACACGTGCATATGGAAGTAAATGTGCCAAACAACCTTTCAATGGAACAGGTCGTACAGATCCTGAAGTCGCATTCCGCATCAAAAATCTTCAAAGAAATGCCGAACTTCACAAAACGATATCCCAAGAAACATTTCTGGGGAGGACAGTATAGTAACAGCAGTGTCGGTCCTGTCGGCGAAAATATAATACAGAATTACATCAGAAGACAGGATGTCTCCTTCGAACCGTTTCTGCAACACGAAGAGGAAGGACATCAGATGAAACTGCAATTCAACTGATTCGGGCGGGTGAGATACCGCTAGCTTGCTGCGGAGGAACCCGCCCGTGCTTAGGGTTTATAAGGGGCGAAGCCCCTTATTTCATGTTTTCCTGATAAGCTGCCTATGCATCAATTAGTCCTATGTTTCAAGCCGCTTCTTGTATTCATTGACAATCTGTTTTAGGGTTATGCAACCAACATACTCGTTTCCATCCTCCACTGCAACCCATGTCGTTTTCATTTCTGACATTACATCTAGTGCGACTCTTCCGCTGCTGTCTAGTTTAACCATCCTAATATCCCAGGCGGCCACTGCCCTAACCTTTTCTGAATATGTGTTGCGCATATTAAGTAATGCTATCACCCCTAATCGATTTTTCCTTCCAGTTTTGTCCACAACCGGAATGGAAGTGATGCCAAATTCCTTCATGCGCTTGATTGCATAGGAAACTGGAAGGCGCGCATCAACTGAAATATCATTTAGCCGAAGATCCTTTAGCTTTATACTTTCAAGTATTGGTTTACGATATTCATTCGTGTGAGCTGGTGATTCTTTCCTTGTAGCCACCTGCGAGCGGTAAATTGTGCTTTGGCCTGATATCAGATATGACATTGATACGGCGATCATCGCTGCGGGCAAGAGCTGAAGGCTACCAGTCATCTCAGTTATCATGAGTAATACTGATATTGGGATTTTTCCTGCTCCGCCCATCAGCGCTAGCATGCCTACTATCACAAAAGGTGCAACCGAAGTGACTAGGCTAGGGAAGATCATATGGAACAGCATGCCAAAAAGAAGTCCTACCGAAGCCCCTACGAATATTCCCGGTGCAAATACACCTCCGCTGCCCCCCGTACCTATTGAGAATGAGGTTGCAACTATCTTTGCAAATGGAAGGAGCACTAATATAAGAAGTGTTGGAAGGCCAAACGTCGGAAACGAAGAAATACTGCCATTTACCATAAACTGGACCCATCCATATCCCACACTCATTATTTCAGGAAATAGAATCGCTATAGTACCAACTATAACCGCACCTACGGCGGGCTTGTAGTAGTTGCTTATTTTAAACGACTTGAATTTATCATGAATGTAGTAGAAAAATTTTATATATATTATCGCGAAGATGCCTGTTCCTATGCCTAGCACAGCATATAGTGGCAGATTTAACGGATTGAATCCGCCAAGATAATATCCGAAGATTGGCTGAAAGCCAACTATGGATCCGAATATTGAATATCCAACTGCGCTTGCAACTATGGCTGGGAACAGAGCCGAGGTTTCAAAATCCCTTTTGTATGGAACTTCTACGGCAAGCAGAGCGCCACCTATCGGCGCTTTGAATATGGTACCTATCCCTGCTCCAGCACCAACCAATATTGCAATTCGCTTCTCTTTTTTAGTGAGTTTTAGCAAGTCAGCAAAAAATGCCCCTATGCCCGATGCAATCTGCGCGGTAGGTCCTTCTCTGCCTGCGCTACCGCCGGAGCCTATGGTGATCGCAGATGATATCGTCTTTACTATTGGTACTCTATGTCTGATCTCTCCATTCTTGTTGTGAAATGAGTTTATTATAGCATCAGTTCCATGGCCTTCTGCTTCAGGAGCAAACTTGTAAACAAGAAAGCCAGAAAGCAATCCACCCAGTATTATGGAAACTGGCACTAAGAGGAAGTTGCCTTGCACGAATCCGCTGCCGCCTTCTCCAGATGCCGTAGGTACAGTCATACCAACGATTCCGCCAAGAAAAAGGCTCTGCATATATATTATCAAATAATAGAATATTATTGCGCCTATTCCTGCTGCGACTCCTATTATTATTCCTAGAATAAGCCATTTTTCGAAATATTTCATTTTGCGTAGATTTATATTAAATATTGACATTGATCATACCTGGTTTGGTTGGGTTGGCAAATGTCATGATAAGAACCGATTATAAACCTATTAATTATTATCAACTTAAATACTTTTATTCTACACTTGTCAGCAGGTTCAAATGTCAAATTATGTAGTTTTTGATAATTAGACAAAGTTTCAGATAAGTCTCAATATTATTTGCTGGGGTTATATATAACCCCAAATATTATTTGCTCCGACCGGGATTTGAACCCGGGTTTCAGACGTGAGAGGCCTGCATCCTTGACCGGACTAGATGATCGGAGCAACAAAAGATTTATGTATCTCAATACTAATATAATAGTTGCTAATCTGTGTGATCTTAATGTCATTATGCGAAAAGTATACCCCATTCACTATAAATGGCATATTATCCAATGGTCTTGCAAGGAAGAGGATGTTGGATCTGGGAAGCGAGGTACTCAAGGGAAACAGGGTAAGGCCGGTCATGATATGCGGGCCTTCCGGCACAGGCAAGACCACCGCAGCGCATGCATTTGCCTATTCAAATGGGCTTGAGCTCATAGAGTTGAATGCAAGCGACTACAGGGATGCCGAGAGTCTAAGGACGCGAGTGGTACCGCTTGGCACTACTCGAAGCCTCTTCTCAAAGAAGTGTCTCATACTATTCGACGAAATAGACGAGCTGTCGTCTAGGGCCGATTCGGGTTGCGAATCCGTGATACTGAAGCTCATTAGGGAATCGCGCCATCCCATAATCTTCATAGCCAACGACTATTGGAACAGGAAAGTATCCTTTCTAAGGGACAATGTTGAGAAGATAGAGTTCAAGAGACCCGACAGCGCGCAGATAATGGGACTTATGGAGAGGATACTGCTAAGTGAGAAGAAGACTGTTGATAAGGCGATACTCCAGGAGATCGCCGACAGAAGCAACGGGGACATACGCGGCGCACTTAATGATCTGGACATGATGATCAATGCCAGCCCCGATCTCATGGAATTCCTTGGCGTAAGGAACCGGAAGGTCGAGATATTCAAAGTGCTTGACAGGATATTCCTCTCGTCAGACTTTGAGATTGCAAGGAGCGCATTGTCATCCACAGACATAGCACTTGACATGATGCTGAACTGGATAGGTCAGAACATACCTGGCAAGTACCTGTCAAAATATTGCATATACGAGGCATTCGATAATCTTTCACGTGCAAGCATGTTCAACGAGATGGCATCCAGAACGAGCTACTACGGTTATATGCGATATTCCAGCGTTCTCATGTCCTCCGGAGTCTCTCTTGCAAGCAATGGCAACGTAAGCATGCTTGCACAGTACGCATTCCCTGCAAGAATAAGCAGAATGAGCAAAACTAAGAAGGGCAGGGATGCCATAAGCGCGATCGCGCTCAAGTTATCTTCTTATCTGCATGCAAACAAGAAGACAATAATAAATGAGCATCTTGTATTGTTCAGCGCCATGGTCAACATCGCAATAAAATCATACGGCGAAGATGCCGTGCGTGATTTCATGTATTCGCGCTATCTGCTTGAAAAAGACGAGGTTGCTGCCATCTCCAAATATTCAAGGTTCAGCTCTTAGGCATCAGCGCAGCTACATCCATTTCGAAAGCCACCGCTGCTTCCTCCAGCCCGAAGTTCTTAAGTACTTCCGGATGTATCTCTCCAAACACTCCTGCGTTCTTTCCGTTTATTCTTATATCCGCGCATCTGCCTTCTATGAAACTGCCGTGTGATTGTTCTGTTATGTCATATTTTACCCCAAGCGCATAAAGCAGTCCTTCTACCGTAGCCTTTATGTTGTTGAAGTTTGCCTTCGGATCCAGGGAAGCCGCTGCAAGATGATATGATTCCTTTGCTGCCCTTCTGTCCACTTTGAATGCGAGGTCCAATTCAAACACATTCTGCGGTGTCCTGTCGTTTGCAGACATTGAGAGATCCCTCAGGATGGAAGGCAGGATCCACGTTCGCATTATTGATATCGCCTCGGTCTTCGGGTTTTTAATCACGACGGCACTTCCATCACGCTTTATTCTTGGCCTATCAAAGTTGTAGTCATCATTGGTAAGATACGAGTTTGCGAATTCAGAGAACCCAAGCCCTGTCATTATCTCTGCTACTGTCCTGTTGAATTTCGTCTCTTCCTCGAGCTCCCCGTTTTCAGCATAGTAGATGGGCTTGGGGTTAATGTAGTCATATCCATACGCTATTGCAAGATCCTCTATCACGTCCTGCTCTCCTATGACGTCCAGCCTGTATTCCGGTACCCTAAACCTCACCTTTCTATCCACAAGCGCTGCCTCATACCCCATCTTGTTTGCCAAAGATATCACATTGTTGTATCCTATCCGAACACCTATCTCCCTCTCTGCCCTTACTACGGGGATGGTTATGTACCTGGTGTCCAGTATCGGGGTGTCAACCTGCTTTTTGCCGTAATCTACCCTCACTCTCTTTACGTCTGCACCCATGTCTATAAATGTGGATGCAAGCAGCTCTGATACCTTGTTTGCCGCGTATGCGGAAGTTCCAGTTATATCTACAAACATGTTTTTTGTCTCTGCAGTGACCCTTGTCCTTTCAGAGTTTATTACCGGAATCAATGCTATGGCCCCCTCGCCGTCAATCAGTTCGGGATAAACGTTGCCTTTCCTGCCCTTAACAAGGCCCGAATACTGCCTCCCTTTGTCAAGTGTCTCGATTATGCTGCTGTAGCTTGATTCGTCCCTCTCTCCAAGCGCAACGAACCTGCCCTCCTTTGAGCATCTATATGTGAGTCCGGGTTTTACCGCGTCGAGGTTGTGCATGCCTATTGCTATCTTCCGCCTATCCCTGCCATATGTCTCGCAAAACTTCTCGGAGAAGTTTATCAGGTTTACCAAGGCCTGCTCGTCCAGTTTCACTCTCCTGGCTACAATGCCTGCTATGAATGGCCTTACCTGCCTGACGCTTCTATCAACCTTAATCTCAAGTCCAGGATCTTTGTCAGCTATCTCATATACGAATCTCTTACTTTTGTGCATAAAGTTCCTGAGTGACCTTGCAAGTCCCACTGCATCGAGCAGATCAAGTCTGTTTGCCGTGAGCTCCACAGTTATGCTTTCCTTGCTGATCTCCTCAACCCCAAAACCTAGCTTGGATACCTGCTCGGAGAACTTGTCGTCGTCAATTCCCTCTCCTATAAGCCCATACAGGTACTTTTTATCGAATGATATTACTGGCAGATCATACACCTCTCCTATCTCTCAGCCATCCAAGCCCGTTATTGTACAATTCGGATATGCCTGAAATGCTTGGATCCCTTATCAGCAATATCCTCTCCATTCCAGGGCCCCAGGCAAGCACTGTCAGCCTGTTCCTTTTCACGCCTGTTATCTCCTCCCTTATCATGCCTGCCCCTCCCATCTCTATCCACTCCTTTGTTTTGTCAGAGTACGACATAAACTCCACCCCGGGTTCTACGAATGGAAAATATGACGGCTTGAATTTTATGTCAATGCCAATTGACCTGTATATCCTTCTTAAGGTATCAAATAGGTTGGAGAGCGTAAGGTCCTTGCCTATAATTATCCCGTCATGCTGGTAGAAATCAGCAAGATGCCTGTAATCCACTGCCTCGTTTCTGAATACCCTGCCTATGGAGAATAACTTAACCGGAAGCTCATATTTATTCGGGTTTTTCTTTATATCATCTATTATCCTATACATGTGACGCGCAGATACGCTTGTGGTGTGGGTCCTTAGAAGCCTCTGCCCTGCAACCTCCTCGCTCCACGTCGCATTCCACCCCTTCTGATGCGCCTTCCTGACAGTCTTAACGTATGACAGTCCACCGAATAGCTCATTCTCAAGGTTTGATATGTAGAACGTATCCTGTGCATCACGCGCTGGGTGGTCCTGCGGAACGAACAGGGCATCAAACACCCAAAAAGACGATTCTACTGCAGGCCCTGATATCTCCTTGAATCCCATGCTAATATATGTGTCGCGCATCTTCTCTATCAATCTCTTTACCGGATGGCGCATTGCAGGCGCCTGCCTTTCAATATCCACGCTGACATCGTATCTCTTGAATCCCCGCTCCTTCCACGTCCCGTTTGTTATTGTGTTCCTGTCTACCGCGTCTATCTCATCGTTTCCCGAGGTATCCTCCGCCCTTCCGGCGTCAGTTATTATTATTCCGTCTATATGTCTCTGCGTCTTCGACTCCACAAGCCCCCTCTTGACCAGATTTGCCACGTCATCTCCGGCACCTGGCTTGTAAGAACCTGCAGATATGGATCTAAGCGTCCTTCCGTCTGCCACGCCAGCAGACGCTGCCTTTACCCCAGATTCGGTGATCCTGACCATCCCGCCCTCTATTGTTACGAGTCCAAGCCTTTTTGCCCACTGCAAGCCTATCTTTTCAGATTCTGAATTAAGGGCTGCTGCCCTTACCTCCTCTTCTGCAAGCCTCCTGAGCAGTCTCTCCTCTGGCAATCCCTTTTCCGCATACTCCCGCCCCTCTCCGCTTAGCGTCAGCCTGTCCCTCTGCGAATATGTCACCTCGACCAGCCCTCTGGCTTTGAGGTTCTCCAGAGCCCACATTGCCTCAGCCCTTCCAAGACCGGATGCAGATTCAAGCTCTTCAAGGCTCATGCTCGGCTTCTTTACCAGCGCTTTCAATAACAACAATTCATATCTGTGCAACGGAAACGCACCTACTCTGCAAATACCTTTGAATATATATAAATCGAAAGCACGCCTGCCAGTATTATTGCCAGCAAATATATCTGTTGCGTATATGTTGCATAAACTCCGGAGAAGTAGCTTATAACCTCATCCTGAAGTGATTGCATTACTATGTACGAGAAAGTGAACTTCGAGAGCGGCTCGCCTGCATACCATGAAAACATGGTTACGTTGTTGTAGTTGCCACCAAAATTCGGATACGGATAATCTGGTTCGGGATATACCGACACAACTTCGATGCCTTTCGGTATGATTATATTGAAGCGCGTGTTCTGCGGAAGCGCTTCGCCGCTTGCCGTATGCTCAAAGTTGAGCGACTGGCTGTTGAACGAGTAGTCAAATTTCCTCGGGCCCACATTCCTTATAGTCGTTATGTTATATGCAGTGTATATCATTGTAAGCTTTGCATACCCTCCATATCCTGCATTGCCTATTATGGGCCCAGGCAGCAGCGTGAAGTTCGATATGCTTGAATTGGGGTTGAACACTTGCTGTATTAGGGACTGCGTGTGCAGCACCCTGCCCCAGCCGCCAAGAGTAAGGTTTATCGCCTGCCTGTCCTGAAGGTACTGGTTTATGGATGAGTTGCTTATATTTATGAGCACTGTCTCCACTATCTTTGCGCTTGTGGTCCTATTTAGCACTGCCGTAGTGTTTATGTACGTTACGCTCATTGAGGCCATGACATTTGCAGACATAAGGCACAGGGCAAGTATGCCAAAAATTATATTCCTCGTGACATCTCCTCCCAACTGAAGGTTGGGGGCTTCCGGTGGCGTTTTTTGATTGGTCATCATAAAATCCTTTTTACCACGATACTAATTTATGCCATCAGGCTCTTTTAAAGCTTTCTGGTAATAAATAACGGCTGCAGTGGCGTGCGCAGTGGCAGGCTGTAATTCGGTAATCTTAAAAAGCTTTTTGAATTAAATAAGTATGATTTACAAGGTATTAGTCTATGAAGTCCGATCTTGAGAACAAGCTTCTTGCAGTTGTAAGAGTACGCGGAAGTATGGGCGTAAGAAGGGAACTGAACGAAACAATGAAGCGACTTAATCTTGAGAGGGTAAACAATCTTGTACTTATATACGGCACAAGGTCAAATATAGGTATGATCAAGAAGGTTGGCGATTTCGTCACATACGGGGAGATAAGAAAGGACATGCTTGAGCGGTTACTCTCAGAGAAGGGAGGCGACAAGGCAAAGGGCGAGGCGGATGCCATTGCATCAGGAAAGAAGAATCCGAAGGCCGTGATAAGCATTCCGATCCGCTTAAGGCCTCCAAAACACGGATACGGGGGAATAAAGCATAATTTCCTGCATGGCGGGGCACTCGGATACCGTGGGGAAGAGATCAGCAGACTGCTTGAAAGGATGGTGTAGTTATGTCGCTTAGGTATGAAAAAAGGGCAAGAAAGTTTCTCGGCACCAGGAGGTGGGGCGCAGGGAACATAAAGAACAGAAGGGGTTCCGGAAGCAGGGGCGGGGTTGGCAGGGCAGGAAAGAAGCACAAATTCACCAGAATAGTGAAATATGAGCGGGAGAGGATGTCAAAGTCAGGCTTCACTCCCTGGCATAAATCAAAACAAAATGTAGTCAACCTTGATTATGTGGAAGCTGCCGCTGGCGGAAAAGGGGAGATAGAGCTTAGGGAATACAAGATACTCGGCGGAGGTTCAATATCAAAACCCATAAAGATAACTGCGGGCGGGTTCTCGAAATCTGCACAGGAGAAGATTAAAAGCGCTGGAGGGGAAGCAATACAGGTCTAAGTGTATTCATGCGCAGGCTTAACATAGCTTTTTACACTGACGTATATCTGCCTGGTGTTGACGGTGTCGTAACATCAACCCTGAATTTCAAGGATGAACTTGAGAGAAAGGGCCACAATGTATACATATTCGCAAGCTCCGATTCAAAGAATATACGGACCTACTCTAAAAAAAATGTATTCCTATATCCTGGAGTGAAATTCAGGCCATATCCCCAGTACAATGTTGCATTATTCCCATATAACTCTATATTTCGGCTAAGCGGCCTTGATATAGACATAATACACGCGCAGACTCCGATGGTAATGGGCTTTGCCGGCCTCATGGCATCCAAGCTTTTGAGGATACCGTTTGTAAGCACGTTTCATACAATGGTCACAAACAAACCCATAGTGGATACATATTACCCTAAGAACAGGCACCTTAGAAGAATTGCAACAGATTCACTTACTGCATACATGAAAGTATTCTATAACAGCTGCGACCGTGTCATAGCCCCATCAGAGACCGTAAGGAGCATTCTGCACGGTTATGGCATATCCAAGCTGAGTGTCGTACCAAATGGCGTTGATACCCGAGCCCTCAATCCAAACATTAGCGGGGTCACGGTAAGAAGACGCTATGGCATTAACGGCAGGGAAAGGGTAATCCTTTATCTCGGGAGACTGAGCAGGGAGAAGAAGCTCGAAGTTCTGCTCAGGGCGGTAAGGCTTCTGGCGAGTAAGAACAAGAACATAAGGCTGCTGATAGGCGGCACCGGACCAGCAGAGCATTATTACACGGCAATGGCCAGGCGCATGGGCATCTCTGCAAATACCACGTTTCTGGGATTTGTCACAGCGGATATGCTTCCCTCGGTGTACGCAGCATCTGACGTATTCTGCCTTCCATCGACGTTCGAGACCCAGGGGATAGTACTTCTCGAGGCCATGGCCATGGGCAAGCCTGTGGTCGGAGCAGACTATCTTGCTATAGCCGAACTGATAAAAAACGGGGAGAACGGCGAAAAATTCAGGCCCGGAGATTATACCGAGTGTGCAAGGAAGATAGAAAAGGTTTTAAATAGCACCGGCCATTATAAAGAAAACGCAATAAGGACTGCTGCAGAATTCTCCAAAGAAAAAGTGGCGGACACGTTGATAGATGTTTATAATCTGGTCTTATCAAAGAAGGCGATTTACTGAGCGATGAAGGCACTGTTAATAATGGGGTTGCGTCAGAGAAACCTGCCCATGCGCCGAAGCAGGATGCGGATCCTGCATCTGCAAGCAAGGATGTGTCAGCGCCAGCCCATGCCAAGGCACAGGGTCCAAAGTCGCCTGTAGACATACTCAAGGCCGCTATAGACGAAGAGAAGCAGAAACGGTCAAATTACATACACGATTCAAGATCTGCCAGGAACAGGCTGGCATACAAGCTGGCAGACAAGCAGGCAATATCCCAACTATCCGAGATAAGCAAATCGCACACGAAGAATATAGGCTTTTTAAGGAAGAAGAAGGAGCAGCTTGAATTCAGGATAGCTACCGAGGCGTTCACGCTGGAGGCCGAGAAGGATCTCATAAGGAAGAAGAACGAGGTTGAGAGGGAATTCGGGCAGGCACTGAAGAGCTACAGGCTCAGGAAAAAGCTCGAGTTTATAGAAGGGGACATAATCGAGCTTAACAAGAGAATAGATGAAGCCGAGGCAAGGATAAAGGTCTCAGGCAAGCGGCTTGACGAGCTTTATTCAAATCTCCGGTCGCTTACCGGGGAGACGAAGAGAAAGTCCAAGCCTGGCGGTAAGCAGCAGCACAGGGAAGAACACAATAAGCAGGAGATAAGCTTCGCTGACATAGCCATAATGAAGGAGAAGAAAGACGAGAAGAAGGAAGACACGGAGTTTGACGAATCGGTGCTGAATTGAGGATCACTTTTTTTGGAGCCGCCAACGAGGTGGGCAGAAGCTGCATCATGATAGAAAGCGACAAGGCAAAGATACTCCTTGATGCAGGCATAAAACTCGGGAAGCAGGTGGAGTACCCGCTGATAACCGACGATGAAATAAGGACGCTTGACGGCATAGTCATAAGTCACGCACATCTTGACCATTCGGGATATCTTCCCCACGTATATTCCGCAGGATACTCCAAGTCAACATACATGACAAAGCCGACATTCGAGCTTACCAACGTGCTCGTCAGCGACTACATGCGCATATCAAATCCCGACAACGTTACAAAGGAGGGGATGTCGGGCATGCAGACGCACTGCAAGCTTGTGGGATACAACGAGGAGTTCAGGATAAAGGACCTGTCATTATGGCTGCTTCCGGCGGGCCACATTCTCGGAAGCGCAATGATACGGGTAAGCGATTCAAGGCACAGCATAATATACACCGGCGATATAAACATGAGGACTACGAAACTGCTTGATCCTGCCCGGACCGAAGGGCTTAGCGCAGATACCCTAATAACAGAATCTACATATGGCGGTGACAAGGACGTGTTCCAGCCAGAGAAAAAAGTGCTCGATACAATGCTGACAAGCATAAAGGATACAATAAACCAGGGTGGAAAGATAATAATACCGAGCTTTGGTGTTGGAAGGGCACAGGAGGTACTGCTGATACTCGACGATTACATAAAATCCGGCCTAATGCCAAAGATAAACCTATACATGGATGGCATGATCGGAAAGGCAATGCGGATTCACAGGCACAATGTCATATACTGCAGGGACGAGCTGCAGAAGAGGATACTGATGAACGACGACGATCCATTCAAGAGCGTCAACTTCCACAACGTGATGACGAAGCAGACGAGAAGCAGGATAATGGCGCGCGGCGATGCGGCACTGATAGTGACGACAAGCGGCATGCTGACCGGCGGTCCCGTGTTGAGGTACCTGGAGCGTCTGGCAAGCAACAGCGAGAATAAGCTCATATTTGTCGGATACCAGGCAGAAGGGACATTGGGAAGGCAGATACTTGAAGGCGCAAAGTCTGTGATGATAGAAGGAAGGAAGGTGCAGTTCAACATGAAGGTCGAGAAGTACAACCTCTCTGCGCATGCTGACCGGCAGCAGCTCATGTCCCTTATGGGAAGGATAAAGGGCCTGAAGCGCATATTCATAGTGCATGGTGAACCTGAAAGGTCAAAGGAGCTTCAGGCATCCCTCAAGGAAAAATACGAGGTGTATCATCCGCAGCTAGCCTCTGCATACAACATATAAGGACGGAATTGGCGCCCTTTTTAACGTCAGGCTTCCCTTTTATCCCTTCCAACGCACTCCGCTACCAGATTATCCTGAATCCTGCGATAATTCCGCACTCCGGCAAAAGGTTGCCCTTATGCCTCTCAATTTTCATAACCTGTACTCCGCGTGCCGTGGATATGTCTATGGCCTTCCCAAACCGTCCCAGCGCATCTTCGCTTCCCTCAGCAAGAACGAAAACCGACCCATCGTCGCTGTTCTTCACTGCGCCTGATATTCCGAGCCTTTCTGCAACCTCCCTTACAAATGCGCGATACCCTACGCCCTGCACTACACCATGCACTACAAACGTATACATCAAGATTATCTGTGCCTCAGGTAATCGAATTCGCGCTTCTCATATTCGAAGACAATCCATCTGTCATTGCCTATCTCCTTCACATAGAAGTCTGGCCTCACCTCAGATCTTGGCTTGTAGAATACCGTACATGTGAGCACCTTTCCGCCATGCCTCCTTGCTATTCGGGCAGATACCTTCTTAAGCGTCTTTCCGGTGTCTGCTATATCGTCGACAAGCAACAGGTATCCGCCTTTTCTTCCAAGTCTCGGCACCTCGCCTACAGACACGCTGTGCGCCTTTTTCCCAATACCTCTGTAATAGCTTGCATTTATTCCTGCAACACGCTTTACACCAAGCGCATCGCTAAGTAGTCTGCCTATCACCATGCCTCCTCTCTCTATGTATACTATTGCATCCGGTTTTCCATTTCCCGCTATTATCCTCCCTGAGAGGATGCGCGAATACTCCTCCAAACTATTAAGGCTGCAATTCACAAACTTCCTGTTGCGCATGAATATATCCACTATGCCCATAAGGTTACCCCATATGCCTTCTCTCAATATCCGCCAGCTTTTTTACATTTCTCTTGTCATATGCGCTCGAGCCGTCCGGCTCTAAAAACCAGGCATCAAGTATCTCCCTGGCAATATGCTCTGATGTGAGCCTCGTACTTATCACTAGCACGTTTGCATGATTCCATCTCCTTGCGCAGCGCGCCTCTTCGGAGTCAACGCAGAGCGCAGCGCGAATTCCTGGGACCTTGTTTGCTGCAATGCTGGATCCTGTCCCGGTCCAACAAAAGAGCACTCCCTGATCACATTTTCCACCTGCTACTTCCTCTGCAAGCTCTTCACTCGAATCAGCCCAGTCCACAGCCCTTTTAGATACCGCACCAAACCTTCTTACCCTATGCCCCCTTCCTTTCAGATATCTGGCAACGAAATCTGCAATGTCGCTTTTTTCATCAGAAGAAATGGCAATATTCATAAATTATCCCAACCAAATACTAATCGTATATAACCAGAAGCGTAGTTAGATGAAGATAATAGTATGCGATAATTATAAAGATATGTCAGAGAAGGCGTTCCTGATCTTCAAGGAAGCAATGAAGGATTCGGTATCTCTTGGGTTTGCTACAGGCAATACTCCGATCCTGCTCTATGATCTGCTTTCCAGGGAGTGCCAGTCTGGCAGGCTGTCCTTCAAGGGCAAGGTTTCCTTCAATCTAGACGAATACTACCCGATAAGCAGGTCAGATCCAAGCAGCTACAGCTACTATATGGCCCAGAGGCTGTTCAATAACATAGATATTGAAGGTAACGATGTCTATCTTCCAAATTCCGAGCTTAACTGGGACAATTCAGTAAGGCTCTATGCCGATGCATACCGGAGCAAGGGGCCTCTTGACTTTCAGGTGCTTGGTATCGGGCACAACGGTCACATAGGGTTCAATGAGCCCGGGTCTGAGAGAAATTCAAGGATAAGGATGGTATCGCTCTCGTCTGACACCATACTGCGGAATAATGCAAAGGTAAACATGGCCATAACAATGGGAATAAACGAGATAATGGAATCAAGGCGCATAATGCTTCTTGCCTCCGGAGAGGAGAAAAGCGACGCAATAAGGCTTGCGGTGAGGGGAGGCATAACAAGCAATGTGCCAGCGTCGTTTCTGCAGGAACATGATGACACTGTTTTTGTGTTAGACAAGGCTGCAGCTTCAAGGCTATAGCAGTCCGGCAATGCGTCCCAGCGACTTTAAGTCCGTGCCTGCCCTTCCTACCAGCACCCCGTCAAGCCTCCTGTTTGAGATGTAATCTGTAATATTGTCCTTATCCACGCTGCCTCCATAGAGCACTGCGCCCCTGCCGCATCCCACCACCTTTCTTGCATGCACTGCCATTCTCTCTGCATAGCCTACGTCGCATCGCCTTGCGCCAGCAGTCGAACTGAGCGCCCAGACCGGCTCATAGGCAAATATTATCCCCCTTCTCTTCTTCCTGCTTATGCCGTCAAGTGCAGTATCAAGCTGCCTCGATATTACGGCCTTGGCAATTCCCGCCTCCTTCTCCTCATGCTTCTCCCCGAAGCATAGCACTGGAGTAAGGCCGTTCTTCAGGCACATCCTGGTCTTTATGCCTACAAGCTCCTCGCTGTCCCCTTTGTGCGGATCCTTTCTGTTCCTGACCTCAGAATGCCCTATCAAGACATATCTACACCCAAGGTCCTTGAGGTCCTCTATGAGCACGTCGCCAGTATGTGCTCCATAGCTTTCCTGGTAATCGAAGTCCTGTGCGCACAGTTCCACCTTCTTGCTATTCAATACCACAGAAAGCGCGTGTATGAAAAGCGTCGGCGGCGCAATTATTAGGCGATGTTTTGTCCTTATCTTCCCTATGCGGTTCGCAAGCTTGATAGTGCTGTCAAAGTCAACATAGGTCTTGAAATTGAACAGTATCGTCTTCATGAGAGTATGATGCATGATCAAATTAAAAAAATGTTCGTCCGACCTGCCTACCAAAGGCTTTTATTTGTTTGACGGCAACATTCAACTGAGTCTTATGGTAAGGGTTGGGGTAAACGGCTACGGGGTTATTGGCAGGCGCATAGCCTACGCCGTATCAAAGCAGGACGACATGGAGCTTGTGGGGATAGCGAAGGGGCATCCCGACTATAAGGCCAAGCTGGCATCTGCGAAGGGATTCAAGATATATTCGTCAGATCTATCTGGCACCGGCGCCTTCGACAGGGCAGGCGTGGTAGTTTCCGGTACAATAGACGACCTGTTGCAGAACGTCGACATCATAGTGGACTGCACTCCCGAAGGCATAGGCGAGAAGAACAAGCCACTGTACGAAAAGGCAGGATGCAGGGCGATATGGCAGGGCGGAGAGGAGCATTCGATATCTGGGCTCTCATTCAATGCATACGCCAACTACGGGCAGGCATTCGGGGCAAGATATGCAAGGGTTGTGTCATGCAACACTACCGGGCTGTTACGTACGCTCTTTCCGTTGAAGGCCGCATTCGGCATAAAATCCGTCAACGCGTTTCTCGTAAGGCGCGCTGCAGACCCCTCCGAGACCAAGAAGGGGCCAATAAACGCTCTTGAACTTGAGAAGCAGATGCCGTCGCATCACGGCGATGACGTGAAGACGGTGATTCCAGAATTGAATATAAGCACCACAGCGATAAAGGCATCCACCACCCTTATGCACATACATCACGTGACCGTGGAGCTTGGAAGCGGGGCGACAAGCGATGAGCTACTCGACGCATGGTCGGGGTACAGAAGAATAGTGGCGGTATCCGCAAGGGACGGGCTCGCGTCCACTGCACACCTTATGGACATGGCAAGGGACATGGGGCGGGGAATGGGAGACCTCTACGAGATAGCGGTCTGGAAGGAGATGCTGGTAGATGGAAGCAGGCTGGAGTACATGCAGGCAGTACACCAGGAGTCAGATGTCGTACCTGAGAACGTGGACGCAATACGCGCCATGTGCAGCATCGAGAAGGATGCCGCAAAGTCTATAGAGAAAACCGACAGAAGCCTTGGCATAGGGCTCTCTTTGTAGGATTCGCCGCACTGCATTCGATGCAGTACTTGGCAGTCCTGATGTCCAGTGTAAACCGTGGACCTCGCAAATTAACCGATAAGAAAAGTTATAAAAGGTGTTATTGCGTTATAGTATTCGATAAAACGGTGTCACATTAATTGGAGGATGTCACATCTGAATATCCGGGAAGGAAGTGGGACTGCAGCTATGTGCACAAGGATTATGTGTAAGATGCCAACAGTGGCGTAATAGGTAATAAAATGAGAATAACCGTAACAGCGATAAAGGCAGATGTGGGCTCGATAGGCGGTCATACCCGACCAAGCGACGAGCTTCTGAGCAGTGTGGAGCGTTTCGTAAAGAAGAACAAGGCAAAGGCAGGGCTTATAGACACATACATAGGGTACACCGGAGACGACATACACATACTGATGTCACACAAGAACGGGGTTAACAGCAGCAAAGTGCATAAACTTGCATGGGATGCATTCAAGGCAGCTGCGGATGTTGCAAAAGGCCAGGGGCTGTACGGCGCAGGCCAGGACCTTCTGAAGGATTCATTTTCAGGAAATGTAAAGGGCATGGGTCCCGGAGTCGCCGAGATGGAGTTCGAGGAGAGGCCTAATGAGGCGTTCGCGCTAATAACCATGGACAAGACCGAGCCTGGCGCGTTCAACTATCCGCTATACAGGCTATTCTGCGAGCCCTCTGCAAACACCGGGCTTATAGTGAACCCCAAACTTGCAAGCGAAGTCAAGCTTACTGTAATGGATGTAATGGACAACAAGAAGGCGGAGTTCAGCATACCTCAGGACAATTTCCTCATAGCCACTGTGCTCATGTATCCTGGCAGGTATGTCATAGATTCTGTAAGGAATGCGACAGACCCAATACTGTCCGCCACAACTGACAGGCTGCATAACATAGGCGGCACATACGTCGGAAAGGATGATCCTGCAGCACTGATCAGGCTCCAGAAGGATTTCCCGGCTACTGAGGAGGCATGCTCAGTTTTCAAGACAGTGCACTACGTTGCAGGCGACACGCGTGGCAGCCACCACATGCCACTGATGCCTGTAAAGATAAAAACTGCGGCCACGGCAAACTACTGCATACCCATAGTCAGTGCTCTGCTATTCAGCATGCATGAGGGCAAATTCACGGCCCACACAGACGCGTTTGAAACCCCCGACTGGGACTACTTCAGGACCAAGGCCGTAAAGAAGGCCGAGATGATGAGGGAGCAGGGTTTCGTGCATCCTGCAACCTTGATACCGGAGGAGCTTGAATACAGCAAGGGATATCGTGCAATGATGGGAGAAGCCAGGAAGAGATTCAAGTGAATCCGATGCAGCTTCCGCAAGAGGTTTTCATAAGTGGCCAGCTGGGGAAGATAAAGGGCAAGGCGCTTGTCAGGGTCGACATAAACGTGCCAGTAAAGGAAGGGCAGGTGAGCAGGAACAATCTCCGGTTCAAGTCGTGCGCAAAATCCATCCAGACCTACTCCGACAGCGGACTGACGCCAATAATCCTCAGCCATCAGGGAAGAAGGGGCGATAGCGACTATCTGGAAAGCATGGAGCAGCACGCCCAGGTCATAGAGTCGCTTACCAAGGGCCTATCGGTCAAGTATGTCGACTCGCTTACCAACGATGCAGCCGCAAAGGCCGCATCGGACCTGAAAGAGGGGGAGGTGCTAATGCTAAAGAACGTCAGGGACGACGATGACGAGAAGGCAGGGTTCAGATCTGTCAAGGAGATGTCGGATTCAAGGATGGTAAAGTCGCTTGCAGGACTGGCAGGGATATTCATAAACGATGCGCCTGCCACAATGCACAGATCCGACACCTCGCTGATAGGGTTCCTGCCAGTGCTACCTTCATATCTGGGCCTTCAGATGGAATCTGAGCTCAAGATTCTGGAGGAGATTGCATCAAGCATCAGTTCCGGAAAGAAGACATCCGTGATATTCGGGGGAAAGAAATGGGAGAAATTCGAGTATGTGTATGAGATTGCCAAGAACAATAATGTAACCGTACTTTGCGGAGGCGTGCCTGGACAATCCGTACGATACGTTACCAACAAGGAGAGCTTCACCGGTGCTAATGAGAGATTCATAAATGGTACCGGGAGTATTGATACGGCTTCAAGGCTAGTGCGCGAATTCGGGAACAGGGTCATAGCGCCTACGGACTTCATAATAGAAGGCGGAGGGACAGCGACACTCGAGAACCTTCCTGGCAAGGGCAGCATAGCCGACATAGGCGATGCAACGCTTGCCAGATTCTTCGAGGAAATAGACCGTTCAGAGATGATAGTCTATGCAGGCCCCGTAGGACGATATGAGAAAGGCTACAACCAGACCATAAGGCTGATAACGCGGTTCATGGGGGAGAAGGCGCTGAATTACACCTTCGGCGGAAATTCCGCAGACTCGGTGGACGACATAGGGCTTGACAGGGCATACGACCTGCTAGGGGGAAAGAGGATAACCAGCGGCGGGTCAGCGCTTGCATTTATCTCCGGAATGGATCTTCCGGTCTTAAAGGCATTCAAGGACAATATCCAGCAAAAGAAATGAGTCATGTGGCAATCTGCGCACGTCCTGCCTTTTTCCTCATGCTGTTTATGAGCGCCTTTATCTGAGCGTCGACATTATCGCCTCTGAACGTGCCAAACGTCTCTGTTTCCCTGAGCGATGCGCGCTCATGTTCCAATATTCTAAGCAGTCTGTCTGGCGGTGTTGGCGACGTCTCCATCATAATACTGCACTCGTTGCCGAATATCTTCCTGAATATTGTGTACGCCCTATCTGCATGGGTATCTGAGGTCACTACCACTATGTCCGTGATTGCATCTCCGGCAATCTTCTTTGAGAAATACGCATTTTCAATAGTATTCAACGCCTCCTCTTCAATAACTATCACCGATTCATGGATTCCGTGATCTTTAAGGTATTCTGCCATCTTGTATGCCTCTGAATAATGGACTCCGTCAACTGTCTTCCCGCCTGTGACTATTATCTTTTCGGGCATTCCCTCTGCGCACAGCTCAAGCGTTTTTTCAAGCCTAAGCCTAAGGGTATCTGTCATCTCGCCGTTTGGCATCAACGCGTCACCAAGCACAATCACATATTTCTGTCCGGATCCCATGTCCTATAAATCGCAAGAAGATATAATATATCTATTCTACCACACCTAATCACACATTCCAGTGATGCATTGTTTGAAGTTTACCTGGCCTTCCTATTGCTTACGGGCATAGTTGCCGGAATCGTAGGCTCGCTCAGCGGGCTTGGGGGCGCAGTGGTCATCATACCCGTGCTTACCCTGCTTCTCGGTGTTCCAATAGAGTATGCTGCCGGAACCGCCCTAATCGCAACAATAGCCAATTCAAGCGGGGCTGCAAGCGCGTATGTAAAGAGCAGGCTGTCAAACATAAAGATAGGCATGTCACTGGAGATAGCAACTACCGGAGGCGCAATAATCGGCGCTCTTATAGCAAGCGCAATATACGCGAAGGGTCTCTCAAGTGACATATTCATAATATTCGGCATTGTGCTCTTCATCTCAATAATCCCAATATTCATGGAGCACAAAAAGGGCCGGAAGAGGAGAATGAACAAGGACTGGACAACTGGCGCATTCCAGCTATCCGGAAAGTACTATGACCGTGCAATAAACGAGACAGTAAGGTACTCGGGCTTCAGGTGGTGGTTCGGCGAATTGGTAATGGCGGCTGCGGGGCTCATCTCCGGACTGCTCGGAATAGGCTCGGGAACCTTGAAAGTGCTCGCAATGGACTGGGGAATGGGACTGCCGATCAAGGTGACAACTGCGACAAGCAACTTCATGATAGGCGTCACTGCTGCGGCAAGTGCTGCAATATACTGGTCTCTTGGATACGTGCAGCCGCTTTTGTGCGCCCCCATAATAATCGGGATACTTGCCGGATCTTATTATGGCTCAAAGAAACTTGATGATATCCGCGGATCAAGGGTACAGGTGCTGTTTCTTGTCATACTTGCGATAGCGGGGATGGAAATGATACTCAGGGGGTTTGGTATTGCATGATGGAGTTCGAGGATCTGCTATCGCTGAATCTAAGGTTAGGCGTAATCCTATCCTCAACTCTTATGCTGATCGGCCTGATACTAATATCGTCTGAAAGCGGAATCGGAATAACCACCTCACAACTGATCAATCCCGTCGCCGGGTCGGGCTCCCACGGAGTAGGCATTGCACAGACGCTGGGCGGGGTTTTGCAGCTGCACGGCATATCCTTCATATTCCTCGGCATCATTGTTCTGATAGCAACCCCTATACTCCGCGTGCTGCTTTCCATAATGTCGTTTCTGCACAGGGGGAACTGGACGTACGTGATAATAACGTCCATAGTCTTCGTGAATCTGGTAGTTGCAATAGCCGTGATTCCCGGGCTGATAGCAAAGTAGGATCAGACAGCAACCTGCATTTTTACCCTGTCCCCATCCTCAAGCCCGAGCACGCTGCGAAGCCTCCATTGCGCTACGACCTCGGCAACATCCGTATGCCTTGAGCGTTTTGGTATTATCAGTGCACAGCCAGCTCCCAATATTCTCGCTTTGTAGCACTCAACTGCGCCAAAGGTCTTCTTCCCCTTCCTGAATCCCCTGACGGTTATCCCGCGCATTTTCTCTATGCGCGCAAGTTTCAGCGCGTTTTCTCCTGACAGTTTCAGGTTAAGCGTACCTTTATATGGATCGATGCCCAGCTTTTTTATAAACTGTTTCCTGTATCCGCTTAAACTCATGAAACGCCTTCCCTCACCAAGACCCGCGATCACTTTTCCGGTGATGATCAAGGTATGATGCATCTGTGCACCTGTGCCTAGTCCTTGAGTATCCTGTGCAGCCTGAGAACCGCCTCAACGCTCTGCTCAGCATACTGCCTTGACCTCTTTTTGGCCTGTACCCATGTTACTCCAGGCCCTATTACTCCGAAACCAACCGGTTTGCTATATCTCAGGGAAAGGGAGGTTATGGCCTGCGCTACCTGCTGCGATATAATCTCATCATGCTTCGTCTCCCCCTTTATGACTGCGCCTATGGCAGCAACGCCGTCCACATTCCTCTTTTCAAGCATCTTCTTTATCACCACCGGCATGTCAAATGCGCCTGGCACCGTGACCTCGGCAACTATTCTGAGTCCAAGCTCCATTGCATGCGACCTTGCATGCTTCAGCATTGCCGATGTTATCTCCTTGTTGAATTCCGACCTTACTATTGCTATTGAAACCATTCAGACCTTCCTCAACGGCCCTTCGTCAGCCTTGCCCTGCCGCCTTCCGGTTCCTGCCCGCTTCCGCAGTGTAGCCTGGTCGAAAAGAAGCCACAGTGCATTCTGCGCATGCCTGCTTGCACGGTTCCTGCAGATTTCGGAGAGTTCCCTGTCGCTCCCTGCTTCATCCACGTGCACGAACACCTCAAGTATGTGCTTTCCCTCCATAAGCTGCACTGCCTGCATGCCCATGCTCGCCTCATGCGAGCACTGCTTGTCTATCGGCATCTTGCCCACCATGCCGCATGCGATGACTATGTCGCATCCCCGCTTGAACAGAATGCTGCAAGCTACAGGAAGGTCCTTTATTCCAGGCACCGTATAGCGCTCAATCTTGACATGGGGCCTGCTCTTCGACAGTACGCCCAGCACTGCGGGCGCGTAATCAAACCTTGAAAACGTTGTATCTGCAAATCCCACCTTCATAGGTATCCACTAAATAGACTATCTCAACAGGCCTTATATATGTGCCTATCCTAGGAAGCCATTGCTATTCCAAATTCTAGCCCCTCACAGGCATAGTACCTTTCTTACCCACTTTATTAACGTTGTGGGAAACTGGGCGATTCAACCTCTGAAAAGAAAGCCCCGAGAGGGATTTGAACCCTCGGCTTCCAGTTTACGAAACTGGCACTCTGCCAGGCTGAGTTAACGGGGCACCTAGTTATTTATAAATAAGTATTCAAAGATATAAAGTTAACGTGATTGGACTTATGGCAGATGAAACTCCGGTAAAGGATTCATATGAGGTAGAGGATGGGAACCTTAAGGCAGGGTCACCTCCTGATAATACAGGGACGGAAGAGCCAAAGCAGCTGCTTCAGCCACCAACTGCGGAAGCGGGGAATGAACATCCTTTTGAAGAAGAACAAGGGGGCACTGGCATTGCCAAGAAGATAATGGCCGCAGTGGTGGTTATTGCAATAATTGGTGTGCTCGTATACATGTTTGCACCAAAATCCACGCCCACGCAGGTAACTACAACCGTTTCCCAATCATTTAATATAGACTCATGCACCACTGTGTCAGTGCCGGGGGTATACGAGATTACGGGTGATATCAGCACGTCAGTGATAAACGGCAGTTGCATCAAGATAACTGCCAACAATGTCAATATAGAAGGTTCAGGCCATACGATCACCGGGAGCGGGCCTTTCGCGTCCCGCCAACCGTATTCGTATGCGGTATCTGCAGATTCTGTGTCAAACATTATTGTGAGCAATCTTGTGATATCAAAGTTCTCGTATGGAGTGTATCTGCAGAATGACAATGTCGGGGAAGTATCAGGAATAACCGTAAATAACGCAACAATGTCTGGAATATACCTGAACAGTTCAAGCAATATCCTTATGTATCGGGACAATATACATGGGGCTGAGTCACAGTCGGGAGGCATGGTAGTTGCATATGGAAAGGACAACACGCTTGATTTTGTCACTTCTGAGTATAATTTCTACTCGGGATTAAACATATCCAATTCGGCGGGAAACAGGGTGTCAAACAGCACGCTTATAGGAAATCCAACTGCTGACATCTCATGCCTTGCAAACTCCAGCTTCAAGTTCTCCAACGAATTCAGCAATACGACCTGCTATACCAACATAGGATGCAACTTTGCATACTGCTCGCAGACAAATATACAGTCTGACATAAGCAGCATCACCCTCCCGTATAGCATGAATGAATGCGGCAGTATAAACCACCCCGGAACATACTCGCTTTCTTCCAACCTTGACATGAATAACTACCTTAACCTTACGCTTGAAGAGGGGAAGACAGCCCCATGTATATTAGTGAATGCGTCTAACGTATACCTTAATTGCAATGGGCATGCAATATCAAATGCCCACTACGGGGTTAAGTCAGTAGGCCAGTTCAACGTGACTGTAGGCAACTGCAACTTCGAGAATAATACATACGGGATCTACCTTGACAACATAATTACGTTTAAGCTGCATAATGTCGGTGCAAACGGCGGGAGCTATGGTGTGTTTATTGTTAATTCAACCGGCGGTAGCCTGGCCGGCGTGACATCCGACAAAAATACCTACGGATATTATGTAAACGGCACAACATACACCACAGTATCGGAATTCACAGCTGCGAACAACACCTATGGGGTGTACATGGACAATTCAACTGACGTCTTCTTCAAGGAAGGTACGGCAGTGTCGAACTCCAAAATAGACTTTTTCTGCTCCACCGACACATACAACTCGACTCTTCTTGGTTTATCGCAGAGCGCGTGCAGGAGCACTGATTGCAATTGGGCACCATCATGCCCCATAAAATACCTGCCGGGACTTGCTGCGTATCCGATAACAGCATGTACCACTATAACAATACCTGGGGAATATCAGCTTGAGAACAACGTGTTTTCGGATACGGGTACATGCTTTAAGATAAAAGCAAGCGGCGTGGACCTCAGTTGCGCAGGGCATCTTGTAACCGGGCCCGGAAGCACGTCCGGCTATGCATTTGATGTCAGTAACAGGACAAACGTGGCAATAAACGGATGCAAGATAAACGGATTCCTTGAGGGAGTGCATGCCGTCAACGCAGGACACATATCTGTGCAGAATACAGGAATAAGCAACGTACAATACGGGTTAAGTCTAACAAACAGTAGCAATTCGGACATACTGGAGAACAACATAACCCGATTCTCTGCAGGCGCAATAATGCTTAATTATAGCAATGAAAGTACAGTGGATAATAACCGTATAAGCTACGGATCAGCAGGCAAGGGGATCATACTTCAAGGGTCGTTTAATAACAGCGTAGAGAACAACGCAGCCAATCTGTCAGCGTATGGGTATTACATAAGCGATTCAAGAAATAACATGATATCAAACAATATCGCATCTGGCTCAACATCATATGATTACTACTGCAGCCAGAACTCCGGCGGCGTTACTGCACAACCCGTATCGATAAATTCTGGCAATAGTAAATTCAACTGCCATTGGCTTGTAGAGTCTCCCCTAATACAGCAGCTGCAGCAATGCCAGGCACTTGAGGGACCCACGTATATCCGCCTTAGCCAGGACATGATAACCTCAGGGACATACTGCTTCAGTGCGATCACATCCAACAGCTCAATCTCAGTCTCTGGAACTACAATAAACTGCGAGGGGCACACAATACTCTCAACAACGGGCGGATCATTTGCATACCTAAATGGCAATGGCGGAATCACGATCGAGAACTGCGTACTTATCGGCTTCTCCAACCCCCTGGTCTTTGACACCTCTCATGGATCATCATCTGGCATATCCCTAGTAAATGATACCATATTCAAGTCCAATGTCGGCATTACCATCAAAAATGCTTCAAACTCCAACGTGAACAACGATACCCTGATAAATGTGCTTAAGGGCGCAGACCTTTACGGATACGACAACGGTGCGATTAACGGCGACTCCTTCAGCAACGTAACCATAGGCGTATACCTAAACTCCAGCTCTAATGTAAATCTTCTTGATAATAACTTTAATGATACGCAGTCCGGAATAGTGCTGGTAAATGCGACAACGCTCACCCTCGGAAAGAACGTGTTCACAAATTCGAAGTCGTACGGATTGTTCTGTTCAGGCACATCCGGATCAAGCTCAAGTGCAATAACAGACCTTGGCACTAACATATGCCCGACTGGGGCAAGCGGTTGCCTCTGGATAACATCGCCATTCTGCAAGAACAAATAGCACAAGCCTGGTTGTGCATCTTTTATAAACTTTGGAGGGGGTATATTGAATATGGTAAAGATCGCGATGGAACGTATAGTAAATGCGCTTAAAGGATGCGCAGATCCGGAGATAGGGCTGAATATAGTCGACCTTGGACTGATCCAGGGAATAAATGTGGATGAGAATGGCAATGTGAAGGTCAAGCTTACCATGACAAGCCCAATGTGCCCGGTTACAAGCGTCATACTGGCAGACGTGCAGCTAAGGCTCGAGCACCTGGAGGGCATAGGGGATGTAGACATAGACCTTGTATGGGATCCTGCATGGAGCCCGGAGATGATAAGCGATGAAGCAAGGATGTCGATGAATATCTGAAGCTATGCTATGCCTTCAGTATCCTTTCCCTGAATACCGTTATGGCCTTGTCCGTATCCATCTCCTCTGTTGCGGAGAATAAGTCAGTCTGCTTGCCATTATACTCAAACGTTGGATTATTCAACGCGGATACGCCATTGTCATAGCTTACCCCCTGTTCCAGCATTTTCTTCAATGCATTTGGATGCGACTCGCGTATATCCACGCCCGCAAGTTTGCTAAAAAAATTAACGATCTCCGACATGGCCTCGAACGGGCCTGCCGAAAGGTGCACGCAGTTGTTTGCTATGGTCACTTCCTCGAATCCAAATTCCCTTGCCCTGGCATAAAGGATTCCCCTCATGGATTCAGGCGCAGCTTTCTCAGGGAACGTTGCGCCAACCATGCTGTTCTTTAGTTCAGGCCATCTGGTATTCGAATGCAGCAGCATGAGCACTATGGTGTGCTTGGGGTCGGTAAAATATGAGAGCTGCTTTGGATGGAATCCATTCACAAGCACTATGTTATTCCCGTCTTTTTTTATCAGCCTTACGTAAAATCCACTTCTTATCTTCACCGATTTCTCTGCGAACCACAGTCTGTCTAGTTCGTCGCCATTCACATCCTTGTATCTGTTCAGATATTCGTGCCCGCCCAGTATCTCAAACTGGCTCGGTATGATGTTGAACACCTCCCCTATCCTCTTCCTGCTCTGCTCGTCGGCAGTCTTTGAGGCGGAATTTGACATCACGTTTATGAAGCCGTAATGGCTGCTCATTATCCTGTGTTTGTCAAGGACAGTGCCGTTTACGGCGCATGTGCCTTCTATTTTTGCATTGAATTTGCTGAGAGTCTCAAGTAACAGCGAGACGGTATTCTTAATCTGCTGCCTGTCCTTCAGCAGGAATACCTCGGGCTTTATGAAGAATAGCAGTTCGTTTTCCCAGTCCCCCTGCCCTATTTTAACATCGTCAATTAAATCGACATTCGTGCACTTGAGTGCAACATCTGTTATCTTTTCTACAATATCGCCATCCATTTATCTCGCCTTGCGCAGTTAACAGACCTACATATTTGTTAATATGTTGTGTAGTATATATCCGATAAGGTTTATATCCAATGCGGTGATTGCACGATAAGGCAGCCAATAATAACTGTGATGGGGCATGTAGACCATGGTAAAACTAGCCTGCTTGACCGCATAAGGAACACCGTCATAACAAGCAGGGAGGCCGGAGGGATAACGCAGCATATAGGCGCAAGCGAGGTGCCCTTGGATGTTATAACGAAGATATGTGGCTCTCTGCTCAAGAAGATGAGCGCAGGGATAACCATTCCCGGGCTGCTTTTCATAGATACGCCAGGGCACGAGGCGTTTACAAACCTAAGGAAAAGGGGGGGCTCAGTATCCGACCTCGCAATACTTGTGGTCGACATTACAAAAAGCTTTGAGCAGCAGACATACGAGTCAATAGATATACTTAAAGAGTACAAGACCCCGTTCATAGTGGCTGCAAACAAGATAGACCTCATTACCGGATGGAAACCTGCCCAAACGCATTCTTTCGCAGAATCCCTCTCCGGGCAGAGCGAAGCGGCAAAGGAACAGCTTGAATCAAAGATCTATGAACTCGTGGGAAAACTCAGCGAACTGGGTTTCGCAAGCGAGAGGTTTGACAGGGTTACTGACGTAAAGAAGGAGCTGTCCATAATACCGCTAAGTGCAAAGACCGGGGAGGGCATTGCAGAACTGCTGATGTACGCCGCAGGCCTATCACAGAGATTCCTTGAGAAGAGGCTTGACATTGATCCTGGCGAGCCAGGAGTCGGGGGCATAATAGAGAAAAAAGATGAGAAAGGGCTAGGCATAACGCTTGATGTGATACTATATAACGGCACTCTTAGGGTAAACGACATAATAGCGTTTGCAACATCGACGGGAATAGGAACCGCAAAGATACGCGCTCTCCTCAAACCAAAGCCCCTGCAGGAGCTGCGCGAGTCTGCAAGCAAATTCTATTACATAGACTTCGTCAGCGCGGCGTCTGGAATAAAGATAAGCGGCAGTGGAATGGATGACGCACTTCCGGGATCCCTGGTTATATCGACAAACAAGCCAGGATATGAACAAGACATATCCTCCGAGCTTGCAGAGGTATTCTCTTCGGACAAGGCAGGGATAATACTGAAGGCTGACACAATAGGGAGCATAGAAGCCTTGTCACGGCTCCTCAAGTCAATAAATGTAGGAATAAGCAAGAAGGGGCTTGGCAGGGTTACGAAGAGAGACGTCTTAGATGCGTTTTCTATGAGATCAACAGACCCAAAAAATGCCGTGATACTCGCATTCAACGTTGGGATCGAGGATGATGCACTTGCAGAGAGCGGCGCTACTGGGATATCTGTAATAAGCTCAAATATAATATACAAACTGATAGACGATTTCAAGGCCTGGGCTGAAAACGAAGTGAACATGGAGAGGGAGGGGCTTGAGAAGTTGCTTACCTTCCCAGGGATGATTAAGGTGCTGCCGAATCACTGCTTCAGAATGTCGCATCCTGCGGTATTCGGCGTCGGGGTCTCTGCAGGAAGGATTAAGCCAGGATACCTGCTGATGAATGAACTCGGAGAGATACTTGGAAAGGTAAAGGAGATACAGGACAATGGAATAAACAAGCAGGAGGCGAAGAGGGGCGAGGACGTGGCGATGTCAATGGATGACATAACGTTCGGCAGGCAGATACGAGATAATGATACGCTCTATACATTCATAAGCGATGACCAGATACGTGCACTTAAGTACAAGTATAATGCAATGCTCAACGATGAGGATATGGACCTCCTTGACAGGCTCTCCAAAATAAGCAGTAAGAAGCGGGGCAAGATATAGATGTTTGGCAGCCAGGCGGATACTGTACAGGTGAATGGCGAACTGGTACAGCTTGATTTTGTGCAGAAACACGGGCTAAGGAATACCTACATCAAATTCAGGGACAGCCGGCTTGTGGTGGTTGCAAGAAACAGGAGACTGATGCAAGAAGCGCTTGAGACGCATAAGCATTGGATAGCCAAGCATTATGCTGAAATAAAGAACTCCATCAGGCTATTCGATTCGAATTCCATTTTTCTAAACTCGAAGAGGTATGCCATAAATTACGTGTTCTCCAGTGCAAGGCCCAGATCTGACATGTCTGGATCTGCAATAACGGTATATGCAAACAGCCCGGATGCCGCAAACAGGCACATAGACAGGATGATAAGATCAAGGTCCGAGAGGATCTCCGGAGAAATGGCATGCAGAAAAGCGGAGGCCATAGGCAGGAGGCCCAGTTCGGTAAAGATAAGGAGATACAGGAAGTGGGGTGCATGCAGAAGCGGCGGATCCATAACGATAAACTACTGCATATCCATGCTGCCGGACGACCTTCAGGATTACGTCATATCGCATGAAGTTGCACATCTGATTGAGATGAATCATTCCGAAAGTTTTTGGAAGGTGGTTTCACAGCTATGTCCTAATTACAAGAGCCTTAGAAAGCAGTTGAATCATTATGACAGCAGAAAAAGGAATGCTATCTCTTTATAAAGTTTGAATAGAAAAGAAGCGCGGCAATTGTCTTTTGGTCTATTATCTTGTTTTTTCTTATCATGGCCATCGCCTCCTTCAAGCCCACATATCTTAGCGTCATTAGTTCGTCAGGATCGCGATCTAACCTTGTTTTTTTCAGTCCGCGCGCCAGATATGCCGTTGAGAGTTCAGTCTTGATGCCGGGGCTGGGATAGGACTTAAACAGAACGTCCAGCGATCCCGCGGCGTATCCTGTCTCCTCTTCAAGTTCTCTGGCTGCCGCATGCTTCTGGGTTTCACCAGCATCTATGTGGCCGGCAGGTATCTCGTAGATATATCTTCTTATGGGATATCTGTACTGGCGCTCCAGTATTATCCTGTTATCGCGCAGCAATGCTACCACGCTTACTGTGTCAGGCCCTTTTACCACGTGGAAGGTGAACGGATGGTCTCGCATCCTTACTCTGTGCTTTTCCACCTCAAACATTTTCGACCTGTAAACTACCTTTGACATGTGAATTCACTTGTTCTTCTGCTGCGACTTCCCGTCAATGTAGATCTGCGCTGCAAATTTTGTCCTTGATATGCTGTGCGTTACTACCCTGCCGTTCCCGCTGAATGTCACAAGGAACAGCCCTACCCCGCCAAACATCGCGGTCTTTATGTTGTCCACGAATGTTATCTTGTATTGCAGCCCTCCGTCGAATCCAGCCACATGGCCGGGGTCTATCTCTATCGGATTTGCATTGGTCACTTCGTGCTCTATTATGTCTCCTGTTATGTGCAGGAACACCTTTCCCGGGCCGACGAACCTCTGCATCGTTATGCCGGACTTTCCGAACCACATTGCGCCCAGGCTCATCATCTGGAATGTGAATTTTATTGTATCCTCAGATGCCAGGTATGCCTTCTGCTCTGCTATGAAGACCTGATTGTCGTCAAGGTCGATTTCGAGTACCTTTCCTGGATATACGCCCGCAAGTGATACGTGCCCTTCGGATCCGGTGGATTTGAACTCAGTGAGCATGCCTGTTGCCCCTGTTATCTTCCTTGCAAACAGCCCGCCAATCCCCCCGACAATCCTCGGGGTCATTATTATGCTGCCATTCTTGCTTACCAGGGTGCCTGAGTCGCCGAATATTCTCTCGCCAGGTGCAAGCGTGACCTTGAGCAGCTGCATGTTGTGACCTATTATTTCATATTTCATCTAAAAACCCAGTATCCTCTTTAATTCGTCGCCATCTACGATCAGTCGGTATTTTGACATTATTTCACGCATCACATCTTCCCTGCTTTTTCCCCCAGTATTGGTTATTATTCTCTTCAGCTGATCGCCGGATATTCTCGAAAGGGACTTCTTATTTATTATAACACCAATATCTTTTACGCCTTTCGGAAGCTCTCTTATTATCTCCCCTATTCCGGCCTTGGTTATTCTGCCCTCCTTGTATATCCTAAATATCTCCAGCATTATCTGGGGGTCTGTGTTTACTGTGATTCCTGATCGCTCTATCTCCTTGACTTTCTCAAGGAGGATGACTGCCACCGCCATGTTTATTCCTTTTACCTTGGAGGTTATATACTCGTACAGTTGAAGCCTCTGGGAGGCCACTAATTGGTCTGCCAGCTGGGCATTTGGCAGCCCCTTTCTTATTGTTGCTGCCCTCTCATCCATATATACCGTTGATTCCTTTATCCTGTTGTAGAATTCCCTGTCAACAGTTACTGGCTCCGTATCAGTTTCAGGATACATCCTTGACCCTCCAGGAAGCGGCCTCATGAAGCGCGTAGTCCCCTTCTTCGAATCAGCTACAGCCCTGGTCTCCGGAGGTACCTCTGACAAAGCCATAGACGCCCTTCCAAGTGCAAATTCCATTGCCTTCTTGCACACTCCCTTTTCAGCAGCTATGAGTATGAATGCATCCCCGTTTTCCATATCCAGCTCATGCCATATCCTTTCAATATCCTCCTTGCCCATGCCATACCCTGATAGATCCTCGTCGCTGTGCATCATTCCCCCTACTCCTCCCATCTTGGCATAATCGCTTAATTCACTGCCTAGCCTCCTCTCCGGATTTATATTCATTCCAAGATATCCTGAAAATTTGGCAAGCCTTGCGCCTGCCACAATGCCCCCTTTTGATAATGCATCCTTTACTATTTTGGCCTCCGTGCGCCGAAGCGCCTTTGTGAGGTCTTTGGGTTTGCATACCTCCGCGCCGTTTGAAAGCAGCTCCTTCTTGATTGCGATGAGCTTAAGCTGCCTTTCAACTTCATTCTCTATTATCCTGTCAACAGTATCTATCTCCTGGAGGCCCTTGATCTCGACTCTTGTCCCTCCGGCTATTGACACATTGACGTCCTGCCTTATGGTTCCTATCCCGCGCTGCACCTCTGAGGATACTGCATCTCCCTCACGCTTCCCGGTAAGCCTTATTATCCTCCCGATTTCAAGTGCGACGTTCTTTGCCTCGCTTGGGGTTGCGATTGACGGATCAGTATCTATCTCGATGAGCGGTATGCCCAGCCTGTCTACATTGTATACAACCGAGCCTTCAGAAGCGGACTCTATCCCGCTTGACTCCTCTTCCAGGAATATTGATGTAATCGGTATCTGCTTACCATTGACAACTATCCGTCCATCGTATCCCACCATCATGCTTCTCTGAAATGCGCTTGGGTCGCTTCCATCCACAACCTCCTTTCTCATGGGTTCTATCTCGTATGGCACGTTGGCGCCGAATCCTGAGGCAAGGCGAAGCGCGGATTCCACTGCCGACATGTTTATGTGGTGCGGTGGTTCTTCGTCTATTTCTACAAGGCATGAACTGCGCTTGAATATGTTATACACGAATTCCCTGCCTCTGCTGCTCTCAAAGCTGGTTGACCTGTCTATTGCTCCAAGTTCCCCTGCGACAGCCCTCTGCCTGCGCGATATCTTTGCTATTACGCTGTCACCAGCAGAGTCTGTGCAGCATGAGCAAAATAGCTTTCCCTTTGTTGAGAGCCGCTGATGAATCTCGAGTCCGCACTTGAAGCCTATCTTCCGGTAATATTCAGAATCATGCACGTTTATCACTCCATTGCAAAATCGAGCTCTGTCCTTTCCGTTATCTCCCCGGCAATGTTTGCATTAAGCATCCTTTTTGCCTTGTCTGCGCCATAATTGCCCAGTAAAAAGCCGAGCTTGACGTATGCAACCTCAGGAAGCATATCCTCACAGTATATTGCGCCAGCTCCATGCAGCAGCCTAAGATTCCTGTACACGCTTTCGTTCACCCTACCATAAATGCATTGTGATGTTGCACCAACAACCATCCCGAAATCAACTGCAGATTTTACATGGCTTATCCATGATAACTCCCTGATGCTCGGGGATGAAGGGACGTGGCCTAGTCCGGTTCCTTCCAGTACTATTCCCTTATATCCCTTGCCCAGATAGTAGTCTATTACCTCGGGATCGGAGTTCGGATATGCTTTGATCAGTGCAACCTTCGGCTCAAATCCGGACACCAGCTCAACCTTTTTCTTCTCTTCGGATACTTTTTTGTATTCGCTGAGATACCTTATGTTGCCCTTTATATCTATCTCGCATATGGGGAGATTGTTTACTGGCCTGAACGCGTCCCTGCGCGACGTGTGCATCTTGCGCACCTTTGTCCCCCGTATGAACGAGTCTGTAGAGTCTGAACTTGCACTGTGCATGCATACGCCTACCTCCGCAATATCGCTCCTTGAAGCTGCGTATGCCGAGCAGATCAGATTCATGAAAGCGTCGCTCGATCCCCTGTCGCTGCTCCTTTGCGCGCCTGTAAGGACCACTGGCGCATTTAGGCCCTTCAGCATAAAACTGAGTGCTGCAGAGGTATAATGCATTGTGTCAGTGCCATGCGTTATCACGATCCCATTGGCTCCTTTGTTAAGGGCGTCTGCAGCCTTCTCCGCAATTTTCTGCCATTCCACATACGTCATATCTTCGCTTGCTATGCTCATCAGGTTGCTTATATCTATATTTGCTATGTCCTGGAGCTCCGGAACCTCTGAGAGCAGCTCTTCAGGCTTTGTAAGCATATATACGCCTCCTGATACGTAGTCAACCTTGCTTCCTATCGTTCCACCGGTATAGAGCATGGCAATGGGCTTAAGTGACTTATTTGTTCCAGTGTCCAACTTTGGAAACAGGAAATTTCCCGGATGCCCCGGAGATACCCTCTCAATCCTCGATTCTTTATTGAACCGTATGCCTATATTGTACCCGTCCTTCCTCTTTATCACTATTACGTCGCTGTCGCCAACATCTGCGCGGGGCATGAGTATGCCCTCTTGGACATCGCCAGAGCCAGATACCCTTACTGCATCCCCTATGTTTATGCCAAGTCCCTTGAAGAGATCGATGAGTTCCTTGCTGTACATGAATACCAATTGACAGATTTCAATTATAAAACCTTTGGCTTCTTCGATACATTCGCATGGTTGTGACATCCTCCAACGACTGAAGGTCGTTGGCTTCCAATGGTGCTTTTTTGATTGGTCATCTTGAAACACCTAGCTACCGAGACCAGGAGCCACAATCTTACCACTGCAAGTAGTTGTCAGGTAGTATTTTTATATGCTTCAGTTATAATCTAATCCATGTACGACACTTACCTTACAGTACTTGTGCCTTCGGCGATAAGCCTTATAGTTACGCTAATCACGACAAAGTTTCTCATGTCATATTTCTATGATGCAGGCGTCATTGCCGAAGACAGGAACAAGAAAAAAACTGTGAGAATACCGAGCAGCGGAGGGCTTGCAGTTGCACTCGGAATAATAGTAGGCATGCTCTCGTATACTTTTGGCGCCCGCTTTATTTTCACATCTGCGCTCAGTGTCTCAAGGCTTCTTGCTGTTGCCCTTTCCATAATACTGATAGCGTTCGTTGGATTTCTTGATGATATAAATGTAAAGGCAACGCGCGTGCAGTCTACGGATAGGAAGGATATACGGAAGGGCCTGAAGCAATGGCAAAAGCCAATCCTCACGCTTCTTGGCGCGCTTCCACTCATGGCAATTAATGCCGGTGTCCATCAGATAAGTGTTCCGTTCCTCGGTACAGTGACCTTGGGGTACATTTATCCCCTGATAGTGATACCTCTTGCAGTGGTGTTCGTATCCAATTCGGTAAACCTTCTTGGGGGTTTTGATGGGCTCCAGCCCGGAATGACGCTTATGGCAAGCCTTGGCATGCTTGTATACTCGCTGTTCTACGGCAATTATATGGGGTTTCTGCTTTCTGCGCTTCTGTTTGTATCTATACTTATGTTTACCCCTTTTAACACATATCCAGCGAGGATAATGCCAGGAGACAGCTTTACGTATACTGCGGGGGGCGCGATGGTTGCCATAATGGTTATGGGAAACGCGGAGATATTCGGAATAATAATATTCATACCTTGGATAATCGAGTTCTTTCTTCACCTAAGAAAAAGATTTAATGTCACAGACCTGGGCATAAGGCGGAAGGACGGCACGTTCAGGGCTCCCTACGGGGGCAGAATATACAGCCTTACGCATGCAGTGATGAATATGCGAAGACTGCGGGAATATGAGGTAACTGCCTATCTGGTAGCATTTGAGGCGTTTTTTGTAATACTCGGTCTGGCGCTCAAGGCATCTGGGATCATGTAGCTGTGTCAGTCCTTCCTTGTAAGCATAACATCAGAGGTGCGTATCAGTTTCTTCCTGCCGGCATGCTCGGCGTATTTCTTGGCATTCCTTGCAACGGAGTTTGCAAGCTTCTCTATCTCCCGCTCAAGATCCTTTACTGCGTCCTCTGTTACCCTTTCAGCCCCAGCCTCCCTTATAAACTGCTCTATCTCATATAGACTAAATGATCTATCCCCCATCATATCACCCTATTTGTCAAAAATCAAAAACCTATATGAGTTAAATAATAAGGTTTAAAAAGCTGCAGAAAATAAGCGAATAGTGGCAGTCCAGATTTAAATCCTGTACCTCAGCAACGCGCCAATTCCCTTGAATCCCATTAGGAATTCGCGGCCGTATGAGCTTTCGCTTGAAACGAAAACTGTGTCAGCTCCATTCTTGTCGGCCATTCCTATCAGCTCCTCTATAGCATCCTTTGTCTCAACCACCACCATCGTTCCACCGTCTTCGTGCTTCTGCTCTCTGTTATGTCCGTACTCTATACGCTCTATGGTCTGGCCGCAGGAATTGCATCTGTACTTTACCAATTCTATCTCTATGGCATCGTTCAGTATCAGCATGTTTGCCTGGTTTGACACCAGCACCTTCCTCGTATCCTCGTATCCGTACACTGCAAGCGCCTTCTTCACTATCTCCTGCATGAACCTCTCTATAACCTTTCTCTCCATGTATGCCTCTTGCTCCTTAAGCAGGTCAGCTGCCTTCTCAACGAGCTCGTGAAGCCCGAACTCGTCCGTATATCCAGTATCGTACACGCCGAGTATCTTTATCTGGTAATTCAACGTGTTCGACTTCTGGAACGATTCCTTGGAGGGTCCCGGGCCTCCCAGTATAAGCCCTTTAATCTTGAAACTGGAAGAGATGAATGTGGAGTTTATTATGTCGGATATGCGTGTATGATATTCGCCTATGCTCTCCTCCCTGAGCCTTGCAAACCGCTGCTGCGACTGCCCGCCCTTGTTGACCTTGGCATGCACCATGGAATTAAGCTTCTTTATCACATGTATGTGTGATCCTTTAAGGGTTGCAATCGTAGCTTCTCTGCCGTCCATCACGAGGAGCGCATATGTGTCCTTCGAGCCAACTATGTCCTCGATCGGATCGAGCAGAAAAACAGAATCGCACCGGTATATGTTCACCTTCAGCGGTATCGGAGGCTCCATCGAGAACAGCTCTATGTCCACCTTCCCAGGATTATCGGATATGTTTCCGGCAAACACTGCGATGCCGTTCTTCGGAGTCTCCCTGTAGAGCTTCAGATACTGCATTATCTTATCAAGCGCTGCCTGCACGTTGGACCTTACTGATTTCGATTTTATGTTGGATGACTGGCTCGACTCCTCCCTGAGCTTTGACATCTCTTCTGCAATGTTGAATCCCGCAGGTATATATACGCTTACGAGCTCGGTCCCGTATCCGCGAATAGACTTTAGCCGTTTTATCTCTCTAAGCATATTGTACTCGTTCTTCATGTCACGCTACCTTATCCTGTCCTTGCCCATGTAAGGCACAAGTGCATCAGGGACTGTTATCGAACCGTCTTCGTTAAGGTAATTCTCCACAATTGCAACCAAGGTCCTGTTCGTGGCTATTGCAGTTGAATTCAGCGTGTGCACATATCTCCTCTCGCCGCCTTCGTCATACCTTATGTTCAGCCGCATTGCCTGCCAATCGGTGCAGTTCGAGCATGAGACCATCTCCCTATACCTTTCCTGGGCTGGCATGTATACCTCAAGATCAAATTTCTTCGCTGCAACAGTGCCTATATCCCCAGTGCATATATTCACTACGCGGTAAGGCAGATTAAGCTTACTGAACAGATCTTCGGAATTTGCAATCAATTCGTCAAAGAAATGCCACGAATCCTGGTTTGAGAATATGAACTGTTCCACCTTATAGAATTGGTGCACCCTGAATATGCCCTTGGTATCCTTTCCATGCGCGCCAGCTTCCCGCCTGAAGCACGGACTAAATCCTATGTATTTCTTTGGCAGATCCTTTGCGGAGAATACCTGGTCAGCATGAAGGGCTGCCAGCGGGTGCTCTGATGTTCCTATCATAAACAGGCCATCATCCACATGCTCTGCATCCTTGTCCGATTCTGCCTCTTTCGATTCTCCTGCTCTGTAGAGCATCTCCTGGAAGTCGCTAAGTGCAGTAACCCCGCGGTAGTACTCTTTTCGCATCATCATTGGCGGCGCCACGAGGGTATATCCCCTCTTTGTAAGTTCAGATATGGAGAAATGTATCAGTGACTGCTCAAGCAAAGCAAGATCGCCTTTAAGGTAGAAGAATCTTGCACCGGAAACCTTTGACGCCTGCTCTATGTCCAGCAGTCCAAGCCTTGTAAGCGCCTCTTCGTGTCCCATTGAAGGCTTCCTTTCAGGTATTTTCCCGACTTTCTTTATCTCTATGTTTTCAGTGTCGTCCTTGCCATACGGAACGGATTCCTGGAGTGTGTTGGGCATATTCCACAGTATCCCATCTATCCTGTCCCGATACTTCGGGATCTCGGCCTCCATCTCGCCTATCCTCTTCTTTACTGATGCCAGTCCCTCTATTTCCCTCGAGGCATCTTTCTTCGATTTTTTGAGCTCGGCCACGGCAAGACTGCCCTTATTGCGCTGCGACCGAAGGTCCTGCAATTCCAGTTCAAGCTTTTTTGACTTATCCTCAAGCCCAAGAAGCTCGTCTACAGGGTAATCGCTCTTTCTCTTTGCCATCGACTTTCTTATGGCATCGAGGTTCTCCTTTATGTAACGGGTTGTTAGCATGGAAACACGTGCAAGCACATTATTATCGGCGCAGGATAATATATATTGATTTGCAGAGAATGCTTATTTAATGCAGGGGTGGCAGAGCCTGGCCAAATGCGACGGGCTTAGGACCCGCTTCCTTTAGTGGATGCAAGAGTTCAAATCTCTTCCCCTGCAAATCCAATTTGCGGCGATAAGCAAGGGTTCGGAAATCCGAGAAGTAAATCTTCTAGGAAGGAAGATCTCAATAGGTTTTCCGATAACTTCAGGCAGATGCCCATGAGCGTTTCACCAAGCTGCACCACACCATTTAAAATAGCTTATATTCATATCAAATACGTAATATCATGCCGATACATCAAAAAGAGAGGGACGTGGTTGTAGTAGACCCGCAGATGATAATGGACAGGATGCTGCATTACAAGGAAAGGCACCATGCATGGTATGTATTCAGGTCGCTGTACTGGAGCATATACCTCATAGTTGTCGGGCTTCTGCTTGTATACTATGTGCAGCTAGGGCTTACGCTAAACCTGTTTTTCGGCACGGCATTTTTAATATTTGCGGTAATGCTTATACTTTACGGACTTATGGAGGCGCTTCACCACAAGTTCATGAGAAAGTACGGATAAAAAAAGAAGCAATCTGACTGATGCGATGGAGTTCTCTATCCCGAACATATATGTGAACAGGAATCTAAAGGTTTTTGTGGCCATACCCGTAGTGCTTATGCTGATCAGCATATTCCTGGCGCGCAACATAACCCTGGATTCGTCGCTTAGTGGTGGAGTCGCACTCATACTCCAGACAAACTCCACAATGAGCGCATCGCACATCGCTTCAATGGTCGTGCAGCAGTTGCATGTATCGAGTCCATCAGTGCAGACCAGCAGCGGAGAGGTGCAGATAACAATAGCTGCGAACAAGAGCCTGTCAGATGCAGAAGACTACCTCATGGCTGCATATGCATACAATGCGAATTATACCAATTACGTCTTGAATGCCACTGGCTATCGGATAGCATTGAAGAATAACCCATCAAACCAGACACTTGCCGCATTATCGGCTGCCGCACAGAAAGGCGAGAACAGTTCCCTTGTGGGGATCAAAAACAACCTTAATTCAGAGCTGGATTCGCTGTATCCGTTCATAGGCAATGTCAGCAGGAACTATACCAGCGCCCAGGTGATGATAACGCAGGCGCAGGATACCTATTCAAATGCAAGTGCGTCATACAAGAATCGTATCGTTTCGAAAATATCCGACATAATCCCATTTAGTTCATATTCCTTCCAGCAGGTCACGGTACTGCAGAGCAGCTTCTTCCTTCAGCAGTTGCAGACGATAATAATTGTCGCGTTTATACTGATATCCATAGTGGTATTCGTAATATTCAGAAGTATAGTGCCATCATTCGCCGTTGTATTCGGCGCAGCAAACGACATAATAGTCGCGCTTGGAGCAATGGCATTATTTGGCATACCCCTGGGCATAGCAAGCATAGGCGGTCTGTTGATGCTTCTTGGATACTCGATAGATACTGACGTGCTGACCGCGATCAGGATAATTAAAAGGCACGAGGGAACTCCCGAAGAAAGGGCATATAGCTCAATGAAGACTGGAATGACAATGACAATTACTGCAATCGTATCATTTGCAGTGTTATTTGCCATATCGCTAATTGCATACGTACCCACATACTACGAGATCTCCGGGGTAGTGCTCTTTGGGCTTATCGGCGACCTTGCCACCACGTGGCTAGGTAATGCGTCTATAATACTCATGTATGTAAGGAGAAAAGAGGGAAGATAACATGTCAATAATAGACTATGTAAAGGACAAGAGGGTGCTTACAGTCATAATAATTGTGGCGCTGCTCGGGCTTCTTGACTTCCATTACGGCATACATCTTGGGATAGAGTTTGCGGGGGGCACACAGATACCCGTGACCCTTGAGCACAGCGTCACGCCTACACAGATGAACCAGATAATATCCATACTTCAGCAAAGGCTGTCTACCTTCGGGCTCAAGCAGGTCACTGTGGAGGGCATAGGAAATTCTCAGGTAATAGTGCAAATACCGAGTGTATCTGAGAGTGACATACAGAGCACAATGGGCATAATACAGAGCCAGGGTGTATTCCAGGGGATAGTCAACGGGAGGGTGGCAATAAACGGCTCCTCAATACTGAGCGGAAGCGTAGGTGCAAGCCAGCCAATAATATCTGGGGGCAACGTGTCCTGGTCTGTAAACTTCTACGTTACCCAGACTGCTGCAGTGTCATTTTCCAAGGTGGCATTTGGCCAGGCCAACAAACCCCTTTACATGTTCCTTGACAGGCCTACGAGTGCAATAGTGCTCATAAACTCATCAGAGCTCGGCACGCAGTTAGGCACTACCCCGCAGAAGGAGATTGCCACACTTGAATCAGCATCGCAGCTTGGCACAAGCATAATACCTGTCGAGTTGCTCAATCCCGATGCCAGCAACTGGGGTGCAATATCTCCTTTCTTCGAGTCAAATGCAGGCAAGTACCGCGATGTAATACTCTCGAGTGACACGCCACAGTACATAATATCTAACCTTACCCTGCTCAATTATACTGTACTGAAGAACAGCGCAGTGAACATGACGCCAACATTCATAGCAATACAGAACGCGACCCTGGGCACTGGCATTGGACTTCAGTCCTGGCCAGCCATAGGCCTCCTGTCAGCACCAATACTCAACTCCGGCATAACGAACGGCACAATTAGCCAAGGATACGTTATCTCAGGTTTCTCACCTTCAACTCTGGCCCTTTCGGGCAGGGTCTCATACGCGACAAACCAGTCAAAGCTAATAACAAGCATACTTAACGGCGGTGCGCTTCCAGTGCACGTAATAGTGGGGCAGCCCACTGTCACGCCACCAACACTTGGCTCTAAATTTGAGCAGATAAGCGTGATGGCACTTCTTCTGGCAGTGATTGCAGTGTCAATCGTAATAGCAATAAGATACAGGCGTGCATTCCTCATAACTCCAATAATACTCACAACTCTTTCCGAGTTGTTTATAATAATCTCAATAATAGGGCTTATCGGTACAATAGACCTGTCTGCAATAGCAGGTATGATCGCAGTTATAGGTACTGGCGTGGATGCCCAGATAATAATATCAGACGAAGTGCTTCAGCACGGAAGGGGCTCAGCAATGAAACTCAGGCTAAGCAGCGCATTCTACATAGTATGGGCCGATGCATTCCTGCTTACCATTGCAATGCTGCCTCTATTCTTCTCAACATCACTTGTATCCGTGATCGGTTTTTCAGAATCAACGATAATAGGCGCGCTGCTGGGCGCATTCGTGACAAGGCCCTCGTACGGCGCGATACTCAGCAGACACTATACAGGTGCAGAGAATGCCTAAATTCTGCCCGACATGCGGGAATTCAAGCGATAAGATAGCATTTCTGGGGAATTTCTGCATGAATTGCGCAAAGGAGCGGTTCAATAAATCTCTGGATATCACTGCGGAGGTGCTGCTGTGTAAAAAATGCGGGAAAATAAAATCTGGAAAGGGGCAGTCGTACGAAGAGATAAGCGGCAAGAGCCTCGAATCTGCAATAAGCCAGCATTTCCGCAGATACAACTGCCATCTTATAGACTATACTGACAAGACTGCAAGGCTCGATATATCAGATGAGACTGAGCATGGGAAGTTGTCCGTAGAGCACGAAGTGGAGATTGAGTTCAAGAGGAAGATGTGCGACATGTGCTGACAAGAGGGCGTGCAATTATCATGAGGCTGTTGTGCAGCTCAGAGGAAACATGTCTAAGATAGAACGTTTTGTCGAGCGCATAACCCGCTACCTTGAGATCAATAACGGGTTCGTGACCAAGGTTGAGGAGAAGGACGGCGGCCTTGACGTTTATCTCAGCAGCAAGTCTCTTGCCAATGCATTCATATCAAAGATGAAGCTTCATCCGCAGATGTCTTATACGCTTGCAGGCGTGAAGAGCGGGAAGCAGGTATACAAGAATACATACGCCATAAGATTTGACTAGGCAATTTCATGGTCAATGCAACTCCATTAATTTCTATCGTTATACCTGCGCTCAACGAGGAGAAGAACATAGGCAACGTGATAGCAGACGTCAGGTCTTCCCTTGTAGGAAGGAGGTACGAGATAATAGTGGTAGACGGAAACTCCTCTGACAGTACTGTTGGCATAGCAGAGCGGTGCCGCGCCATTGTTATGCACGATAATGTTGGAAAGGGATCGGCACTGATAAAGGGCCTGCGTTCTGCACATGGCGATATACTCATCTCCATGGATGCCGACCTGTCGCATGAAGCAAAGGAGCTGAACCTGCTGATAGACGGAATAAATATAGGCTATGACGTCTGCATGGGTTCAAGGTTCATGTCTGGCGGCAATTCGGAGGACATATCGCTTCTGCGCAAGGCCGGAAACAAGTTCTTCGTGCTTCTTGTGAATACAATATTCGGTGCAAATTACAGCGACATGTGTTATGGCTATCGCGCATTCAGCAGGCGAATACTGAAGAAGCTGGAGCTCAGCGAGACTGGCTTCGGGATAGAGACTGAGATAAGCATAAAGGCGGTCAAAAAGAATCTCAAGGTGCTGGAGGTGCCAAGCATAGAGAAGAGAAGGGCTGCTGGCGAACCGAAGCTGAGGACGTTCAGGGACGGCTGGGTCATACTCCGAACCATAATAAAGAATCTCTGCTGATTCAGAGTACAAGGCGTGCAAATACCTTTGCATCGCCCATAATTTCGCCTATCCTTATGGATTCGTTGGGCTGATGCGCACAGTCAGTATGCGTTGACCATACGGCAGTAGGTATTCCGGCCTTTCTGGTAAACGCTGCACATGTGCCTCCTCCTATCCCAACTGTCCCAGCGTCAATGTTGCGCAATTCCTTAATCGAGTCCTTCAGCAGACGTACTATCTCCGAATCAGCATTAGTTATTGGTGCAGGATCCTCCCTGTTAAAGGTATCTATAGTTATCTTGACTTCGAAGAACTTCTGTGATGCAGCAACGGACTTTACATCAGACACAATATCGTCAAGCTTATACTGCGGCAGGACCCTGCAGTCAATATAGAAGATATCAGTGCCGGGTATTATGTTAATGCTATCAACATTCTTCTCATGTTTCGTCATTTCGAACGTTGACCTGCTTGGGTTGAAGAGACTGTCAACAGCCGCATATTTTCTGTGAAGAAGATCATCAACCTCTCCAACAAACGCGGCAGAATACCTGAATGCGTTCCTTCCCTTTTCAGGTTCGCTTGCATGTGCCTGCATTCCAGTTACCGTTACCTTAAGCCACAACATGCCCTTTTCGCCTATCTCTATCTGCGAACCGTCTTCGATTCCATAATCAGGGACCACCGCAAGGTCCCCCTGCTTGATTATTCCCTCTTTCATTAGCTTCTGCATCCCAAACCTGCTGCCTACCTCCTCATCGGCCACCAGCATCAGCCCAAAGTTATACTTAGGTTTTGCGCCGGATTCCTTAAGCGCCCTAAGTGCGTATATTGCTGTGACGACTCCCTGCCCGTTGTCTTCGGCACCCCTCCCGTAAATTCTATCTCCTTTTACTGTTGCGATGAATGGCTCTGTCCTCCATAATGACCTGTCACCCTCTGACACCGTATCCATATGCGCTACGAACCAGATAGTCCTGTCAGAATCCCCGAACACTGAGACTATATTCGGCCTCACCGTCCCCGTGCTGTCTGTATAGTCATGGCGCCTCGGCCGCAGGCCCCAGGTCTTCAGAATTCCTTCCAGAAACTCGGCCCTTTTCAGCTCGCCCTCTCCGCCGCTCATTGGCGATATTGCCTTAATCGGTATCATGTTCGACATCGTGGTTATCGCTTCGTCACTGTATGTGTCTATAAGCCTAATTACCCTCCCAAACCAATCCTCACTCTGCGGCACCCTTCCCCTCGATTCGCTGCCTGTTACTCCGCTTGCAATCATGTGCGCAAGCCTGAGCAGTGCAGTTGAACTTTCAATGTATCTCTCCACCTGCGTTGCCTCAATCCCTATGCGCTGCACATAGAAACCCCGAAACCTATCCAATGCAGCCTGTTTTGCGATTCTGCCTATTATTGCTGCCTTTTCCTTCTTGCCAGTGATATCCGCAGCACCTATACTCTTCCTAAGCAATGATGGGTGCGGCTTCTTTCTGGTAATCCCGATTACCGGCACACCGAGTGAGGATCTTATCTTTCCAATATCAATAACGTTCATGCCGGCAAATGTCGTGCCGTTTATTGCAATCAGTCTTATCTGATCAATGAATCTGGACGATCTTACTGAATTTATTATGCCATCCGTTGCGTCATCTCCGTTTATACCAACCCTGAACGACAGCACACCTTCCACCATCCCCTTGCGGCCTACAACGCCTACGATAAGGTTAGTGCGTTCCATCCTATTTATTCTTGAATCATCAAGTGCAAGTATGCGTATCCCACTCTTCATGCAACGCTACTTCTTTGGAAGGCTTGATAAGAGCTCTTTTATGTCGTCTTCAAGCTCCCCTATTGCCTTTAGCACGAGTGTCCTTGCATTCTTGGCAGACTTTACAATCAGTTTTGGCCTTGCTATGTCTGGATGCTCCTTTACCACTCCGACAAATTCAACATCCTTGTTGTCTATCAATTTTGCCTTTATCATGTCGGGCATGCTTCTGTCAACGTCAACAAATTCCACAACAAGGCTCTTTGTCTCATCTTCTAAAATGTTAAGCTTCACAAATACACCATCATGCATAGGCACTAAGCACTATTATTTTGTGCAGGTACGCATACTCTATCGATAGCAATAAATATATATCTAACGCATGATATACTACATAAATTTTTAACATTCTAGAGGCTTTTTTAGATGGCAAACGTATTGGAATCTGATCCGGCAAAGCTCATAGCTCTTGCGGCGTTGAGACTGAAGGAATCTGGCATCGCAAGACCTGCATATGTGCTATACGTGAAGAGTGGGGCTGGAAGGGAAAGGGTACCGCAGAGTGAGGATTTCTGGTATACCCGATGTGCCTCAATACTCAGGCACGTGTATCTAATGGGTCCAATAGGCATATCGCGGCTTAGGACGCTCTATGGTAGCAAGAAAGGTCATGTAGTAAGCAGGCACCACCACGTGAGAGCAGGAGGCTCCATAATAAAAGATGCGTTTGATGCACTTGAGAATAAAGGGTACCTGAAGCAGACCAGGCAGGGAAGAATCGTGACTTCTGCAGGCAAATCTTTTCTCGACAAGCTCTCAAATGAGACAATCAAGGGTGCGTAGACTTGGCCGAGCCCCAGGAGCATGAAGGGAATCGCGAAAAGAAGATGATGGAGAAGAGATACCGTGCGCTTCAGATTGAGCAGCAAAAAAGAATGCTTATCAAGAGGCTTGTAACGCCAGAGGCATACGAGAGGCTTATGAATGTGCGCATAGCAAACTATGAATTATATTCGCAGCTTGTGGACATGCTGATATCCATGTCGCAACAGGGCAGAATAGGCGCTGCAATAACCGAAGATAATATTAAGCAAATACTGTTAAAACTCACTCCGAAAAAGGAATCAAATATAACATTTCAACATAAATAATGGTGAAAGAATGGGCAAGAAAACGCTTAGAAAGAAGATGAGGCTTGGCAGAAAACTAAAGCAGAATGGCAGAATGCCTGTTCTTGCGGTGCTAAAGACGCACAGAAGGATCCAGTACAACAAGAAGCAGAGGGACTGGAGAAGAAGAAAGCTAAGGATAAGCGAGTGATTGGATGGCAATATCTACTATTCGATTCCGTGGAGTGTTTGCCGGCCTGAGATCTACAAGGAAGAGATACAAGGCTGCTGATTATCTGCGAACCCACATTGCACGGTTCAACAAATCCGAAGCCAGTCTGGTGAGCATAGACCCAAAGCTGAATGCGCAGGTAATGCACATACTCCCAAGCGGCGATTCCATTAAGGTAGATGTAGTAAAAAGCGGCAATATAATAAAAGTCAATCTTGCAGAGGAGGTTACAACCCATCCACAGGCCGGTGCTGCTGCGGCAAAGCCGCAGTCCGCAGCCGACACGGCGAAGCCAGAAGGTAAAAAGACAGATACGTCGTCCTTAGAAGGATCTGGGAAAGCAACAGAAAGGTCTGATGGAAAAAGTGCCAGAAAGAAGGTGAAAGTGCAGAATGCCGAGAGCGCCAAGGAGAAACAAAACAAAGAAAAGCCTGCAGAAACCAAGAACCAGGCATAGGTCAAGTAGATGGGCATAACAAAAATGAGCATCGGCAACAGCAGCTATATAGGCGCATATGCCTTTGCGACCGACTCCTATGTGATCCTCACGTCTCATTCAACGCACACCGAGAGGGAGATAATCGCTGATGCTCTCGGCGCAGGCGTTTTTAGTGCCACTATCAACGGGTCTGGGCTTCTTGGCGTCTACGCCGTTGGCAATTCAAGGGGCCTTCTCCTACCAGAGATGGCTGATCAATCAGAGATCCACAGGATAAGGAAGGAGCTCGGCGGCGTTGAAGTGTCGGTATTATGCACAGACCTTAATGCATTGCGCAACAACATTCTAGTCAATGACAAGATCGCGTTCGTAAATCCCGAGTTTAGGAAGAAGGAGATCAATGAGATTGAGCATGCACTCGGCGTCGAGGTAATTGCAAGGCAGATAGGCGGCTATGCAACTGTCGGTGCCAATAACATACTGACAAATAAAGGCATGGTAATAACAAACAGCGCAGATGAATCAGACGTACACTTCTTAAATAGGATTGTGCATTGCACATCACAGACAACTGCAAATCTCGGATCTCCAAGTATAGGCCTGTGCACAATAGCCAATTCAAACGGCGTTGTTGTAGGGGCGCAGACCACTGGATTTGAGCTTACGCGAGTAACCGAGGGCCTTGACATGGCCTGACCGCCAAGCCATAACACAGGCTTTTAAACATTCTGCGCAATTCAATAATCAGTGTATTTTATGCCAAATGCACCATCGAATCAACCGCAGAGTGCAGACGAGCTGCTCATGCAGCTTAGATACCTCCAAAATCTCTATGCGCAGCAGTATGAAAACCTGGAGAACAGCATAGCTACATATACCATGACAAACACCTCTCTTCTTAGAAACATAGAACTTCTTGAGAAGTCAAAGTCTGTTGAAGGGTCACGCATAATGATAAGCGGCGAGGGCGGCGCATATGTGCCTGCAAAGATAGAAAAAATAGACAGGATAATGACCTATGTTGGTGGTGGCTACATGATTGAAAAGTCCGTAGCCGAGGCGATAGAATTCCTTAAATCAAACAGTAAAACTGCGGAGGAGCTGCTTAACCGCATGCTGTCAGATAAGAAGAGGCTGGAATCAGAGCTTGTTGATATAGAGTACAAGATTGGCGCAATGCAGTATCAGGCATCGCAGGGATCTGAAAGGAGATAACGGGTATTCTGATGTTTGATGGACTTAAAAAGAAATTCTCTAGCTTTATAGATTCGCTATCAAACAAGGAAAAGGAAGAGATGAAGCAGGAGGAAGCGCAGGTACAAAGCGGTCCTGTGCAGGAAGTCACAGCAATGCGATCTGCCGGGGGCGAGGTATCAAAGTCAAACGACGCTCCGCAGACCATGGTAAACGAAGACGCCAATGGGGAGCCTGCTCCGAAGCAACTATTCCAAACAATTCCTAAAGCCGCGCAGCAGGAGGTATCGGATTACAAGCCGGCCCTGCAAAATGAAGATGCTAAAAAAACACATGCACAGCGTGCCACTGCAAGCCAACCAAAAGTCACCGCAACAACCAAAATAAAGGGCTTTATATTCGGAAAAACCAGGATCAGCGATAAAGATGTGAATCCTTTCATAGAAGACTTAATGATAGGAATGCTGCAGTCCGATGTCAATTATGATATAGCAGAAAAGATGGCCATGAGCATAAGGAACGGGCTGGTGGGGAAGGAGATAAGTTCAAAGGGCATGAATGTGGAGATACGCAAAACAATGCGCAACGCGATAATGGATGTGCTTACCAAAGGTTCCGATGTAGACATAGTAAAGAGGATAAGAGAGGAATCATCAGGTAATCTTCCATTCAAGATAATGTTCATAGGGCCAAATGGCGCCGGCAAGACCACTACCATGGCAAAGATAGCAAGCATGCTGCTATCCGATGGCATATCCTGCGTCCTGTCCGCAAGCGATACATTCAGGGCCGCTGCAATAGAGCAGACTGCATATCATGCCTCCAAGCTCGGCATAAACGTAATAAAAGGGACGTACGGCGCCGATCCCGCAAGCGTGGCATTCGATGCCATAGCCCATGCAAAGGCACACGGAATAATGGCCGTGCTGATAGACAGCGCTGGCAGGCAGGAAACGAACAAGAGCCTTATAGAGGAGCTCAAAAAAATGGCAAGGATTGCAAAACCAAACTTAAAGATATTTGTAGGGGAGAGCATATCCGGAAACGCACTTCTGGAGCAGGTAAAGGCAATAAACGATGCCATTGGGCTCGACGGCATAATACTGACAAAGCTAGACGTAGATGCAAAGGGAGGAAACACCCTATCGATATTGGGGGACACTACAGTGCCGATACTGTTTTTTGGCACCGGAGAAAAATACACGGACATAATGAGATACGATCCGGGATTCGTTGTTGACAACATACTGCCAAACAATTGAGCAAGGAATCCGAAGGAAACGCAGCAAAGTCCCGCGCCTACACGTTTCCCGCCAAACAACATCGGACTGTAGATGCATGAAAAAAGACTTCAAGCAGCATTCAAGAAGGAAACAGCGGGCCCGCGCTGGCTCTGTTCCATCAGTATTTCTTGGCTTGGCTTGCTGGGTCAAGTATCCTATCAAGGGATTTTTTGTCAAGGATGTTTAACTCCACGCATACCTGTTTGACGCTTTTACCCTCCCTATACGCTATCCTTGCAATCTCCGCGGCCTTTGCATATCCTACATATGGGCTCAGTGCTGTGGCGAGTGACGTATCCATTTCTATATGGCGTGAAATATTGTCCTTGTTCACTCTTATGCCCTTGATGCATCTTTCTGCAAAAAGTACCGAAGCATTAGACATTATTGTTGCAGAGAAAATAAGATTGTATACAATTATTGGAGTAAATACATTAATCTCCAGCTGCCCTCCGTTTGCTGCTTCTGTGACCGTTGTGCAGTTACCTATAACCTCCATGCACACCATATTCATCATCTCAACCATGCTTGGGTTGATCTTCCCTGGCATTATAGATGATCCTGGCAGAATCTCAGGAAGCGTTATCTCACCCATGCCAGCCCTTGGACCTGAGGTAAGGAGCCTCAAATCGTTCCCTATCTTGTTTATGGCTGTTGCAACCTCCTTCAGTCCGTCTGCAACCGAGAGCTCCTCAAGTCTCTGTTGCATTACTGCAAATCTGTTTGGGGCAAGCTTAAAACTGGACTTTAGGATCCCATTCAGCTCCCTCACGGCAAATTTCGCATATCTGTCATCAGAATTCATTTCCGTACCTACTGCAGTGCCTCCAATCGGGATTTTTAGCAGTCTGTTATTTGCATCACTTAGCATAGCAGTTGCATTCTTCAAGGCCCACGAGTATCCGGAAAACTCCCTTCCCAAGGTGATGGGAACTGCATCCTGAAGATGGGTTCTTCCTACCTTTACAATCCCATCGAATTCCATCGATTTCTTATCAAGCGCCTTTCTAAGCTGTGCCAGCGCAGGCAGCAGTCTGTTCCTTATCAGCAGATACACGGCTATGTGTACGACGGACGGCATTGTGTCGTTTGTAGACTGCGACATATTCACGTGGTCATTCGGGTGCACTATCCGATAATCTCCCTTATTCCCGCCAAGGATCTCTATCGACCTATTTGCTATTACTTCGTTAACGTTCATGTTTATGCAGGTGCCAGCACCAGCCTGGAATATGTCAAGGCAGAACTGATCCTCAAGCTTATGCGCTAGTATCTCATCGCATGCCCTTGAGATTGCCTTTGAGCGCCTGCCATCAAGTTTCCCATCCCTTCTGTTAGCTATCGCAGCTGCCTTCTTCAGCGCTGCGTACGCATATATTATCTCCATCGGTACCTTGATTCCTGAGGCAGTGAAGTTATTAAGGCTCCTCTGTGTCTCCGATCCATAGTATGCGTCATGGGGCACCTTTACCTTGCCAAGCACATCGCTGTCAATCCTATATCTCATAGTTACACCTATTTATCCTCAAAAATGCGCTTCATAAGCTCGCCTTTCATCATCTGTATTGCTGATGCTGGGCCTACCCCCTTTGGGCACGCCTTTGAGCACGAGCCAGAAAATTCGCATCCCCATGCGCCTTCTTCAGTGTCGACATCAAAAAGTCTCTTCTTTCCCTTCTGGTCGCGCGAGTCGGCGTAATACCTCCACACCTGGGAAAGGGCCTGTGGGCCTGCAAAGTTGGGGTTAGAGTTAACTACCGGGCATGCATCGAGGCAGAGTCCGCACATTATGCAATAAGAATACGGAAGGAACCTGCTAAGATCTTCGGAACCCTGTCCATACTCATGTCTGGCCGACTCCCGTTCACGTTCATCCTCCCGGTATAAGAAAGGCTCCACTGACCTGTGTTTCTCAAAGAAATCCTCAAAGTTGTTGGCCATGTCCTTAAGTAATGGGTGGCCAAGCATCGGTGATACCCTGACTCTCCTGTTCTCGACAGCATTCAGGAGGTTTGTTTCACAGGCAAGTCTGGGCTTCCCGTTTACCACCACGCCGCACGAGCCGCATATCCCCATTCTGCAGTTGCATCTAATCGAGACAGTATTATCCTGGTATGCTTTTATATCGAGTATTGCCCCAAGCACCGTGGTAAGCCTATCTGCATAAAACTTGTATGTTTTTGTGTCCATCTTCGAGGTTTCATTGTTAAACCTATCCAGAACAATGTCTACTTCCTCCCCTTTTCTGACCTTCGGCTTCGTACTTGCATGCTCATCCGTGCCCCTACCAAATACCTTCCTGCTTCCGGGGTAGGTTCTGTGTATGTATATCTCTTTTATTCCTGTGGCTGCAAATACGACAAGTGTCAGGACAAGAAGTGCGGCAAGTACCGTGACTGTATATGCGTAACCGCCTCCCAGGTATAACCCTATTGTTATGAGTATAAGCAGCACAGGCACCCCAATTATGCTTCCGTACATGAATATGTCATATCTAGACGCTTTCATACAAACCACAGATACCATATTCCCACAAATCCCGCCGCCCACATCATAAGTATAATGTATGGTACGGATCTGTAAATCTTGTACATGCCCTTCATCTTTACTCCATACTTGAGGAACGACTCGTTCAACCTGCCGAATACTATGCCTCTGGTTGCGATTATTGACATGGCTTTTCCTGTCTCAAAAAGCTGAGGAGTGAAGAGTATCCAGACAATCAGGACAAGCACCTTGGAGTAAGGCGTAAATGGCTGGCCATCAAATGCAAAGCCAATTATTATTGCTGCGGCAAGAAGAAGCGCAGCAAACACCGCGATCCTGTAGAATATCATGTGCACCAGCCCTTCATTGTCAAATCCATACAGCCTGAATATGCCTGACTGCCTTCCGCGCACATCGTAAGAATTTTCAGTTTCCATAATGCCGCCTAATATTTTCTCTCTTCTGGCTGCCACTTTGTCAGCTTTACCGGAGCATAAGCTATCCTCATGCCGCCCAGAGACTTCGATATAATCGTGTGCTTCAGCCACTTCTTATCATCCCTTTTCGGATATTCCGCTACAACATGTGCACCCCTGCTCTCATGCCTCCTTAATGCAGACTCTACCGCTATGGCTGAAAGGTCTAGCATATTCTTTATCTCAAGTACATCCCTTAGATTTGTATTATAGACTCTACCCTTGTCAGCTACATATATATCAGGAAATTCTTTAAGCAATGACGATATCCTTTTCTTTGCATTTTTCATGCCTTTAATGCTCCTGTATACATATAGCTCAGAGTTCATTATGTCATGCAATGAATCCCTTAGCTCATATGGATTCAAGTTACCTTCCTTCTCCAGCATATCATATATTTTCTTCTCCTCCTTCTCGGCCGCATTCAGGAACTTTCTTGTCTTTTTGGTGCGTCTGTTTCCTGCAGTGCGCGCAGCTTCAATGCCAGTTGACCTGCCCCATACTGAGCATTGGCTTAGCGAGTTGCTTCCAAGCCTGTTTGCGCCATGCACGCTTACACATGCACACTCTCCCGCAGCCCAGACTCCGCTGAACACGCTTTTTCCTGAGCCTATCCTGCCTTTTATATCCGTATCTATGCCTCCCATTGTAAAGTGTGCCGCAGGCCTTACCGGAATTGACTCTACGCTTGGATCTATATTAAGCATCTTTATTGTCATCTCCTTTATCATTGGCAGCCTCTCATCTATCTTTTTGCTGTCAAGATGCATGAGATCCAGATGGATATAACCCATCCCCGTGCCCTTGTCCTCAAATCCCCTGCCCGCCCTTATTTCGCTTATTATTGACCTGGAGACAATATCTCTTGGTGCCAATTCCATCTTGCTTTCTGCATATCTCTTCATAAACCGCTCTCCGTTTTTGTTCCTTAAGTATGCACCTTCGCCCCGCGCTGCCTCTGTTATCAGTATGCCGCTTGGTATGAGTGCGGTGGGGTGAAATTGGACAAATTCCATATCTTTAAGAGGCATGCCCGCTCTGTAAGCCATAGCGGTACCATCTCCAGTATTGGAGTACGAGTTTGTGGTAAATCCGTATATTCTCGAGAATCCGCCAGTTGCTATTATTACTGACCCTGACTTGAACACTTTTACTTCTCCACTCTGCATGTCTAATGCAACAAATCCGGATATTCTCTTTCCGTCCATTATGAATTCTGTGGCGAAGTGCTCGTTGAACACGTCCACATTTTTGTATCTAAGCAATTCGTCATAAAGCGCCCTCATCATAAAGAAGCCTGTTTTGTCTGCTGCAAACGCCGTGCGCGGTACACTCATTCCCCCGAATGCCCTCTGTGATATCCTTCCGTCATCCCTCCTGCTCCATGGCACGCCTATGTGATCAAAGAATTTTATCTCATCAGGCGCTCCCTTCACAAGCACCTCTACTGCGTCCTGGTCTGCAAGATAATCCGATCCCTTTATTGTATCATACGCATGAAGTTTTTCGTTGTCATTGTCAAGTCCCGAATAGAGTACGCCAGATATGCCTCCCTCTGCAGCTACCGAGTGGCTCCTCATAATGTGCAGTTTTGATACTACTGCAATGCTTAGCCGATGCCCCGATTCCCTGCTTGCATGAATTGCTGCAGTAAGGCCTGCTATGCCGCTTCCCAAAACCACCATGTCATAATCCAGCAGTTCCATTGGCCATATCTCTACTTACAAATTTAAAAGAGTGAGCAGAAAGTGCGTGTCATCCACTACTTCCTGCCGAGCAGGTCTTCAGGTTTCCCTAAGCTCCGTTGCTGCCGGTTAGTGATCAATACCTTTACTTTACTACCGTGCCTTTGTACTTCTTGTCGCTGAGCGCCAGTTCAAGCTGCTCCATATCGTCGTTCACGAACCGCACCTCGATGTTTCCCCTCTTCGCAAGCTTTGCAGCCACTAGGTCGAACACGAAATTTGATCCTGCAACCCTGCTGTCCCTTATTGCAGCCACCTCTATCAGCCTGTCATGGCTTACCGACTCGAGTCTTCTTGCACTTTTGTCTGTAGGCGGCCTATCATAGATATAAGAGTCCTCGCTTATATTTATCAGCGTCTTGCTTCCGGACACCTCGCATGTAAGCGTTGCGACAGCATCTGTGGATATTCCAGGAAGCAGGCCGCCCAGGAATACTATTCCACTACTTTTGTGCGCCATTCTCAATTCATTTAGGTCGGTTACAACGTTCGGATATACATCCATGTCAGAAAACAGGTCCTTCACTATGAGCGCGTTTATTCTTGTTATGGCAATGGCTATCTCATCAAGCACTGCCTCGTTTGTGAGTATCTGCCTTGACGAGTTGATATACAGCCTGGAGGCATAGCCTCCCCCAACAGTTATTATGAACCTGTGCTTGTTCACATGCTTTTTCAGGAGCTTTGCAAGCCTCCTTATGTAGGAAACGTTCACGCCAGTCTTCCTCGATACCATGCTTCCTCCAAGGGAAACACAGATTGTATTCATTCAATACACCATTAGCTTTTTGCATTCAATAAATATAATAATATAGCCTTCTCGACCGCCATCTTGTTCTTTGCCTGCTCCCATACCATGCTGCTTCCACCATCAATCACATCTGCGGTAATCTCCTCTCCTCGGTGTGCTGGGAGGCAGTGCATTACCTTTGCACCTTTTTTTGCATATCTGAGAGCCTCTGCATTAAGCTGATATCCTGAAAAGAGCGCCTTCCTTTCCTTTGCAATTTCCTCCTGTCCCATGCTCACAAACGTATCCGTATATATCACATCGCAGTCCGCCAGGCCCTCCTTAACGCTGCTTGTTACTTCCACATTGGCATATTTCTTTGCTAATTTCACATACCTCTCGTCTGGCATGTATCCCTTCGGCCCGACAAGCGATATGCCAGCGCCTAGTTTTGAAGCAGTTACCATAAGTGAATTTGCCGTGTTTGCCGCTATGTCTCCCAGGAATGCAATGCGCAATCCCTCTACCTTAACGAATTCGTTACGTATTGTATACATGTCGCTCAGGGCCTGGCATGGGTGCTCCAGGTCAGTAAGCGCGTTTATTACCGGAATCTCCGCATGCCTTGCAAGCTCTTCTATATCCTGTTGGCTATACATCCTTGCGGCTATGATGTCCACGTATCCGCTCAGTACCTTTGCGGTGTCACCAAGGCTCTCTCCCCTTGACATCTGTGATGTCCTTGAATCTATGTATATGGGGCTCCCTCCAAGTTGGATCATTGCAGATTCGAATGATATCCTTGTGCGTGTAGAAGATTTCTCAAAAAGGAGTGCAAGTATCGGCGAGGACTTCTTCAGGGGCCTCTTATTCATGCCCTTCAGCTTGTCAGACATTTCAAATATTTCATTTATTTGCTCCCTTGACAGATCATCAGAGTGCAAAAAATTCAATCAATTACCCAAAGATCATTCCAAGGCCACTTTCACTCTCTTTCCTCTCCCTTTCAATCTCTCCCACTATCTTCGATTCGGACTCTGGCTCTGCCCTTTTTATATCGGGCACGTCTTTCTTCAGCTTCTGTTCCGCCTTATTGAGGAAGTCGTCTACCGCGCTTATTATCAGGTATACCTTGTTCCTGTCAAGCCCCAACGCCATGCCATCCTTTATCCAGTAATCTTGCCTTGCGAATATTATATTCGCGTCAGGATCCTCATTCAGCTTCGCAAGATCCGCATTACTCTTGCTCTTGTCAAGGTAAGGGTCGTATGACATAATCTTCTTCAGAGCCTCAGACTCCTTGCTGTCGCATTCGTATACCCTTGTAGGCATATGGCATCACTAGAGCTTTATTGCGTTTATGAAGCCCTCCTTTCCCGGCCTGTTTGTAACCATTGCCTTGCCGTCCTCGGTATCTATGATAGTGCCCTTCGTTATTATGTTAAGCCTTGCGAAGTTCCGGTTGTCTTTGGATTCGAGTATCGCCTTTATCTTAGTCTTCTTGTAAGTCTTTCCTGAAAGGAGGTTTGCATATGCGGCATATTGCATCTTGTCTCTCTCGTTTCCTCCGCGTATTCTTATCCTATTCAACTTGTTCTGCTCTCCGAGCTTTGTTGCAGCGAAGTACCCGCCCATCTCATGTCTCTTCTTATCCGCGTTCTTCAGCCTTACCTTACCGTTTCCTTTAAGTTTTGTGCTTGATTTTCCATGGAATTGCGATCCAAACTGGCTCATAATATCACTGGGGGTATAAACATCCGCTATAATTCTCACAATAAAGGATTTTAAACGTATTGGTGCACTGCGCATTGCGCGTGCCGTCAGCAACAAAGTATAAAATGCATGTTGTTAATAATAAACTATGAAATGCGGCATTTCTGGTTACGGCTATGCGCTACCGAGGTTCAGCAAAAAGCTTTTTGCATTTAAGTCATCTTCAGGCGCTGACATATCAGAGATAATAGACTGTGCAAGTCGGCTATCCGAAGGCGCGAATTTCATAGTAATACTGGACGATATAAAAAACATCGATAAACTGCTTATACCTGCGTATCTTAACGCAATTATACGACGTAACGATGGATCGATGCATGCCGAATCTCTGTCCATCGAGATAATGCTGTTCATAGCAGGCACCATGAACATAGGAAATGCCATGAAGCTGGCATCTGCAACCAGCAGCAAGAGATTTGTAATTTTCTCAGATAGCATGGCACTTATAAGAAGAATTCTGTCAGGATTTGACATAACTGCCAGGAAAATAGGATTAAGCGTTGACCTGTCAAAGAGCTCCGCAGTGGCTGTTACAGCTATAAGGGATGAAAAATAGTGAAGGTTGCTGCATATCCCATCACCAGGCTTATCGCCGCAGTGGCAGTCCAGGACAGTATTATGATAAACATGGGCTTCTTGAGTATCATTCTTGTCCTATAGCTGAGTCCAGCACCATACAAGCTCGCTGTGAATGTCTGCGTATTGGATGACGGTATGCTTAGCATTGTCGCTGCCTGTACAACAAGCACCGACACCATCTGTATTATCAGGGCATTAACGTATCTAAGCGGCAGTATCTCATTTCCTATTCTTCTCAGCTCCCCTTTGCTGAGCAGTACGCTGCCTACTACTACCGCAGCAACCACTGTCACGATTCCGTATACCTGGTCAAGCATGCCCAATGTTGCTGCAAAAAGAAAACCTATGGTATTTGCTCCGAGAACGAACGCGGTGAAGAATGAGATTATTATTAAAAGCAGCTTTATTCTCCTTACCATGGGCCATATTTTTGAATTTGCCAGAAATCTGTACGATGCACGCATGGTTACTAGCGTGAACACTACCGACAGCACGGCAGAGAGTATCCAGAATATAATAATGTAAGACAGGAACTGCAGATTTAGGAATCCACTGTACGCAAGCTCTATCCCTACTACTGCCATTGCAAGTGTCATTGACAGCGACATGGGAACCCTTGCCAAATGCGCTACCACAAATACAATAAGCGAGACCAGCAGGGCGATTATCACAAGCGTGGCGGTATGTACTGGCATTAGGGCAAGCAGGCCAGCCTTCAGCATTCCTCCTTCGATCAGGAATCCAGATACATACCCAAGTATGGCGGTCGAGATGCCAAAGCGTCTACTGACTATTCTTGACGATATTATGGCACCGGTACATGCTGATAGATTATTGCCTGCTATCAGGGCTACAAGGATGAACAGGAGCGGATAGATGAGTTCTATAAACACCGTACCACTATGTTAGTATGGAGCGTTCTATGCTCACTATCATGTCTGCCGTATCCTCGCATCTGTCCAGTATATTGTCTGCAAGATATGCGACATTTTGCATGTAATAAAATGACTTGAAGTCCATTTTCTTTGAATATGCATAATCGAGCATGGCGTCCTTTATGCTGTCACCACGCTGTTCCACTCCCTCTATCTTAATGCGGTATTTTCTCGCGTCAGAGAGCCTTTCTATCTTGTGCATCTCATACAGAAGCGTTAGTGCAGAGTTTGTAAGTTCAGTAAGCTCCAGAAGCCGCGCGTTTACGTACCTGTCCGTTGTCCTGTCCTTGCCACGCGATCTCACCAAGGCTCTTGCAAGATTAAACATGGTATCTATTATATCATCTTCCATATCCAGAAAGCGTATCATGTCATCAATGAGGTTTGGCGCTATCGCCCCTGATGTCACCGCGCTTGCCGCTTCAAACACCTCCTTATCCGCAAGCTGCTCTATATCCCTGATCCCGTCAAGGTCATCCGATCCCCTTATTATCTTTACAAGCATCTTGTTTGCAGCAGACGCATGCCTTATTATTCTTTTTCCGCTTTCCATGATTTGGTTCTCAGACCTTCCGTCAAGTATCCTGTCAAGTATTCCCACACGTTTCACCTTTCAAACTCCGCATTGAGTATACCATATATTCTTTCCGCTTTCTTGCTTCCTATCTTGTCAATCTCAGTAAGGCTATCAACGTCTGCGTTGGCCACATTCCTTACAGTGCCGAAATGCAATAGAAGCCTGCTGGCGAGGCTTGGGCCTATGCCTGGAACAGCGCCAAGTATAAGCATCTGCCACTGTCGCGTACTGTATGCCTTCTTTATTCCCATGATCCTTGGCAATCTTTTCTCTCCGGCCTGCTCACGCTGCGCAAACCTTGACAGCATATCTGCTGTCCCTGCAGGTCCATCAGAACGAAGCATCTGCACATTGTAATCTGCGTACAGTTTCAGTATCGCGCCAATTATCACATTTCCATTGAGCCTGTGGTGGCTTTCTTCGCCTTCTATTATAAGAATGGGTTTCTCGAAGCTTGCCTTCAGCCTCTCCATCTGATCAAACAGCCTGTTGTCTATTATGGAGTTTTCAAAATCTTCCACAGTCTTCCTTTCAATACATATCCTGTCCGAGACTATGTAATCGCCTACGGGCAGCTGTGCGAAATCCAAGGATATGCCTGCTTCCGAGAGGCGTTCCAGTATTCCTGGGTTTCTCTCCCTGTTGTCAACGATTACCCTGAACGCTTGCATAATGCAGTGACTTCCTCCCACCCGTAAACGGCGTGGGCTTCCAATGGTGTCTTTTTGATTGGTCATCGTGAAACGCCAAGTGTAGTTCCTGATTCAACGATCCTGCTTGCAGCCTCCTTTTGAGGTGCAGAGG
>JAMCSX010000016.1 GCA_023379055.1 Candidatus Martarchaeota archaeon | reverse complement strand
TCTTCCATGACAATGTAACTCATTCTTTTCCCAAGGTCTATTGCTATTTCCATGTTTGCACCTGTTTATACATCACGCCGCAACATTATCTGACTTGTTGCGGCGTCAGGTGCTAGGAGGAGGAATCAAACATGTCGGACTTGTACTGCATACTTTCTTTCTACAATCAAAACTGTTTTCGTTTTCCTCACGTGAGGTATCTCTGACAAAAGACCTAAACGTTCGTATTGATATTCTCCATTGTTACTTTTATCTTTAATGATCTATGCTCTGCGCAGCATTCAGACTCTTTTTATGGAAAAATAAAAAAAGGAGGAGAAAGCAAGCTTGATGTTTTGATAAAACTTTTTCTAAAAGTTTTAAGTTAGGATTTAGTTGCGGTGCGCTCACAGGTCGCCGAAGCTTCCTGCTTACACGCCCGCCCTATCAAAGCCGTGTAATACGGCCACCCTAAGTGTCTCGTTTCGGATACGGCTTCGCCCTTAGATGCTTTCAGGGCTTATCCGTTTAGCGCGTGGCTACCCGGCAGTGCCTCTCGACAACCGGTCCACTAGAGGCGCCCATCTTTCGTTCCTCTCGTATTAAAAAGATGTTATCCTCTGACACTAACACTTCCAGTAGTTGCTACCGTACTGTCTCGCGACGTACTGAACTCAGCTCATGTAGGTTTTTAATGGACGAGCAGTCCAACCCTTGGGGGCTCCTGCACCCCCAGGATAACCTAAGCCCATATCGGTGTATCAAACGGCGGGGTCGATGTGAACTCTCACCCGCCACGAACCGGTTACCTCTAGAGTAACTTGTTTGACAGCTTGGTGCCCCATTAAAAAGGCATCCAACGTTCGTTAAGTCTCGGTTTCCCGTCTGCATCTCACGCTTTTCGAGATACAGTCAGCCCTGCATTTGCCTTTACGCTTCACACTGGCTTTCCAAACCAGTTAAGCAGAGCATTGATCACTTTCGTTTCCTTATCGAAAGCAACCGCCCAGTCCAACTATCCACCTGCAGTTGTCCAATGTTATTTGTAAGTCGCGTAATGGATGCAGAGTGGTGTTACATTGTCGCTCAGCATGGCCCGAAGACCATGCATCGGCGCTCCCACTTACACTGTGCAGTATCCATCACACAACAGCAACAGGCTATAGTCAAGTTTCATAGAGACTTCGCTACCCACTGAAAGAACGTGGCATGTACACCACGTAGTAAGTTCACCAGGTCCCGAGTTGGGACAGTGGAAGAATCGTTACGCCCTTCATGCAAGTCACCTATTAAGTGACGAGGTATTACGCTACCTAAAGAGAGTCAGAGTTACTCCCGCTCTTTGCTAGGGCTTAGTTCGGTTGAAACCGAGTTTCGCTGACTAGCGGTGAGCAGGCGTCACCCACTGTACAAAGCCTTTCGGCTGTGCGGTGAGTTGTGTTTTTGATAAACAGTCGTTCTTCCCTTGATAATGCTATCTGCGCTTACCAAGCGCAGACATGGCTTTTAGAAAACATACGCCACTATTTTGCCGATTTCCCTAACCCGGGTTCCCCTGACACGCCTTGGCTTTTTCAGCCAGCAGCACCTGTACTGGTTCTAGGTACGGATCATCACGATCGTTGCGGATTCCCTTTTCACTGGCTCAAGAATTTGGCCATTGTCAGTTCATTTAGCCGTTTCTCCCCATAATGGGACTCCGCGGCCATTTGCACCTGTTTGCAGGCCTATCCTCAAGCGTCAGAAATCCGCCTTGTGTTGCCACGCCTACGTGATAAGTGTCCGAATATTAACGGACTTCCCTTTTGCACAGTAGTGATTAGCTCTGTGCTTAGGATCGACTAACTCCCAGCTGACGATCATTGCAAGGAAAACCTTGTGCTTCCGGCGTACAGGATTCTCGCCTGTATATGCTGTTACTAATACCAGGATTTTCTCTACTGTATGGTCCATTTGATCGCAAGACCAAACTTCTAACCACACAGAACGCCCTCCTACCCGAATTTCACGCCGAGGTTTCGGTACTTGATTTAGCCCCGTCCATCTTCGGAGAGCAATGACTCAATCGGTACGCTATTACGCGTTTTTTAAAGGATGGCTGCTTCTGAGCCTACCTCCCGACTGTCTAAGCCACTGCCGTCCTTTGATACACTTAATCAAGATTTAGGGACCTTAACCTCGGATACTGTCTTTACAGCATCGCGACGCTAGCTTACCCAACGTCGCCGACTCCCAGAGTCTACACAGCACACGAATTCGGAGTTTGACGGGAAAGTGGACCCTTTCGGATCCGATCTTTCTAATCGGTAGCTCTACCTCGTGTGCAAGCTCGTCTGAGGCTATCCTAAAGATACTTCGGAGGGGACCCGCTATTGCCATGTTCGATTGGTCTATCGCCCCTACCCGCAGCTCACCCAACAGGACATGCCATGACAGGTTGCGGACCTCCATCGAGCGTAAACTCGACTTCGTCCTAGCCGCGCGTAGATCACAATGGCTTCGGGTCGAATTATGGTGACTCAAGGCATTTTCATGCCCAGCGCCTCATTGCTTGCGCGCTCTCGCTTTCACTTCGCTGTTAAGCTCGCCACCACAATGCACTCCCTGGCTCTTGCTTCGAGAAGAATGACAAGACATTAGTCCCGGAACCTCGATTGATGCTCTCGCATCTTCTCTTCGGAACCTTTCATTCCTTCCACGCCTTGCCTTCTCGTAACCACCTAGTTTCAGATCTATTTCAATCCCACGCGTGTGGGTTCTTTTCAGCTTTCGCTCGCGCTACTTGTTCGCTATCGGTCTCTGATCAATATTTAGGGTTGGGGTTTAATGCCCCGTATTCGTACGGCACAACAAAGCCGCACTACTCTCCTGCTACAAGACTCATTCAGTTTAGCCTACGAGGCTGTCACTCTCTTTGGCAGGTCTTTCCAGACCCTTTGGCAGACTTCATGAGTTCATACATAGCCCACATCTAATCCATTTCACAATGGATAATTCGGTTTGCCCTCATCCGCTTTCAATCGTTTTACTTACGGAATCGAATATTCTTTCTCCTCCTGCGTGTACTAAGATATTTCAATTCCACGCGTGCGCTCGCGCCTCTATTCAAGGCGCACATTTCGTCTATCCCAAGTTCAAAGGCCGACTTGCGCCTACCTTGGGCTTATCGCAGCTTGCCACGGACTTCGTCGCTATCAGAGCCTAGCCATCCCCTAGGTGGCTTAGTTTAAACATTCTAAGCTTGCTTCTCCTCAAATCAATTGCAATACATGCAATATCACAAATCCTTTACGCCCATCACATGCAGAGTCAGACGAATAGCGGATGCTATCGTCAAAATGTTCTCATCAAGCAGAAATCGCTCTCCAAACAAAGCCCCTACAAGCTCATGCCGGACATAAAAGCATCCAGAATAGATAAGCATGAAAGGTTTATAAATCATGACTATTTTTGCACAATAGTGGAATACCTTATGCTGTACCTTGCTTTTCGGGAAAATCCGGTTATTCCGACAAGGATCTTGTCAATCCTCCCTATGCAACCTTGAAAGGTCGACTATCGAGCCGAGGAGATCCTTCCTATAAAATTTCTGCATTCGGTCATAGAACGTCTCTGCCTCCGCAAACATCGATATTCCCCGTATTGCCTTCGCCTCGTCCTCAGACACGCTGCCTCCGCCGCCCTTATTGAACTTATTGAACCTGACAGCCTTTATCACATTCAGTGACAGGAGAAGGGCATATCTTATCAGTTCAGGGCTGTGAAGGTCGGATATCCCAGATTCCTTTGCTTTGCGCATTGCATTTATGGCCTCGTATGCTGTCCACCATATTCCGGTGACCCGACTAGGTTGATCAAGCTCAACTACAGGAATCCCATCATGCTTGAGCATGACCTCCAAGTTCGGTATGTGTATCGCCCCGGACATTACAAGAAGTCTATCCTCAGTATCATCGTTTATTATATGCTCGACGTTGGATTTAATCCTGGCCTCCTTCAGATCGAACACCTTTGCCTCAAAGGCAACTATGTCGCGCAGCGCAATGAGAACATGCTTGAACGGATACGCATGGAGTATTGTTGCATTTAGCTGGTCAGATCTCTGGCTCATGTTTATCATGAATTTGAGGTACTCCTGATTCTCTGACCTGAGCGACTGCGGTGACATATCAAGGTCTATCGGATATACATTTGTTATCTTGCCGCTGTGCTTTGCGCGGTCCAGTTCTATAAGGTCGCACAGGGCAGTCTCCGGCTGCGGTGCGTGGAACTCCTCAAGCACCTGTACTATCCGCGTATCAAGATCCCTGCCTGAACTGCCTATAACCTCATTCATCAGCTGCTCAGACAGAGAGTTCTTTGGAAGCTCGTATGCAACAGAGCTCCTGCCCTCGGCAACTTGACCTATTCCCCGCCTTATGCGCAGGTACTCGCCATTATCCTCGTGAAACAGCGGAAGTGCAAATACTTTCGTATGACTCATGTTATCCGAATATCTTCTCATTATTTTTATATTTAAACGTTTCCTACAAAAATCGGAGATTAGCAGAAAAAACAATGAATAGAGGAGTGAAGATTACAGAGATATGGAATTGGAAGTACAACTAAGGACAAGAAAGGTGCAGTTCTTAATAAGGAGACGTCTTAAATCTGGTAAAAAAGAGAAATAATGTGTACTTATTTAGCTAAAAATTGGTGTTTCGACGACAAGAAAAGTTTTGTGTCAAAAAAACTGTTTAGGCGACAAAATACGATGAGCTAAACAAATACGAAATAATTAAAAAAGAAAAAAAGGAAAAGAAAGGGAAGGAATTACCTTCTCCTTCTTGACATTCTGCCCCTTCTGTTCATCTTTGTCCTTGCTACATATCCTGCTTTGTCTATGAAGTAAAGGAAGCCCTCCTGCCGATTAACCTTCTCGTCTGTAACTTTTGCTTTTCTTCCCCTAGGGTTGTTCTTCATGGGTGTCTTCCATACATGCCCATCCTTACCCAAAAAGTAAAGATAGCCATCCTCTCTTTTTACTCGCTCTTCTCCTACTCTTTCTGCCATTGTATCACAATATTATTGCTACACATACGTTTTTATATACATCGTCGTAATATCGAGAGTAAAATACACAGATATCGAAAAGTTAAGTTTATTTAATGTAATGCAGGATAAATTATGTGATTTGATGATTGAAATAAAACTTTTCAAGAACCAAAATCTTAAAGGCTACACGCTTATAGATGCGTTTCCTGGCGCAGGCCTCGTAGGTCCGATGGCAGGAAGCTACATAATAGAAAAACTGAAGATGGAATACATAGGCTACATAGACAGCGACTCTTTTCCCCCAATAGCCGCCATACACTACAGCATTCCCATGTTTCCGGCGAGAATATACAAAGAGGACAAGTACAAACTGCTCGTAGCGATGTCTGAGTTCCTTATACCTGCGGACTCCGTGTACCGCCTGTCAATGGAGCTTCTTGCATTCGTAAGGAAGTATGAAATTAAAAAGGTGATATCCATAAGCGGCATGCCGACAGGTACGCCGACAGGTACGCCGTATGTAACATCCCCAGACATTGCTGTGCTGAAGAAGGCAGGCAAGGCGGGGATAAAATCGATAAATGAGGGAGTGGTCGCTGGAGTGGGAGCGGTGCTCATGACAAACTCAAACAGGTTCAACGTAGAGTCGATGAATATACTTGTAGAGGTAAATCCTCAGATAATGGATCCTAAATATGCCGAGACCGCGCTGATAGGTCTCAACAAGATAATAGACATTGACATTGACCTAAAAGATCTGGAGGCTGAAGCCAAGATAGTGGAAACGAAGATAAGGGATATGCTAAAGAAGATCAAGGAGACCCCGGAGCACTACAACAAGTCAACCGAAGCAACAGGACCATCAATGTATGCCTAACAGCCATGCACGCTAATATTCTCAGGGGAAGGAAGGTAAGGCTTCCTAAAGAGGTAATTTATGAAGGAATGAACTACGGCAGAATAGGGATTGCACTTGCGCATGTCAAGGAATCAGCGCCACATTACCACAACAGGATCACAGAAGGATATCTGGTAGCAAAGGGGAGGGGCATGGCCACAATCAACGGAAGATGGATAAGGCATCAGGATAAAGCCGAAAACTGTGCATGATGCAAAGTCAGATGGAAGACTTGAGCTCGGGGTGATCAGCATATCCCCATGGAGTAAAAAGGGCCACCATCTCGTTTAAAAATTACTGCGTCTAATTATCTGTGCAGGGGTGGCAGAGCCTGGAATGGCTTAATAGGCCACGGAAAATGCGCAGGACTTAAGATCCTGTGGCTTAGCGCCTTCGTGAGTTCAAATCTCACCCCCTGCAGATATATGGATAATTAGCCCAAGGGAAGTAAAAGCTCAGATCGTTTATTATATTTACGATTACTAGCCATTCATGGAGAATTCGAAAGATCTCTTGGATCTGTCTGAAAAGACCGCAATAGTCACTGGAGTCGCAGTATGGATACCCATGCGCAGGCTCGGCGAATCTGATGAGATAGGGAAGGTGGCCCTGTTTCTGGCTTCGAGCATGTCATCTTACATGACCGGATCCCGGATAGTGGCTGATGGCGGGATTTTTCTGGCGTAAGGAAAATTTGATTATTTCAGTACATCTGCTCGAGTCGCTTTATCCTTTCCTCTGTTGGAGGGTGAGTTGAAAAGAGATTCATAACTGACTTTGCCCTGAGCGGGTTTGAAAAGTAGAGAGATGCGGTCATCTCGTTTGCATGCATCGCAGGAGCCGCATTGGGATTTGCAGTATATGACTCTATCTTCTTCAGTGCGCTTGCAAGGGACTGCGGGCTCCTCGTCACCCTTGCGCCGTTTGCGTCAGCCATGTATTCCCTGCGCCTTGATATTGCAAGCCTTATCATGAACGCCACTATTGGGATTATTATGCTTAGGGCCAGGCCGACAAGCAGCATCATCCAGCCTCCGCGGTTATTCTCTCCGAATCCTCCGAAGAAGAACATGCTTCTGAAGAACGCTGCGATAAGCCCAATCACACCCGCAAACACTACTGCAAGCATCATGAACTGGATGTCGTTATTGTAGATGTGCGATATCTCGTGCGCTACGACTCCCTGAAGCTCATCCTTGTTCATTATTGAGAGGAGGCCGGTAGTTACGGCCACACACGCATGTTTCTTGTTCCTTCCAGTTGCAAATGCGTTTGGATTAGGATCCTTTATTATGTAAACCTCGGGCATTGGAATCTGGGATGCTGATGCAAGTCCTTCTATTGCATCGAATAGTACAGGATATTTGCTGCTGTCGGCTTTCTGCGCGCCTGACACCTTAAGCACTACCTTGCTTCCTCCGAAATACGCGAATGCCGCATAAGCAATTACTATCACGCCGCCTATTACGAAGCCCAATATGCCGCCGCCAACTACAAACAACACGAAGAAGTATATGAAAAAGAAGAATATGGCAGAGAATAAAGCCATTAGAATGATTGACTTAAGCTTGTTCCTGGCTATTTCATCGAAGAAGCTTGCCATTGTTGAGACCTGTATTTACGTTGGTTTCTGCGCGGACTTCGGCGCTTTTTGGGACGTTCCTGGGCCTGAGACTGCGCCTGGCGCAGGCGCATTGAGGTCGCTGAAGTCTACCTTTACCGGGCCTGCGGCTTCTGGAGGCGCCTGGAAGAAGTCCTTCCTTGTGAAGTGAAACATTCCTGCGAACATGTTGCCAGGGAACTGCTGTATGGCATTGTTGTAGTCAAGTACGTAATCGTTGTAGGATGTCCTTACGAAGGCAATCTTGTCCTCGGTATCCTCAAGCGCTGTCTGAAGCTGCTGGAAGTTTGCAGATGCCTTCAGGTCAGGATAGTTCTCTGCAACTGCAAATATCGATTTAAGGGCCTGGCTTATTTGATTATTTGCGTCAGCCTTCTGCTGCACTGACCCAGTTATTATTGAGCTTCTCAGTTGCGTCACCTTTGTGAGCACTCCGCGCTCGTAGCCTGCATATCCCTTCACTGTGTTTATAAGATTAGGAATTAGGTCGTATCTTCTCTTGAGCTGCACGTCTATCTGCGCCCATGCATCCTGCACCCTGTTCCTCTTTGCAACGAAGCCGTTGTACAAGACTATTATGGCCAAGAAGAGTACGATCGCTACTATTATGCCGACTATATACTCGAACGCCATGTAATGACCTTATAATTATACCGTACAAAAATATACAGTACGAAAACTTAAAAAGGTATAGTTTGATTACTCATCAATGTGCCCCTGTAGCTCAGTGGTAGAGCGTGTGCATGGTAAGCACAAGGTCGCGAGTTCAATCCTCGCCGGGGGCTGACGTCAATAGCTCCATGGCCTATTGCCCTGGTTCTGAGACTGCTGACAATTTATAGGACTATGACTATAGGACAGTACAATTATAGATGGAAGGGGAGACGTAATGTTGCGAGGAGAGGGTGCGGATATGGCAGGAATTGCCAAGGCAACAATCGGCGTTGTTAGAAATGTTGGAGAAGGGAGAATATGCATGAGGTTTTTTATGACATATCAAGATTAGCACTAAGCCAGGCCCACTGGACCCCGGTGCAACTTTTACTGCGCTCAGGTGGGTTAACTGGACCGTGGAGAAGATTGTTCCTAATAAAATTGCGGAAGAATATCGTGGGCAACAAGATAATGCCATGAGCGGAGGCCCGTAATGCAAGATCAGTTAGACATTCCTTTTATTTGAACCGTCGGGCCTTTTTTCCTCAGGCCTGACTGTCGGGAACGCTATTACCTCCTTTATCGATACGTTATTAGTTAGTATCATTGCCGGCCTGTCTATTGCAAGACCCATTCCTGCAGTTGGCGGCATCCCATGCTCTATGGCTTCTATAAAATCAAAATCTGAGGGTGGCGCATCTGCATCGCCTTTTGCCCTCTCGGCATTCTGCTCTTCAAACTTCTTTCTCTGCTCTTTTGGATCCGTAAGCTCCGAATAGCAGTTGCCGCATTCCCTTCCGGCTATGAACAGCTCAAATCTCTCGCTGAGCCTTGGATCGCCGCGCTTGTCCTTTGCCAGGGGACACATATATGCAGGAAAGTCTACAACAAATGTAGGCAGCCACAGGCCTGGTTTTATGTATTTGTCGAATAATGCATCTGCAACGTGGTACGCGTTTTTTATAGGAATATCAAGATTCTCCTTTCTGGCAATAGCGGCTGCCATTTCATCATTAATTTCTGCAAGATCGATACCTACCTTCTTTCTTATCTCCTCAACCCAGTATACTCTCCTGAATTCTGGAGAGAAATCTATTGTCCTTCCCTGATACTCTATCTTATGCGAATTGAATATGCTTCTTACCGTGCCGCTGAGCAGCTCTTCAGTAAGCTTCATGAAATCGTTGTAGTCTTTGTATGCCTCGTAAAATTCCACCTGCGTAAATTCGGGGTTGTGGGTAGAGTCTATATCCTCATTCCTGAAATCCTTTGAAACCTCGTAGACCTTCTCCATGCCTCCTATTATCAGCCGCTTGAGGTATAATTCGTCGGACACCCTGAGGAACATGTTGCTCTCAAGAGCCTCGTACCTGGTCTTGAATGGCCTTGCATTTGCACCGCCATATGTTGGCTGGAGCACGGGTGTCTCGAACTCTACGTATCCCTTCGAATCCAAGAAGTCCCTTACGTACCTAAGCATCTTCGCGCGCACTATGAAGAAGTTCCTTGTTTCAGGGTTTGCAATCAGATCAAGATACCTCTTTCGGTACCTTATCTCTGTGTCTGAGAGTCCGTGGAATTTCTCTGGAAGGCTGCGCAGTGACTTTGCAAGCATGACCGCATCCTTAACCTCTACGCTTATCTCTCCCTTCTTTGTCTTCATGACCTTGCCTGACGCGCCGATTATGTCACCTACGTCGGAAAGTCCGGCTATCTCCATGGCCTCCTTCTTGGCCACGTCTTCGCGTATAAGTAGCTGAATCTTCCCTGAAAAGTCCAGGAGGTCGAAGAACGAGATCTTGCCCATGCCCCTCTTCGTGACTATCCTTCCAGCAACCCTGACCTCCTTTCCGTCGAACGATGCGAAGTCAGATGTTATGTCCTTTGCACCTTGCATCCTATTAAACGAATAAGGATATGGATTTATCTTCATTGCCCTTAACTTCTCGAGCTTTTCGAGCCTGAAGTTATCGGCCATTCTTGCACCTGCAAGACAACTCTTTATTGTCATAATTTATATATCTTGTGAAATAGCATGCCAGACGCACTTTCACTTGGCGCATATATGTAAAGGCAAAGATGCTGAGCGGATGATAACAGTTTTTCGGGTTGCCACGTTAGGTTATTGACATGACACATGGTTCTTGGACATTCGGGCCCGGGGGGATTTGAACCCTCGACTTAAAGGTTAAAAGCCTTCCACTCTAGCCAAGCTGAGTTACGGACCCAGAAATAAATAAGCCTTGCCCCCTAAACTTAATAATACTTAGTGACTTCCTCCCACGTTAGTCTGTTGAAAATCTTATTCTCGCCTCGTGGATGAGGTGCTAAAGATTCCACTATTATGGAACCCTTTTAGATTTTGTATACTTATCGCCTGTGGGGCGACAAACTCCACAAGGCGATAAAGTATGAATATAATATCAAAAATAAAGAATAAGATAGGCGAGGTTTAGGCTGCTGCAAGTGAGATTGCATGCGGATTGGGGCATAAATACGAAAATGGTAGATTAGTGGGCAGACAGATTACAGCAATTGCAATAGAAAACCTCCTTTCTTGCAGCGACAAAGAACTTCCAGATTGTCTTGAAAACTACCGACTTTTAGATACGTTGGGATACAAAAAGCGGCCGGATCCGTCTATTTTCTCCTATGTGAGGAAAGAGGAAGGGGCTTCGCCCCTTATAAACCCTAAGCACGGGCGGGTTCCTCCGCAGCAAGCTAGCGGTATCTCACCCGCCCGAATCAGTTGAATTGCAGCTTCGTCTGATGTCCTTCCCCTTCGTGTTGCAGAAACGGTTCGTAGGAGACATCCTGTCTTCGGATGTAATTCTGTATTATATTTTCGCCGACAGGACCGACACTGCTGTTACTGTACTGTCCTCCCCAGAAATGTTTCTTGGAATATCGTTTTATGAAGTTCGGTATTTCTTTGAAGACTTTTGATGCGGAATGCGACTTCAGGATCTGTACGGACTGGTTCGTTGAAAGATTGTTTGGCACATTTACTTCCATATGCACGTGTGCATAATCGTCTCCAAATAAAAACTCCTTTATTTTTATCTTGTACTGCATCTCAGTTTCTCGAAATGCGTCTGCAACAACCTTCTGCGTCTTCGAATTTTTGAAGACCTTGAACCGGTACTTTGATACAAGCACAATGGCTCAGCAATCCCAAGAAGGTAGTAATGCTGCTGGCGCACCTGTATGATTACTACTATGACAACCTAACTTTCATAATAACCGGCTCAACCATCGGTGTCATGAAATCGATAACGGATCCTGGACCAAACAGCCCGCTATATGGCAGGGCAATAACCAAGATGGAAATCAAAAGATGGCAGTCATCAATTAGCATAGGCTTCCTGAAGGCAGGCGCAAGTGAAATAGGATTAAATCTGGACGAGAAGACTGCACTAGAGGCCGAAGAGAATCTTGATGGTCTCCCCGGATGGCTGACGCTCTTCGGATATAACTACTTGCTCAGCAAGAATCCTGGCCTTGCGCTGGAGGATACTGTAGGCGAGGCCAAGAAAATAATAGCGCAAGAATTAAAGAGTATAGCCAAACTGGGCATAGGATCGCCGAAGCTTTTGAAGGTACTCGAAGTTCTATCAAAAATGCCTGCTCGGTTTGGTGACATCTCCGATTCAACAGGCTTTAACAATAAGAGCCTGTCAAAATACCTTAGTACTCTAAACAAGCTTGGGTATGTGGAAAAGGACGGCAACAGATACTTCATATCAGATCCGATATTGCTGCAGTTTATCAAAAGCAGGCTTGGCAGATAGCAAATCCTTCAGGCAGCTGCCTTGATCTGCGACATGCTTATTGTGTATGTTCCGGAGAGCTTCGATGCGGCCCTTCTCAGGGCGTCCCTTGCAACGTCCTTCGCGCTTGCAACTGTCCTGAGCCTGAATACAACCTGTCCCTTCTTCACTCTTGCTGCAACTGAGGACGGGCTGCCGAATGATAGCGACATGCCCTGCGACAGACGGTCTGCCCCTGCGCCCGTGGCCCTCTTCTTCTCCCTTATGACGTTGTGCGGATATGTCACCAGGGTAAGGTAGAAGTTGTTCACAAGCTCCCTCTCGAGATGCTTGTTTGCCACCTGCCTTGCAGCCTCAAGGGAATTTGACCTTAGCTGCACATGCTGGTCGGAGTTCAGAGTCAGGTAAAGGTCATAACTTGGCCTGTTCATCCCCATATTGAATACGTTGAGGCTTGTGTGGGGAAGCGATTTTATGTAGTTCTTCCTGGGCTTCTTCACGGAGTACCTCGCCCATGACTGGCTCAATATGCCCCTTACGGATCTTGCGGGCCTCAGTTTTGACATAGTATCACTTAAGTCAGTAAAATAGCAGAATTATATGTTAATTAGGTTTTAAAAGGCTTGTTGTCTAAAGTAAACTGATTAACTGAGTGATACTAGGGGGCGTGTTACGTTTTCTATCCAAACTGCCGTTATATCCGTCCGCAATTCTTGCAAGCATAAACGTGTTTATACTGGGATTCTGCTCAAATCCCATGGCGTTTGTGCGTAATTTTTCTCTTAGACGAGGCATCTGGTACCTAAAGTATAAACAGGCACATCCCGTAAATTTTATATACTTTGACAAATATCCAAATGAGCTTAACGTCGTATATATCGGTAAATACTCCTGTTCTGCCAGCGCAATAAATACCTGTGGGGGCAGGGAGTGTTCGATAAGCATAGGAAAATATACGTCAATATCCAAAAACCTGACGCTTTTGCTAGCAGATTATCACAGTTCATCCAGTATTACCACTTATCCAGAAACAAGTAGAATGACTAAGCATGGAGATATTCACATAGGGAATGACGTATGGATCGGAGATAGTGTTACAATACGGGGGGGTCAAGATAGGTGATGGCGTAGTTATAGGCGCAAAAAGTCTGGTCACAAAAAATCTTGACGATTATGGGATATATGCTGGCATTCCTGCAAAACTAATACGTTACAGATTTACAAAAAAAACAATAAACAGGTTGAAGCGTATAAAATGGTGGAACATGGATCATTCATTGATAATCAAAAACAGGGAGATCCTCGCAAGCAAACCAACACCAAATTCACTAATCAGGCTAGAAAAGCTGTCTAGACCATGGCGACACTACGAAAACATGCGTTGGGCTGTGGAGGAACATCTGGCTCTGTATGGCAAATCAAAATCTGCCAGACTAGCAGAATCCTTGTCTGAGTAACCTTAGACTGCAGGAAGAACGGGTCTTTTCCGATAAAGCAGTTAAACGTGTACAATATCTGCAATACTGCACATAATAAAAAGGCATATAATCTAACAAAATAATTGTTTGCCATGGGATATACGCTTAGCATAAAGACTGCGGTGGCGCTGTGCCTTAGCGCAATAATAGGCGACACCCTCTTCGTGGTTACCGGAGTGCCGATAGCCCAGGCAGGTTCAAATTCCCTGCTTGCATTCTTTGTAGTCGGGCTTCTTTCACTTGTAATAGCAATGCAGCTTGGCGAACTGAGCTCAATAATGCCGAACGAGAAGGGTGCTGTATACTCCTTCGTAAAAAGGGCATACGGCACGGAACTGGGCTTCATAACCGGCGTGCTGCTATTTATAAGCTACTGCGCAGTCATATCCGCAATAACCTTCAGTTTTGGCGGGTATTTCCTCAGCCTGCTAGGAATCAATTCGATCATACTGCAGATCGGCGTTTCATCGGCTCTCATAATAGCGGTGTCACTGCTCAACATGAAAGGCGTGAGGGAGACATCGTCATTCAGCGTCACGCTTGCAGGCATCACCATCATCGCCGCAATAATCTTCTTTGCCTTTGCAGCCTATCACGGCATCAGCAATGGCGTATTCCTGTCCAACCTTGCAAACAACGCAAGCCAGAACGGGCTCGGGGCGCTGGGAGAGGCAGTGACAACTATAGTGTTTGCATATGCCGGATTCCAGACAATAACGACGTTTACAAGCAGCATAAAAGGACAGGGAAAGGGACTTGCGAAGGTACTGCTGTACTCCATCTTGATCAGTATAGTAGCATATCTGATGGTTGCGATTGGGCTTATAATGCTTGTCCCATCTTACAAGTCCATAATCTCGCCAGAACCGCTGCTCTATGCGTTGAATTCCGCAGGTGCGCCAGAGTACATAGTGCTTATGGTTGGAATAGGCACATTGGTTGCAATAGCTGCCGCAGCCATAGCCATACTATACACTGCCTCAAGGATTCTTTACCAGATAGGCATGGACGGGCTCCTGCCAAGGATTACGCGAAGGTTCGATGCCTCCAGGGATATAGCAGTAAATGGCATATGGATATCCGCCATAATCTCCATAATAATGCTGTTCTCCGGAGATCTTTACCAGATGGTATCGATAGGCAACTTCGGCATCATCTTCTCCTGGATGATGGCATGCATCTCAGTCATAAGCCTGAGGCGGCGCGGCGCAAAAGGGAGCTTCAGGGCCCCGCTGTATCCCTACCTCCCAATAATCGGCATGGCCTCCTGCGTAATATTCCTTTTGGGGCTTCCGAGGGCAAGCCTTGCAATCGGAGTGGTGCTGGTGCAGATCCTGCTCGTTACCTATTACGGCCTGATCGAACTGCGTTATAAGGACGTACCAAAGATAAGGATATTTGACTGACATTGCCATGTATCAAGAGCAAACCTGTCTGGTTAGTTTTAAAAGGCTTGTTGTCTAAAGTACTGATTATAAGTGATATCAGTGGGCGTGTTACGTTTTCTATCCAAACTGCCGTTCTATCCGTCCGCAATTCTTGCAAGCATAAACGTGTTTATACTGGGATTCTGTCCAAACCCCATGGCGTTTGTGCGTAATTTTTCTCAACATCAAATTCCCTAATCAGGCTAGAAAAGCTGTCTAGGCTATCGTGATACTATGAATGTCTGCATACTGAACATGAAGGGGAACTTCGACAAGACCCTGGGCCTTGGCACCCAGAGGACAAGCTACGAGCTGTGGAAGAACATCAAGCCACTTGCAGAAAAGGAAGGGATAAACGTGGACCGCGTGGAATTGGGCTTCGGCAGCTCGCCAACCGCAAGGAAGATATCATTCACCCTCATGCTCTACCTGCGGGATTTCAGCAAATATGACATAGTCCATCTTCTCATAGTGGTGCCAAGGACTCCGCGCGCGGGCAGAAATACAAAGATACTCACAACAGTGAACGAGTTCATGCTTCTTGACAAGAATACCGTTGCGTACAGGATCCTCTCAGGCACTGATCCGAAAAGAAGGGTAACGATAAGGGAACGCGTATCATCGTCTTTAAGCCATCTTGTTGGAACAGGAATGTCAAGGCAGATATTCAGCTCAGACTACATATCTGTCAATTCCACGCAGACAAGGCATGAGGCAATAAAGCTCGGATATCCAAAGGACAGGATCTTTATAGTGCCACATGGTGTGGATGAGAGATTCTTGTCAAAAGTTAAGGGGAAGGACCATAAGGGACTCAGGGTAGGATACATAGGCGCGCTTAACAAGAGGAAGAATATCCAGTTCGCAATAGATGCATTCAAGAGGCTGAAGCAAAAGGATGCCGAATTTGAGATATGGGGCAGGCCAGTGCTTGGATATCGGGATCTTGTTGAACTGGCGGACGGGGATAAGAGAATAAAGTTCATGGGATTTGCTCCTGAGGACAGGCTTGTGCAGATATACGACAGGTTCGATGCATTCGTATTTCCAAGCCTGTACGAGGGTTTCGGCCTTCCGATAATAGAAGCGCAGGCTCGGGGGCTGCCAGTCATAATCTATAAGGAAGGAATGATACCCGAAGAGGTGAGAAGGCACTGCCTTGTGGCAAGGGACGAATTGCATATGGCGCAGATGCTTGGCAGCCTCAGTAAAAATGGATACGACAAGGGGCTGCAAAAGAAGGCGACAGAGTATGCAAGAAGCTTCACAAGGAGGAAGGAGGCCCAGGATACCCTGGAAGTGTACAGAAAAATATGCGAAAGAGACAGCGCAGGCAGACGATCCGCGCCTAGATGACAAGCATCGCCTTGCCTATCAAATCCCTTCTCCCAACTTCTCCAAAGTTTCTGCTGTCCCTGCTCAGCGCTCTGTTGTCCCCGATAACAAATATCCTGCTGCCAGAGATGCTGCTTATTCTCTTGACCAGCACCGCACTGCTCTCGGGATCCTTCAATACCACTACGTCTCCCCGAGCCGGTCTCCAATAATTGCAGTTCACCACTACATATGCCCCTTCCTCTACGGATGGCTCCATGCTTCGCTCCGCTACCCTGTATATCTTTATGGGAAACTTCATGGTCACACCTTTGGATATACCATTGTGCGCTCAGTCGGATAGAACGACCTGGCCCTCACAGTCTGCACGTTCTTCGTCTTCCAGAATGCCTCGGCTATCTTCTGCACGCTTTCCAGGAGGTTCTCAGCGTCTTTTATGTCAGTGCTCTGCTTTGCCTTAGAGGCAAGCTTAAGCGTATTCCACACTAGCTCGTTGAGCTCAGGATCTGCCTGCGCATGTTCCGGCTTGAAGTAATCGCCCCACAGTATCCTTACCTCGTTCTTTACCGTCTCTGCATGCTGTTCCTTCACGTTTATGTATCTGACTAGCTTGTTTCTGTCCTCTGCAGCCTGTGCCCCTGCCTTCATAACGTCGGCTATAAGCATGTCCATCCTTACAACAGTGTGTGCGGACACCTGCATCAGATGAGGATCATAGATACCACAGGGTATATCGCAGTGCGCATATGCAACCTCAAATCCAAGCATTCTGTCTAAAGCCCGCAGCATTTTTCTTTTTGCATTCATGCAATCACGGCTATAACTGGGTGTTAATAATTAAATAAGTTTGTGCTGATTCCGTTGATTTTTCTGTGTACTGCAGCCCGCAATGCCCACACAAACGTTTTTATAATTTGAATCGATAACCCCTCATCATGGCCGAAATAACTCCTGTAACAGAAAAAAGATATCTTCTCTCTGAAAAAGTAGATGCCACGCCGGAAGTCCTGATAGTGAGGTTCAAGCCAGAGGACGGTGGCAGGAACGTGTTTGAGCCAGGCATGTTCATGATGATCTTCGGGGTAGACGGCGCAGGGAAGCGATTTACTGGGAGGGCGTTCTCGATAGCATCAGATCCTTCATCCCCAGAGATGGAGTTCTTCGTGATAAAGCAGCCTGTGCACGCCAACCAGGTCACCACCTCCCACTTCGTTGTGGCGAATATAGGGGACCCTTTCATATTCAAGGGGCCGAGCGGGCAATTCAAGTTTAATCCTGCAGCCGAAAAAAAGGTGGTCTTCCTTGCCGGAGGCACGGGGCTTGCGCCTTTCATGTCAATGCTGAGGCACATAAGGCTAACGAACGCAGGCACAGATGTCATACTGCTGTACAGCGTAAAATATCCGACAGAGGTTATACTGAAGGACGAGCTAGTGAGACTTGCCACTGATTTAAGGACGAGGCTGATAGTTACTGTCACAAGGCCATGGCAGGCACCCTCGCAGTCGCTGCAGCAGCCTGGCATGTGCAACGAAACCGGGCACATAGACGCCAACATGATCGGCAGGCACTGCAACGACCTCGGTGAAAGGACATTCTACATATGCGGTCCGCTGAAGTTCGTGCAGGCGCTTAAGCAGACACTTGCCTCGCTGAACATACCGAACGACAGGGTAAAAGCAGACGTCTGGGGCTAGGATGTCACATCCGCCATCGCGTGACAATAATCATGCACCATGCCCTGATCAATTAATCTCTTTCAGTATGTAAACTCCGGATTTGTTGTATACTTCAGTGTAATTTCCTTTTGCATAGTTATACACCCCAAATCCTGCGCCATTGTCGACCATCAAATAGTAGCCCGAAAGTCTTTTGTCCAGTATTATATACTGTGGCTTGAACCAGAATACGGTTGGGGTATATGCAGAGATCCATTGCCTGTTTATCGGGGCCAATTCAAGACTGCAATGACCGTACAGATGCGGGGAAAGGTCAGACTGCGCCATTACCGAGGCATTCAAAGGGATGGCTGCAATCGCGCTGTTTATCTGTGTATAATTTATTGCTGGCGCGTTGTCTAGCAGGAGCGACTGCACGCTGTTAGTGCCCATAAGTATCAGGGCTGATATTATTATTGCAGCGAACAAAGTGCAAAAGATGTAAGACAATTCAAATCTCCTTGATCCGTAGCGTATCCACCGTGAGAGGAAGGTTCTCTTCTCCTTTATTATAAGCAATCCCATTATCGCTGCAACCACACTTGCTCCTGAGAAGAACCCCAAATACTGGTTCTCAGGGAATGCAAAGCTCACATTACCCATAATGAATAACTCCCCAAGCCAAGGCGAAAGCAGGATCATGCTTAGGACCGGACTAATAAGCGAGGTTATTCCAAAACCAAGGAACTCTATGGCTGTGCCTATCGGGCCGTAGTAAGCAAGGTAAAGGCTGTGTCCAGGAATGGACTGCACAGTTGTGGAGTTGACCAACGAATTTATCTGCACTGACAGGAAAGGTATGACCTTTTCAATTGGGGGTACGGATGAATATGGCGCGCTTTGGTATGCATTCAGGAGATATGCGTCCAATCCGAAATAAAACAACCCAAAAAGGATGGTTATTGCAACGCCAATAGCAATGAGCCGCATCCGTTTCCCATATGCTGCATGGTCTTTTGATGTTCCCCTGCCATATAAAAGTTCATAGAATAACAAACCGGCAAGCAGCGCAAGGCCCACCACCACTGACGGCTCGAATACACCTAGCATCAGAGAATATGCGATTATGAAGTGCTTTCTGTCAGCCTTCCAAAGGAAATAGAAAGAGAGGATATAGAGAAGCGGTATAAACGCTTCCTCATGAAAATCGTAAATGGTCAGCCCCGCACTGCAGGGCTGATGAGAAAGGCAAATGCCAATACAAGGCCTATGCTCCTGCTATTCAACAAATCCTTGCACACAAAATAGATCGCCATGGCGGCCAAGGCCAAGAATATTGCCTGTATGGCAAACAGAACGATCGGGTATGGGAATAATGCGAAGAAGGGCAGTACAAGTAGAAGGAAAGGCGCTATGTGGTTTGAAAATACCAGATACTGGAGTCCAACAACATTTGGGCAAGAAAGATGCTGGTAAAAGGTCGACATGAAGGCGCCCATGTCAAAGAATTGGTCATTGTATGTGGTATACTGGTAATTCCCGTACAGTGTCTAATATGTTGCATACACTGCGCACAATACCAACAAGACCTGAAGATATCTATCTCTAAGTAACTTTTCTGTGCGTAGGCGGCTCCACGTCGCTGTCATTTCGCAGAAGTCATCGTCTCTACTGTCTTCTCGAACTTCTCGACAGACCTGACTACTTCCTTCAGCCTGGGGTCTATGTTGTAGCCAAGGTCGTATCCCCTCTCTGTCCTTATGTGTGTCGGCTGCAGGACATTGAGTGTCATCGAGAGGCTGCGCAGAGTTATGATAAGCGTCTTCCTTGTAAACTTCTTCCCAAGCGCAGTATACAGCTCTCTGGTGGTTCTAGGAGACTTGACCATAAGAAGCCTCAAAACAGCATAATTTGGTTTGCTGAGTATCTTCCTGACAAGCCATATCTCATCGTCATCTTTTTCTACCCGTGTCATAATACATTACCCCAATATCCCTTTTACATTAACTTTTATAAACCTATCCGATGTTTTAGCAGGCTACAATCAATTGTATGCATGGTCACGCACCCCGCGTATCTGACTGTTGCCAGCCTGTGCGCCGCCACGAATACGGGTATATACCAAAAGATTTAAATATGTATTAAAGTAAATATACATTTACTAAAGTAAAAGGCTTGTCCATGTTCCGCAAAATTCAAATCCCGATGGGGCTATTCAAAAGGCCTACAAGAACCGACGAAGCAAGTTCAAAGCTCGGGTTTGACCTGCTTCAGCCGGAAAGCGCCAATGTTATAGAGGAGAACGGGTATAATCCGCGCAGGGCAATATCAAAATCAGGAAACGGCTACCTGTATTCACTTGAGGCTGCTATAACCCCGAACGACACGCGTTGCATGGAAATGGCAAAGGCGCATTTTCTTTCATATGCCTGTTCCCTCCAATCCTCAGCACTGCCAAGCATAAAGGAAGCGCAGTCGATAGCAAAGGCAAGGCTTATGGAGATAGCAAGTCCTGAGAAGGCTGACATGCTTTCTTATCTGGTGGCCCATGACACCGCTGGTTACGGGCCAATAAGCATACTTCTAGAAGACAGGCATAATATAGAGGAGATAGAGGTAAACTCGCCCGATTCGAGCATAATAGTGTACTCCACAAGGTACGGCAGATGCATCACAAACCTCAGATTCACTGGGGAGCATTCTTTCAGAAGCGCAATAAACAGGCTCATATGCAACACCGAGAAGGAGCTTGGCGAGAACACCCCGATAATAGACTCACAGGTTGCAGATATCCGGATCCATGCGCAGATCAGGCCATATGCGCTAAGCGGAGCGGCAGCGTCTATAAGGGTCGGAGGAAGAAAGGAGATAGACTTGAATTATATACTCAAATCAGGGACCACGGCTCCCGACATTCTGGCATATCTTTGGATTGCACTTGAATCAAAGCAGAATATCATAATATCCGGAGCTCCGGCAAGCGGAAAGACCACGCTTCTTAGCGCACTTACTGCGATGATGCCGTCTAACGAAAAGATAGTTACCATAGAGGAAGACATAAACGAGATAAGGCGCGAATCGGCATATAATATGGTGGGACTTTACGGATCAAGGTACAACTCCGTCGGTCCAAAAGAGCAGGTGATAAACTCGCTAAGGATGAGGCCCGACAGGGTGATAGTCGGCGAGATGCGCGGCGAAGAGGCAAAGGACCTGTTCATGGGAGCCAACATAGGAATATCTTTCGCAGCAACCATGCACAGCAGCGACGGCGGCATGCAGATACTCAAGAAGCTCATGGTAAAGCCGATGTGCGTCGAGACAAAGAGCCTTAGCATGCTTGATGCTGCAGTGTATATGCGGCAGATCGACATAAACGGGAGATCCATATCCGGAATATTCGAGTACAGATGGCTGAGCAGGGGCGAGGCTGACGAGGGCGTAGAAATAGGGGATGAGGATATGGTCAGCATAACCGACATCGTATCTGGCGCAAAGCCAAACCGGCAGTTAATGCGCGAGTCAAAGGCGCTGTCTGCATATTCAAGGCTGCGCTGCATAAGTCAGAAAGACGCTGCGAAGGAGTTTGACAGGCGATCAAGGCTAATATCCGAATGCTTTGAATGCGGAAAGGACATCGGAAAGGAAATAATGAAATACTGCGGATGGTGAGATGGATAAGAAGTCATTAATCCTGGGTGCGTCATGCTCTGTTGCGCTAGGCTGGGTAATATCATATGCAGACTCTGGCATAAGTCCTCTGTATATGGCAATTGACATTGTCATGTCCGCCTGCGCGGTTGCGATTCTGAATACGCTTTACGGAATGTCCGCCTCACTGCGCCAGTCCTCCCTGCGTGCCGATGACTTTATGAATGCGTCAGGCAGGATCTCATATTACAGGAAATCCGGGATCCCTGTTGTAAGCGCCATGGAGCGTGCTGCAAAATCCTGTATCAGTAACAATTCCACAGCCATATTAAGGCATGCAGTCATCCGCATGGGGCTTGGCGAGGACCTGCCAAAGGCCGTTGACTCGGCATCATTGCCTGAAAGAAGGATACACGACCTGCTCGAGCCCTACACTAATCAACATGATGTGGACTTCGGCGCAGCCTTCTCTTCATACAAACTTCATCAAAATGAGAGGGACGCAGAAAACAGCTCTGCAATGCTCAGATACTCCACTGTCAACATGTTCATATCAACAGTTGCGCCTTCTTTCATCATATTCTCATTCATCGGGAACATGCTGATATCACCAGGAAGCGCAAGCATTGGCGGCATGTCCCTGCTGCTGATAATAGCACTTCCAATAATGTACGCACTTTCAAGCTCATCTCTGAGCAGGCGGTTATATGGATAGATCCGAGATAGTCTACGCGGCAGCCCAGATCCCTCTAGTGACACTCTCGTTCTTTTCGTGGAAGTTTATCGCAGTGTCAATGTCAATCGCAGTTGCATACTGGTATCTGCACATCAGGGCGGAAAAATCCGAAGAATACGGCATACTGTCATTCTCAAAATCGCTAAGCCGGCTCTGTGCCGAGAAGGGCATTAACCATGCTCTTGCAGAAGCACTGAATGGCCAATCCTCTCCAAATGAGATAAAGGAGCTTTCAATAAGGACCAAGCTCGGGGGCGGGGATACGTGCCAGAGGCCAAGCAATCCGCTAATAAGCGAGCTATATGACATGCTGATGCTCGGCCTGCAGCGTGGTATGGACATAAGCAAGGACCTGAAGATGTTTACTGCAAATCTTGAAGCTGACCTGGAGAGCAAAAACAGGATCATGCGCAACTCGCTCAACATGGATGTAATATCCAAGGTGGGCATAGCCTTCTTTGTCCCGCTATTCGGCGGAATAGGCGCAAGCATAATCGGCGCATCAGGGGCAATACTCAACTCTGATGTCGCCCTAATGAAGAGCTCATTCGAGATGCTGATTGTAATATATGTCGCAGTAATGAGCTATGTAACTATTCGCTTCAGGCCATTCGGAAGGCAGGGAAATGCCATCATAGGGTCGATACAAGCGGCAGCAATAGGTGCAGCAATAATCGTTATGTCGTCATCAATTATTACTTATGCTATATGAGGTGTATGAAGTGATAGAAAAGGCAATACCAATGGAGGCGCGGGCATTCTTCCTGCTTGCAAAGAGGGGCCGGGCACAGGGTTCGCTGGAGTACATAATGATGCTCTCCGCTGCGAGCATAGTGATCCTGATAGCGCTTGCAATGATAGTGAAGATGAAGTCAGCGGTTGCGGGCACGGTAAGCATAAATGGCACGAACATGAGCATAAGCCAGGCAATATCCAAGCAGCTTTCCGAGCTGTCAACAAAGGCATAGGCATGAGGGCACAGATGTCGCTGGAGGTGCTTGTATACGTGCTTCTTGCAGGTGTATCCTTCGTGTACTCTCTATCCGTGGTGTCAGAATATTATGCAAGCAGCGCCAGGGCATCGTCATCATACGAATACTCTAATTTCGTGGAGGCGATAAACATGGCGCTGATGAACGGGGCATCTGCAGTAAGCCTGTATGTGCCCGAAGGTGTCTGCAATTCCACCGAAACCCGGGATTCGATTGCCGTAGCCAACGACACCCTGTATTTTGCAGAGCCGGTAAGCATAAAGCGGTCATTATTATGCAAGTCCGGCACAGTAAACGCAAACATAACGCAAAGATCCGGGTATTTTGAGGTGGGTTAATAAGGATACAGGCAAGCCTCGAGCTGATTCTCAGCATAGTTGTCGCATTCTGCTTCATTGCTGCTGCATATCCCGTGTATGCCCATGCAAACGCTCTCTCCGGGTCTTCAGCCAATTCCATATATGTGCGCGCAATGCTCTCGAATAATTACTCTTCTGAAATGTCAAACCTCTGCGGATGTATGTGACTCCATGATAATAGCCTCCGATAGCCCAATAGCAATACCACTGGCACTGGCATCGATTTCACTGCTGTTTGCCGGCATATACGGCAGCCAGTCCTACCTTTCCTCATACTCGCTGTCCGAGTATTCCAGCATAAGGTACTACAGCATATCACAGCAGATGATATCCGCAGAGGCCTTCGCGCACGGCAGCTACCAAAACGGGACGGCTATTGCCGGAAAAATTGCGCACTACTACAACGCATCGCTGTATATTACCGACGTGAACAACTACGGCGAATGCGCACATGCATTCTGCAGGGTTATTGAGATAAGCGGCATAACGCGTCTTGCGGTGATTAGATGAAAATTCAAACAAGCCTGGAGTTCCTGGTGATTACTGGGGCGATAGGCGTGCTGATGGTGAGCGCCATAGCGCAGTACAGCGGGCTATTTGCCCATGCAAAGCAGATACCAAGCCTCCCATACAACTATGCTCTTCAGTCAAACGAGACCTACTTCCAGAGGCCATATGCAGAGATAAATATACCGGCAAGCTCATCTGCAGGCCAGAAAAACAATATGGAAATAATGGTTTACGGATGCAATAATGGCACTGCCACAATCTCGCTTGATTCGAATACAACTTCATTCAGCCCGTCAAGGATAAACAGCAGCTTCTTCTCAATGCAGGTATGGCACGGGTCATTCGTCCCTGGCAACGGCACAAATAACATATACGCTAAATACACACTCGCATGCGAGGGGAGGTCATATGCCGGCTCAGAGAATCTCTCTACTGTATCCTACGCCCCGAGAAGCCCCGCATCTCCAGTTTCATACTCAGCGTACATCTCCGGAAGGAACGAGAGCATCAGGTATCCGATGAGCAACAAGAGCGTGTATCTGCTAAGCATATCGTCATTCTGTTCGTTCAGGACATGGACCGGCCATCCATATACCATGGCACAGCAGTGCGGTTCGAGCTCCTGGGGCTATATGCTCTACTCACAAAGATGCAGCGATTACGGCGACCCTACGCGGACCGTATGCGTCGTCCCATACGCATCCGGGTACAATCTGCAGACTCCAACTGCATATGGTGCAAATTACATATACGGTGCAAACCTGAGCATAACCGGCAGGTACAAGCTCTCAACATATCTGACAAGCGCATCAAGCGTCTCGCCAGTAACCTATTCCGGTTCAAATGTCGGTACCGCTTCTGTAATAAACATAAGTTCCCAATCAAGCGTACCTGGGATTGTGGTTCTATCCGGCAGTTCAACTAAATATGTAAACTCAACCTATGCAGGACAGTACCAGCAGGCACGCGACAATCTTGATGCCATGCTCTCTTATTACAACAATACAATACTTCCAATAAGCGAGTCCCTGATACAACAGTCGGAGAACGCATACGACAATGCAGAGTCAAGGCTAGTGGCCTCGGCTACCAACAGCACGGAATATCCCTGTTCGGTGCACGTCAATGGGCTAGATTGCAGGTCTGCATCCCCATTCTACTACACTGTTATAGCAAACATAAGCAGCAATTATGTGACTGGAAACCAGGCACTCTCGTATGCAGGGTCTGCGATACTGGTGAATAATTGAAGCTGCAATTTGCTACTATAGAAGCCATAGCGTCGCTTATCATAGCAGTGTCATCGATGTCCGCGGCCGCATCCATATTAAACAACTACCAGCATTATTACACCATGTCCCGCAGCAATGTCTCTGCAAGCGCAGCTGCATACGACCTGCTAAGCCAGCTGTCCCAAAACTCGACCTCGCAACAGTGCATAACAAATGCAAGCGGAGCAGCCTGCAATTTCAGCTACTATGACTGGATCTACGGCATACGCAGCATAGGCATTATAAGCAATACTTCCATGCCTCAGGACTATTCAAACATATACTGTGCAAACGAATCCAGCGAAAGCATGGTCTGCGTAGGGGTGTCCGCCTAGTGTCGTTTTATGGAATTGTAATCATCTTCACGATACTGCTGTGCGCTATACTGCTGAGCGCAATATACGCGGAAGCAGCGCCCCTTAATCACATGAACCTGCAGTATGCAGGCATATCCCACTTCCTTCGCATAATGTCTGGAAGAATATCTACATAGCATCCGGGCTTTTCTCCAAGTCCGGCGTCAATGCGGCACCCTGCTGTCAACGTATATCTCGTTCTTAGATCAAAATCAAGCGCACGCTTATAAAAATCATAGCGGGAAGACCCCTCCTTCTAAGGTGGAATGGAAGCTAATGCGGCAAAAAAAGACAAATAAATTTTAACGGTGTAATAAAAATGGCCATCTTGAAAAGCGCATACAGATTCAGGGCATATCCTTCAAAGTAACAAAAAGCTATTCTTGTGTCGCCAGATGCTTCTTTGCAAAGAACCTTACAGCAATCTCCTTGAAAAGGCAAAAGAGCATTTCAAGGATACGGGAAAGGCCTTCACAAAATATGACATGACTAAATGGGTTACAAAATTCAGGAAAGAACATCCAACACGTCGAAAATGTGCAGCGGATGTGGAAACATTCAGGAAATGCCTTTGTATGAAAGGACATTCAATTGCACGGGATGCGGGATGTCAAAGGACAGGGATCTGAATGCATCAATAAACATACTCAAAAGAGCTAGGGAGGGACACCCCCGAAGTCACGCCTCTGGAGATTCTGTCCCTACACCTCGACACGGGGATGCAAGCAGGATCGTTGAATCAGGAACTGCGCTTGGTGTTTCAAGATGACCGAAAGGAGAAACATACGCCAGGTGCCGCGCGAAGAGGCCATGCAAAGCAGGCATTACAGAAACAGCGGAACATATGCCATTGCATGTATAAACGCATTCAAACAATAGAACTGCCCCTGGATACGAATCTCAGGATAAGCCTTGCAACTTCTTCAGGATTTGTGTAATGCGGCGTATGCCTTCCACCCCTTATTATTTCAAGCCTGCTGCCCTTTATGTATCTCTTAAAGTACTGTGCATACTTTGGGTCTACTGTTACATCGTTTTCTCCCCATATTATGAGTGCCTTTGAATCTATGGCCCCAAGATTCGCGCTTGTCAAAAGCTCCTCTGAATTGTCTGCATCAAACATGCTTCTCAACATCTTCTCATGCGGATTAAGTTTCATTGCCTTTCGTATTATCTCCTCCTTATAGTCCGGGTTGAATTCAGACCTCTCCTTATAAAAGTTCTCCAATCCTGAGGCATCTTCAAGTATTAATCCATCAATCCTGTTCTGCATTGCAATGTATGCCGCAAGCCAGCCTCCGTACGAATGCCCAAATACGAAATATCCGCCAAGGCCCAGGTTCTCTATAAGGCCATTTACTGATTCGTAATGGATCTTTAATGTGTAATCTATATCTGGCATCTCGGAATCACCATGCCCTAGCATATCTATAAGACACACATCCATGCCTTCCTCCATGTATCTCATCAAACGTGTCCATGTGCGCACACTTCCTGCAAGCCCGTGAATAAATACAACTGCCGGTCCGCTTCCAGCGTGCCTCTTATAATGCATCCTTCCATATCCAGAGTCAAAGAAGCCGTCCTCAAAGTCTTTTTCCAAATCCATAATATAAAATCCGCAGAAAACATTATTAAACTCCGACCCGGCCGCTGCTACAGCACAATATATTTACCTATCGGCGTAAATTAGTAACAGGTAAAACAAATGAAAAAGTCTGAAATATTCGCATACGCGATGGCGCTCGCAATAGTTCTGGCATATGGGATAGGCGGCTCCTATTATCTAGGACACCGCGGAGGCTTCAACGTACCTGTAACATCGCTGACAAATGCAGTGTATTTCACATTGGTCACCATCTCCACAATAGGGTATGGAGACATATATCCAGTATCCGAGAGTGCAAAGATATTCGTAATGGTGCTTATAGTAGTTGGAATAGGCGTATTTCTGAGCACCGTAGTTGCAATAGCCGGTGATTTTATGACGACAAGAATAGAAACAATAAGCGGAAGGATGACCGCATTCGAAAAGAGGTCCCTTAGCCACCACATAATACTGGTTGGTTCAAATACAACAAACCTCTATCTTGCAGAGAAGCTTTCTGAAAAAAACGAGAAATTCATAATAGTGACTAACGACTCAGACAACGCAGAGCATCTTAAGAGGCTAGGGTTCAGGGCGTATGTTGTGGACTCTACGTCTGAGGTGGAGATGAAAGAGCTGTCTCCAGAAAAGGCGAAGGCCATAGTAATAGACCTTAAAGATAGTTCAAGATCTATATATGCTTTACTTGTAGCAAAGGAAGTGGCAGGCGACGCAAAGATAGTCATAATCGCCCCGACGAAATCCGCAGAGCACCACATAAGACGCCTTTCGGGAGGAAAGGCGCTTGTAATCAACCCGGCAGACATAGCTGCAAGCGCAATAAACGAGTCGCTCTTCAAGTAATATATACTCTGTAAAAAGACTATGGTAAAGCATCCGCAATCCAAAGGCTACGGCTTTATGGTAAATCTGGATAATGGCTGAAAACATGATGGAAGATATAAGACTTCTGGCAAGAAATCCGGGAATAGCGTTGAAAACAGTGGCTACTGCGAGGCAAAAAGTCAAGTTTTACAACCACCTAAGCGAAATAATATTTAACCAGCCTTATTACTGGCTATATTCGATTGCAAGGCCCAACACAACCTTAATTGATATCGGTGCATTCATAGGAGACACTGCAGCATACTTCGCAATGAATCCGAACATAGACAGAATAATAGCATACGAACCCCACCCAAATACCTTCAAGATCCTATCAGAGAACATAAAAGCCATGCCGCAGCAAATATCTTCAAAGATAACATTAAAGAACGTAGCAATCACCGATGAAAAGGGATATGTCAGCAACAACATGAAAGAGATCACAGGAACAAACAAAACAGCCAAATCAAAGAAAGGCATAAGGTCAACTACATTAAAAGACGAGCTTGAAGGCATTAGTAATATAGCAATCAAAAGCGACTGCGAAGGGGGAGAATACAGGATATTCAGGAATACCGAAGACCTGAATAACGTATACGCAATACAGATGGAATATCACATGGGATACTCTGCACTGGAAGAAGTATTGAATAGGGGGGCATTTAATTGTGTGCATTCCCCGGATGGAGAATTGGGATATCTGACAGCACTAAGAGGATAACCATGGCACAACAAAGATCTGCAACTTCATTCCATATCATAAGTAACCTGGTCTCCAGGGGCGTTGACTAATGACAATCATGCTTAATATTGACCCAAGAAATCCAGACAAAGCTAAGATCGCAAAGGCAGCGGATATAATAAGGCGCGGAGGCATTGTCGTATTTCCTACTGAAACAGTTTACGGTATAGGCGCAAACGCACTCAATCCTAAAGCGTGCAGGAAGATCTATGCAATAAAAGGCAGGGCCGCTGACAATCCGTTGATAGTGCACGTATCAAGCATGGATATGGCGGATGCTGTAGCCAAAATACCCGACAAATACAAAAAAATACTAAAAAGGATATGGCCATGCCCACTGACCATAGTTGCGAAGGCAAGAGATTCCGTTCCTAAGGTGGTCACGGGCGGACTCAATACCGTTTCTGTGCGAATGCCCCAGAACAGGGTAGCCCTGCGTCTTATAGAAGAGAGCGGAGTCCCGATAGCGGCGCCTAGCGCAAACATATCCAAGCGTCCTTCATCAACAAGGGCAAGTCATGCAAAGAAGTACTTTGATGGCGCAGTCGATGCCATAATTGATGCTGGCAGTTCGAGGTTTGGGATAGAGTCTACAATAATAGACACCGACAACTTCATGCTTCTAAGGCCTGGTGCGTTTACTTCGGCGCAGATAGAAAAGGAGTTTGGCAAAAAGCCAAGAATAACCGAAGAATCCCTGGGGCTCAAATATGCCCAAAGGCCCAAAAGTCCCGGTACAAAATACGCGCATTACTCGCCACTAACTCCACTATTTCTATTTGATGGCGATGCAAAGTCATTGAAAAGGATCACTTCAGTATTCAAGGGAAAATTTGTATTCATCGGATCTTCGGAATCCTGCATGGAGCTGCGCAAGAATGCAAAAAAGGCCATAAGCCTAGGAAAAAAAAGGGGGATGCGCGAGATAGCACACAACCTGTTTCACTCCCTTATATTGCTTGACTCGTTAAATGCAGACTTTGCCATAATCGAGGGCTTTCCGGAGCATGGAATGGGCCTTGCAATAATGAATAGGCTGAGGAAGGCATCAGGGAACAGGAGCTTTGAAAGCGAAAAAGAGCTGCGCATTCTGGTTGGCGGGCATGGATGAAACAGGCTAAACCGGCTCGAACTTGTAATGGTAATAGATCAGGCCCTCATCTCCGTCCACATACATCCTCCTGAACCGTATCCTGACCCTTGTACCTATCTTCGGCTCTGTGCCGTTCTCTATTATATGGCCCTCCACCTTCGGTCCGTCATCCAATTTCACAATGCCTATGTAATATGGGGCCTCGTCCCTGAAAGTATCCGGTGGGGTGCGTATCTTCGTTATTGAATATACCTCGCCATTGCCGCTGTATATCTTCTCAACCATCCTCGACTTCCTTCCGCACTTCCTGCACACTATCCTCTGCGGGAAATATGGGGTATTGCAATTCTCGCATGCATTCCCCACGAGATTATACCTTGACCTTATTTTTCTCCATAGGCTTGATGATGATCTTTCCATGTCAGTCTGCCCTCTTGTATATATGGACCACTGCGGTGGCTCCGCTTCCACCCACATTGTGCGTCATCCCTATCTCAGCGCCATTGACCTGCCTGTCTTTTGCGTCTCCCCTTAGTTGCCATACTATCTCAGCGGCCTGTTTCACTCCGGTTGCTCCGACAGGATGCCCGCACCCCTTCAATCCTCCGCTTGTGTTTACTGATATCCTGCCATTAAGCGCAGTCTCGCCTTCCTGCACCGCCTTGCCTGCCTTTCCTTTTCCATAGAATCCGAGGTCCTCCATCGCAAGCAGCTCCGCTATCGTGAAGCAGTCATGTACTTCGACAACATCTATGTCATCTGCAGTCACCCCTGCCTGCCTGTATGCATTCTGTCCTGCGATCTTTGTCGCCTTGAGTTCTGTCAGGCTTTCCCTGTCTGCAAGCCTGAGCGTATCGCTTGCCTGCGCGCTTGCAACTATCTTTATCGGGGTGTCATTGTATTTTTTTGCCTTTTCGAGCGGGGCAAGCACAACTGCCGCCGCACCGTCGGATATCGGCGAGCAGTCAAGGAGCTTAAGCGGGTCCGAGACCATCTTGGATCCCATCACGTCGTCAATGCTGACCCTTTTCCTGAATTGCGCAAATTCATTCCTGCATGCATTCTCATGATTCTTTACTGACACGCTTGCCATCTGTTCTTCCGTTGTTCCGTATTCAAACATATGTCTTCTTGCCATCAGTGCATATAGCCCCGGGAAGGTTATTCCCTGGAACAGTTCCCATTCCTGATCTCCTGCACCTCCAAGTGCAGTGCTTGCCTCCCCCGAGGTGACATCCGTCATCTTCTCAACTCCTCCAACCACGACTACGTCGTGTATTCCGCTTGCAACAGCTATGTATCCCTGCCTCAGCGCGCTGCCGCCGCTTGCGCATGCATTCTCTATCCTCACTGCAGGTATGTTGCCGAAACCGAGCTGGTCTGCCATGAGCGCAGCAGTATGCTCCTGGCCGATAAATCTCCCGGAAGCCATTGTGCCTCCGTAAAGCATCTCAACATCATGGCTTGATATGCTCGCGTCCTCAAGCGCTGCGAGTCCTGCCTCAGCCATGAGCTCCTTAAGCCCCAAGTTCCATCTCTCGCCGAACTTTGTAAGTCCCACTCCTATGACTGCTACATCCCTCATACTCAACACTACGTCTTCCTTATAGAATTCCTGTTCTTAAGGTAAACTGAATAATCTATATATGTCCTGTCCTTGTTTACTATGTCCATTACCTTCTCAAGGTTCTTCCTCTTTGACTCTATGTTATCCGTTACCTCGATTGCAAACGAGTCGCTTCCTGCCCCGGAACCAAAGCTTGTAACAAGTATCTTCTGTCCTGGTCTGGCAACATCCAAAGTTGCTGCCAGGCCTATCATTGATGCGCCTGAGTATGTATTTCCTATTATCGGGGTCAGGAGGCCATTTTTTATCTGTGCATCAGTGAACCCCAGCTGTGCAGCTACGCCAATCGGAAACTTCCCGTTCGGCTGGTGAAATACTGCATAGTCAAAATCCGAGTTCTTGAATCCCGTCTCCTCAAACAGCATCTTTGTTGCGTGCACTATGTGCCTGAAATATCCCGGCTCTCCGGTGAATCTTCCCCCATGCGAAGGAAAGCCTGCACCCTCCCTTCTCCAGAAATCCGGAGTGTCGGATGTGAAGCTTACAGTCTTTATTATGTCTGCAATTATCTCATTCTTCTCCCTTCCGAGTATGAATGCGCCTCCGCCAGCGCTGGCAGTATACTCAAGTGCATCTCCAGGCCTGCCCTGCGACGTGTCGCTTCCTATCGACATCCCGTATTTTATCATTCCGCTGTCTATGAGACCCATCACCATCTGCAAACCTGCAGTTCCGGCCTTGCACGCAAACTCAAGGTCTGCAGCCATGAGCCTGTTCCCTGCCTCAAGTGCAGCTGACACTATGGTTGCCGTTGGCTTCACCGCATAAGGATGCGACTCTGAGCCCACATATATGGCCCCTATGCTGTGTGCATCTATTCCCGCATGCCTTACTGCCCGCCTTGCAGCCTCTACAGCTATCGTTGCAGCGTCCTCGTCCCTTCCTGGAACGCTCTTCTCCTTTATTCCAAGCCCTTTTTTTATGCTCTCTGCGTCCTCGTTCCATACCCTCGCTATGTCTTCTACCCTTATCCTGTATATCGGTATGTGAACTCCGTATCCAACTATTCCTGCCGTCATTACACCTATTTGTATTCTTCAAGTATATCCATGACCTGCTGCTTTGTAGGCATGGGCTGGTTCACAAGAGGGCCTTTCTGCAGCGTCATGTCAAGTGCGCTGTATGCAGGCTTCTCGGTCTTGTAGAAAAGGCCTATGGGTATCTTCGACCAGCCTGTCTGCTCTGCCTCAAGCGACCTTTCAAGCGCCTTTTGCATGCTTGAAGGATCGTGTCCGGCCTGCTCGAGCTTGTACACCCTCTGCCTGAACCAGTCGTATGTATTCAAATTATTGAATGTGACGCATGGGCTGAACACGTCGATTATTGAGAAGCCCTTGTGCAGTATGCCGTTCTTTATCAGCTCTGCCATGTGCACAGGATCACCTGAAAAAGCGCGTGCAACATATGTCGCTCCTGCAGCAATTGCGATTCCCACGGGATTCTCCGGATTCTCTATGGATCCGAATGGCGTGGATTTTGTCTTTGCGCCAAGCAGGCTTGTGGGCGAGGCCTGGCCTGTAGTAAGGCCGTATATCTCATTGTCCATCACTATGTAAGTTATGTTTATGTTCCTTCTTGCAGCGTGTATCAGGTGGCCTACGCCTATCCCATATCCGTCTCCGTCGCCTCCGGTTCCTATAACCGTGAGATCATCGTTTGCAAGCTTTACTCCGGTGGCAACAGGAATAAGCCTACCGTGAAGGCTGTGAATGCCATAGGTGCTGAACGGATGCGGCATGGCAGAACTGCAGCCAATACCCGAGACTATAACGATCCTCTCCCTCTCTATGCCGATCCCCTGAAGTGCCTTAGTCAGCGCTGCCTGCACAGACCAATCTCCGCAGCCCGGACACCATATGCCCTTTATGCTGGATGCGAAACTCTGCTTAGGCGTTGCACCTGTTCCGGGATTTATAACATCTGCCATAATACTACCACGATTTGATTATCTCTGCAATCCCATTCGCAATTTCCTCCCCTGTAAATGCCTCTCCATCAGATTTCAATATGCTCTTTTCAATCCCTATTCCTGTGTTCATTCTTATGACCTTGGCAAGCTGACCAGTGCCGTTCAGTTCCACATCTATCAACTTCTTGCCCTTGAGCATATCCGATGTTTTTCTGCTGTCCATCGGAAGTATATAATCGAATGAAATCAATCCTACCGACTGCCCCTTTGATTTCAGAATCTCCAGAGCCTCCAGTGCCGGGCTGGTTGTAGATCCCCATGTTACAATATAAAATCCGCCATCTGCATCGACGTGCGGGACGAATACCTTCTCGTTCTTCAGCATCGTATCCATCTTTCTCATCCTCTTCGCATTCATCTTTTTCCTTACCTCTATGGATTCGTCAGTGCCTGCAAACGCATCGCTTATCAGGTCTCCAAATTCGTCGTGCTCGTCGCTGCCAGCCACGTATTCAAGCCCGGCAGATCCCGGATACGCCCTTTGGGATATACCATCATCTGTAATAAGGTATCTCTTGAACCTTCCTCCTCCCGTATTCTCCGTAACTACCTTCCCCCTGTCTATCACTACTTCGTCAACATCTAGTCTCTCAACGCTTTCTATATGCTCAGACATATAGAGATCCATGAGTATAATTACCGGGCATTGATATCTGTCTGCCAGGTTAAACGCCTCTGCAGTTACCTTAAAGCTGTCTGCCACGCTCCTTGGAGCAACAACTATCCTGGGGAATTCGCCTTGTGATGCGTGCATCACGAAAAGGAGATCCGCCTGCTCAGTCTTTGTAGGGAGACCTGTGCTCGGCCCTGTCCTCTGTGAGTTCACAACAACTATCGGTGTCTCAAGCATGCCAGCAAGCCCGAGTCCCTCCACCATGAGCGAGAATCCTCCGCCACTTGTACCACACATTGCCCTTGCACCGGCGCTTGCAGCGCCTATAGTCATGTTTATTGCAGCTATCTCATCTTCAGTCTGCTTAGGCATCACTCCCTTGTTCTCATGCGATGCGAACCATTGCAGTATTGTACTTGCCGGAGTCATTGGATATGCCGCATAGAACTTGCATCCAGCTGCGTATGCGCCTATTGAGAGTGCCGTGTTTCCATCAAGTGCGTATCTCTGTTTTCCGTCGCCTTTTATGTTGTAGGCTGTCTTGACGCCATTGTAATTGTAGCCTTCTGCAGCTGCCTTTATGTTGTTGTTGACGACTGCCTCACCCTTTCTTCCGAACATCCCTCTTATTACCTCATTGAATGCATCTATGTCGATCCCAACAAACTTCAATGCCGCGCCTATAGCAACAACATTCCTCATTATCGGATCTCCGCTTGCGGCTATTGCAATGTCAAGAAGCGGAATTGGCACAAACACGAATCTTGACGAATCAAGAGAATCGACCTTGACCTTTGATGGGTCGTATATCACTATTGCATTCTGATTGAGGTGGCTCTTCTGGTAGTTTATCGAATCCTGGTTAAGTGCTATCAGTATGTCTATGCCTTCGCCATGGCTTCTCAGCTCACTATCGCCTATTCTTATCTGGTACCAGACATGCCCTCCTCTGATTATTGACTGGTAGCCACGGTAGCCGAACACATGCAGGCCGTTCTTTGCAGCAACTTTTATGACAAGAGCACCGCTCGACTCTACCCCGTCACCATTCGCACCGCAGATCCTTATAGAAACGCTAGCCATAACTCACTCCTATCCATATGCCTAATCTTAAACATTGATGGGTATTTTAATCTGTTGCTTTGAGTTAGACAATAACCAAAGATTGAATTCTCCTTTTAACACCGTGAGCGGGAAATCCCACGCCCTCTTCAGAGGGTTCCCTTCAGGGGTGGGATGAGAGCGAACCGCAGAAAAGTGTATAAAGATGGATAACGATATAAAGGTCATGGAACTGGCAAGAGCATACAAATTCAGAATCTATCCTGATGCCACAAGGCAGGCAGAGATAGATGAAAGGCTGATCCTTGCACAGCAATTCTACAACAAGATTCTTGAGAAGTCAATCGCATCCTACCAGAACGGAAAGACGAAAGTATCGATTGCACAGTTCAACAGGTTTGTCAAGGAGATAATTCAAGAAGACAAGAAATACCTGAAATTGTATTCGCAGACAAGATGCGAGATAGAATACAGGCTTCTCAGGGCATACCAAAACTTTTTCAGGAGGCTCAAGGAAGGAAACAGAAAGGCAGGATTTCCAAGATTCAGGTCAAGAGACAGGTACAAGTCAATAACATACCCGCAGGACAACGGTTCCTTCTCAATAAGGAGGGATAGACTACGGGTATCAAGGATAGGCACAATGAGAATCGAACTTCACAGGAAGATAGAAGGCACAATAAAGACGCTTGCGATAAAGAGCGAAGGGGGAAATTATTATGCAGTCTTCACCACCATAAACGACATCAAAGTTCCAGAAGTGAAGGACACCAATCCAGTAGGGATAGATGTGGGACTGCACTCGTTCGTTGCAATGTCGGACGGGAAAAAGATAGAGAAGCCGAAGTTCGTGAAGAAGTCCGAAAAACATATTGCAAGATGGCAGAGGATAGTCGCAAGGAGGAAGAAAGGCTCAAGGAGAAGGGAAATGGCAAAAGAGATGCTGTCAAAGAAATGGGAACACACAACGAACCAGTCCGACGATTTTGCACATAAGCTATCGGGCAAACTGGTAAATTCAAGATACGCCTCATTTGCTGTGGAAGACCTTCACATTCAGAACATGGTAAGGAATCACAGACTCGCAGGTGCGATTCATAATGCTTCATGGAACAGGTTCATGAACATGCTTTCATACAAGGCTGAAAGTGCCGGTATGAAGGTAATAAGGGTGGATCCAAGGGATACAACGCAAGAATGCAGCAACTGTCACTACATAAAGAAAGGGGCAAGGAGGCTGACACTTGAAGACAGAACCTACCACTGCAATGTCTGCGGCCTTACTTTGGACAGGGACATAAACGCATCAATAAACATACTCAATAGAGCTACCCTCGGACAGAGGGGAAGTCACGCTCAGGGAGATATGGCCTCTGCGATTCAACAGGAATCGAAAAGCCGCATCGAAGAACTGAGAACCGATAAAACACATCCTTTGCGGGATGCAGTGATTGCATGACGCGGAGGAAGCCCACGCCGTTTACGGGTGGGAGGATGTCACATTACCTATTTCAATAGATGTGCGTGATTTATGATGACCAATCAAAAAAGCACCATTGGAAGCCCACGCCGTTTACGGGTGAGAGGAAGTCACGTGAATAACTCCGAGAAGGGGGATCTGATAAGGAAAGTTGTTTTGGGAGATGTTACACTGCACCAGATAGATGCAATGGCACCTGATGTAAATGAGGCTGTTGAGATAAGAAGAAGTGCAATAGAGAAGCTAGTTGAAGCAAGACTTGAACACATAGGGTCTGCACATATGGACTACGGGTCCATAAAAGGAAAGAATGCAGAAAATATAATAGGGATGGCGGCAATTCCCCTTGGGGTTGTCGGTCCGATAAAGGTAAATGGGGGGCATTTCAAAGGCGCTGCGTACGTGCCGCTTGCAACCACCGAGGGCGCACTCATAGCAAGCATAGGCCGCGGGGTCAAGGCGATAAACCTCAGCGGCGGAGCCACGGTGAGGGTAATAAACGACGGGATGACCCGGGGGCCGGTATTCACATTCAATTCAGTTGTAGACGCAGAAAGATTTTCAAACGAATGGCTGCCAGAAAACCTGGAAAGACTCAAGGCTGCTGCAGGAGCGACTACAAAACACGGTGTATTGCAATCCCTGAAGCCTATTGTAAGGGGAAACAACGTATTCGTCAGGTTCAGCTACAAGACAGGGGATGCGATGGGAATGAACATGGTTACGGTGGCTACTGAGGCCGCTTGCGCATACATAGAGGCGCATTTTCCAACGGCAAGGCTTGTCGCAGTAAGCGGAAACTTCTGCTCTGACAAGAAGCAATCGTCTGTAAATGCGCTCGAAGGGAGGGGCAAGACCGTGGTTGCAGAGGCAGTAATAAATGCCGAAGTCCTGAGAGACGTACTTAAGACTACTGCAGAGCAGGTGCACGATGTCAATTATAAAAAGAATTGGATAGGTAGTGCAACTGCCGGAAGCTTAACGCAGTTCAACGCACATTTTGCAAACAGCATAGCCGCAATATTCCTTGCCACAGGCCAGGACGCTGCGCAGGTTATAGAGAGCAGCAGCGGATACACAATAACCGAAGTGCGCGGAAAGGATCTTTACATATCTGTGACACTGCCCTCGCTTGAGATAGGCACAATAGGCGGCGGCACCGGCCTGCCCACGCAGAGGGAGGCACTCTCAATAATCGGGGTTGCTGGTGCAGGGGATCCAAGCGGTGACAATGCCCTAAAATTTGCAGAGATAATAGCTGCAATTGTTGTCTCCGGAGAGCTGAACCTCCTATCAGCGCTTGCCACCAGGGAGCTCGGCAAGGCGCACCAAGAGCTCGGGAGGAACAGGCCAGGGGCATAAGCAATCCCATTTCTTCCGCAATTTCGAGTCCAAACCAAAAGGACTGGGGATCATTTTCCGCACAATCTTGCGCTAACCTGACCCGATCCTTCATCTTCCCGATACTTTAATAAATATATACAAAGGAATAGTAAGTGCGCTTTTTCAGATTTCAAGGTTGCTAAAATGAGCAATATGCGTAGAGGTTCTATGGAATTTTGGCCGCACAGGCGCGCCAAAAAGCAGATGCCTAGGATAAGATCCTGGCCAGAAGTAGCTGAGCCCGGATTTTTAGGGGCAGTTGCATTCAAGGCAGGCATGTCACATGTAATGATGATGGACGACAGCGAGTCGCCTTCTAAGGGTACCGAGGTGTCAAGGGCGGTAACAATACTTGAAATGCCAAAGGTTTACATATATGGCATGAGGCTTTACGGGAAGAAATACCTGTATGCGGAGCCGGCAGCAGAGGCATATGACGGGTCCCTCGCAAAGCGGTTGGGCATAAGCAAGCCTTCTGCAAATCTCGCAGACCTGAAATCAAAGGCAGCAGAGTTCACCGACGTATCTGCACTTGCATTCATAGACGCCAGCAATCTTGGATTCGGGAACAAGCGTGTTATGAGATTCGAGGTACATGTTGGCGGAAAGAACACCGTTGACAAGGCAGCGTTTGTAGAGAAATGGATCGGCAAGGAGATAAGGATATCAGACATACTTGGGGTAGGCGATTATGTCGACGTTATAAGCATATCCAAGGGCAAGGGATGGGCAGGAGTGATAAAGAGGTTCGGAGTCGCAAGGAACACGCGCAAAGCAACTGGCAAGATAAGGCATGTCGGAGTGCTCGGGCCATGGCACCCGGCAAAGGTAATGTTTACTGTGCCGCATTCAGGCCACATGGGGTATAATTACAGGACAGAGCTCAACAAGAGGGTGCTCAAGATAGGAACCGAAAAGGACGCGCAGAGCGTTAACGTGAAGGGAGGATTCCTAAACTATGGGGTGGTAAAGAACGACTTCATTATGCTTGACGGTTCAATTCCCGGACCTTCAAAGCGGCTTATAAGATTCAGGAAGGCACTTAGAAATACGGCTCCAAAGAAGGAACCACAGGTAAATTATATCTCTGTATCTGCAAAGAATTGATGATTATGAACGTATATGGGCTTGATGGAAAGGTTGAAAAGAGCATTGAACTTCCAAAGGTGTTCTCCGGAGAATGGAGGGGAGACATTGTAAGAAGGGCGCTCCTTTCAGAGCAGAGCAGGGACTACCAGCCGCAGGGGCACTTCCTGCTTGCAGGTTTGCAGACCACCGCGGTATATGTGGGGAAATACAGCGCAGCATACAGAAGAGGAAGGCATATGGGTATAGCAATAAGGCCGCGCCAGAAACTTGGAGGCGGCGCGCAGGGAGATGTGAGGAGGATACCATCTGCAGTCAAGGGACACCGCGCAACACCGCACAGAATAGAAAAAAGGATAGAGGAGCTGATAAACAACAAAGAGTACGCTGCTGCGATAAGATCTGCAATAGCAGGAAGCTCAAATGCTACTGCTGTAAAGTCCAGGCATAGCACCAACGCTACTGAGTTTCCAATAATCGTAGACAACAAGCTTGAAGAGATAAGAAAGGCACGGGACCTGGCCAAGGTGCTTATAG
>JAMCSX010000015.1 GCA_023379055.1 Candidatus Martarchaeota archaeon | reverse complement strand
AACAATCGGTTCAACAACCGCATCTGGACGGATGTGTCTGTTTACAGGGACTCGCCTATTGGAAATCTGGAAAGAATCATGGTTAGTGGTATCTCTCCGCTCCAACAGGGATTTTATGGCAATATTGGAGCCTGCCTCGTTTTTCCAGAGCCTGTTGAATTCAGAAGTCTCCTTCAAAGAAAAGTCCCTGGGAATTCTACCCTTCTTGGCAGTAATTTCATCAATCTGCAGGAAAATAGCATGTTTCAAGCTGCTAATCAGATATATATGTTCGCAGAAGTATGTAATACTAAATACCTGACAATTCTCCCCACCAGTAATCGGCGTGGGCTTCCTTGTCGAGATTAGGTGAAGTCTTCCAAAATCCAAGAATCATGCGACCAGTTGCTTCTGACTCTGCGCCAAACTCTGCAATGGCCGTTGCAATTATGGCTGCAGCTCTATGCGCCCTTTTTTCCTTCCATCATGAGATTTATCACCGCGCCCACTGTCCAGGCCTGGGGTATGCACGGCTTGGAGGCCAGTCTTAGGTCATTCAGGTCCAGAAGCAGGCCACCCTTGCTGATTGGGACATACTCCGGACAGTGTCCAAGGTCTTCGTACATGTTGAGCATAGCATTGCGCAGCATTGCATATTCCCTGCCGTATCCCATGGATTTAAGGCCCTGCGCTATTATCCAGTTGTCATGCGGCCATACGGATCCAAGCTGGTACGCATGTTCATCAAAGTCAGGTTCAGAAGTAGCGTGCGTCCTTATTCCGTATGCAGTAATCATTTCTGGTGAGAAGAGCCTCGATACAATCGCATCTGCATATTCCTTATCTACTATACCTGTAAACAACAAATGGCCTGGATTGCTCGTTATTCTCATTATACCTGCCCCTTTCCCGTCCTTGGCAAGATAATAGAAGTTGTCCTGCGACGACCAGAACTCCTCGTTAAACTTCCTCTTGAGCGCCACTGCGTCATCTTCCATCCTCTGCACAAGCTGTGCGTCCATGCCCATGCGGCGGATTATCGGGACCATGGCCTTCAATGCCTTGTATGTGTATCCCTGCACCTCTACCACTGCGACAGGGCTTGCGATCTTTTCCAGAAGGTTCCCTATCCCATCCTTCCACGACTGGCTCTTGAGCCCCTTGCCGTCGTTGGGCATTGAATATCTCAGCATGCCGTCCCTTATGCCGTAATCAAGCATCCATCTTATTGCGCTTACAAGGTTGGGCCGGAGCTCTTCTAGTAGCTTGCCATCATGTGTTCGGTTATAGTACTCGGCAAATGTGATGAGAAAAAGCGGTGTGCTGTCCACTGAGAAATAATACGGGGTGCCTGGCCTCCACCAGTTAACACCTGACTTGAGAGACTCAAAGTATTTCTCTTCGCCTGCACCTTTCTCATCCAGTTCCCTGAGCTCGTGTGGTATCTTCCCAGGCTCTTCACCTGTCTCGGGATTGCTGTGCTGGCCCTGAAATTTTGATAGCTCCCTGAGCGTGGACTTTGCTATATTCGGATCATAATCCAGAAGCTGCCATGCCGCTATCAGGGAGTCCCTTCCGAACAGCTCCTCAAACTTTGGAAGTCCTGCATAGAGATAGCCCTTCGGGCTCCTCAGCATGTCCATCTCTTCCCTAAGCGCTCCTGGTATGATTCCAGTTTTATTAGGTCTGAATTTAAGCGCGGGCATATTACCTCCATTGCCTTTTGAAACATGTCATATAAAAACTTTTTCTGTCAATGTCCCTTATGCCGGTCGCCGACTTCCTCCACGGGTAAACCGGAATCTTGAAAGAAGAAGGGAGTTTGATATCACTGTGACAGAGCTGAATGCCATTGCCAGCGCGGCAAGCAGCGGAAGTACCTTGTACATGCTTACTGTGAATATTGGGATAAGCGCGCCTGCAGCTATTGGTATCAATATAATATTGTAGCCGAATGCCCATGCAAGATTCTGTCGTATCTTTGACATCGTCCTCCTGCCAAGCTCCATTGCAACGAATGCATCATATGTGCTATTCCTCATGAGTATTATGCTTCCTGACTGTATTGCAATATCTGTGCCAGCGCCTATCGCTATGCCAACATCTGCCCTGACCAGCGCTGGCGCGTCATTTATGCCATCGCCGACCATTGCAACTGTCCTTCCTTTGCGCTGTAGCTCCGCTATCTTGTCCAGTTTTTCCTTGGGCTTTGCTTCTGACATTACATTCTCTATGCCCAACTGCGATGCAACTGCCCCTGCGACTTTCCCGTTGTCTCCAGTAATAAGCCATATCTCGTATCCGGCATTCTTGAATGCGGATACTGCATCTCTGCTGTCCTCCTTGAGTACGTCAGCAAGTGCTACCAGCCCGATTATTCTGCGCCCCACCCCTATTATAAGGGTGGTCTTTCCGGCTGACTCAAGTCCACTGATTCTGTCGTCTATGCCAGCAAACTGCCGTTTTTCAAACAGCTCCCTGTTGCCTACTGCAATCCTTCTGCCTTTCTTGTCAACTGCGATTATGCCGCTTCCCTGCATATACTGGAACTTTTTTGGAAACACGATTTTTATGTGAAGTTTTTTTGCCTTATCTGTTATGGCCCTGCCTATGACATGCTCTGAATTTGCCTCTGCAGTTGCAGCGAGATTAAGTACTTCCAGTTTGCTATATCCCCGTACTGCGATTACGTCAGTAATCTCCGGCCTTCCCTTTGTCAGTGTTCCGGTTTTGTCAAAAACAATCACATCTGCCTTGCTGGCTTTCTGCAGGCTCTCCCCACTTTTTATCAGTATGCCGCTCTTTGCCGCCTCGCCCGAGGCTACTAGAAGCGCTGCCGGGGTTGCTATTCCAAGGGCGCATGGACAGGCTATGATTAGTACTGAGACGAATACTAGTATTGAGATATTTGCCGTTAATCCGCCAACGAAGAACCAGAGCAATGATGAGGATGCTCCGATAAGAACCACTACGGGGACGAAGTATGACGAGATCCTGTCCGCAAGCCTCTGGACGGGTACCTTGCTGGATGAGGCGTCCTGCACTATCTTTATTATCTGGGCGAGCGCGGTGTCACTACCAATGCGCTTAACCCTTATCCTGATAGATCCTGATAAGTTAATCGTTCCTCCGGTTACACTGTTTCCGCGTCCTTTGCTTACGGGCATGCTCTCTCCTGTTATCATAGACTCATCAGCCAGGCTGCTTCCGCTTACGACAATCGAGTCTGCAGGTATCCTCTCGCTTGGCTTCACGAGGAGCATATCCCCTACATTTATCTTATCCACATCTTCGTCGATGATCCTGTTTCCTTTTATTACATGTGCAGTCTTCGGCTGCAAAGCTATGAGCGATGATACCGCAGTGGATGCACGTTCCTCTGCAAGCCTCTGCAGGTATGTTCCAGTAAGAATAAGCGAGACTATGATTGTGGACGTGTCAAAGTAGATCCCTCCTTCAGGAAAGAGGGAAGGAAGCAGCGTGACCATCGCGCTGTAGGCCCATGCTGTAGTCGTGCCTATGGCAATAAGCGTGTCCATATTTGCAGATCTGTTCCTTATGGCATCAAGCACGCCATAGTAAAACCTTCTGCCAGAGTAAAACTGCACTGCTCCTGCAAGAACAAGCATTATGTAATTGCCATAGGTCAGATGCAAGGCATAAGTAAGCGCTGCAACTGCCACAGTAACCTGCCACGAAACCAGAAGTGCATGCCGTAATTCTCTCATCTCGCGTTCTGGCTTCTCAAACTGAATCCTGCAATTCGTGCTGCAAAAGTAATATCTTCTCCCTTCCCTCTCGCTGACGAGATCCGAGCTACTTTCGTCTACGTACATTCCGCAGATAGGATCATTTGCCATAAATTATCGTCGTCTTCAGATAATCTTTCTAAGCATAGCTGTCAGGCTCCTTATCAAAGCGATCTTTGCAGGATTCCGAGCAGAAGAAAAATGTCTTGCCTTTGTAGTTGCTCCTGAATCTTGAACTTCCGCCTGCCTCCATGCCGCATACCGGATCCTTCATATCCATACCAAACTTAATCAGTTGAAAATTTAATAAACCTTATCATCGTTTTGGAATTTATATCGTTTTGATTCATCCTATTTTTACGAAGAAGGTTTTGTTTCAATTTCGTGTACATAGTAGTCGTTGGAGGATGCCACTATGGAAGAGGATGTCAGTTCCAAGTCTCGGATTAGGAACAATTTAAATACATATATTGCACATTATTCTGCAGTGCTTTGACATGCTTATTGCCATAAAGCGAATATATGAAAAGCCAAGCATAACAGACGGGAAGCGGGTTCTTGTGGATCGTCTATGGCCAAGAGGAGTTAAAAAAGGCACAGCAAACATAGATCTATGGCTGAAGGACATAGCCCCGAGCAACGAGCTAAGGCAGTGGTACAACCACTCGCCGCAGAAATGGGATGCGTTCAGAAAGAGATACAGGAAGGAACTGGACAGCAGCAATAAACTTGATCAGTTTATCGATCTGATTAACAAAAACGACGTTACAATACTATTCGCTGCAAGCGACACAAAACACAACAACGCGGTTGCATTGGTGGAGTTCATACGGGGAAGGATTAAGGCAGTATGATTCTCTGCCGCAGTCAAAGCTCTATCTTCTTCAGCTCAAGCCTGCTGAGATGCGCTATGTTGCTTACCCTCCTTACAACCTCCCCCTGGAACGCATTGCTAAGTATTGCATTTAGAAATTCCTCGGTAGTGTGCGAGGCTGCGAACTCCTTTACATAGCCCTCAATCTCCTTCCTAATTGCGGTCTTCTTCGGCGTCCTTATCTTGTCTGCAGTTACTGCAAGCAGCTTCAGTGTAAATTCGTTTCCATTCTTATCAGCAAGTCTGCTTACCGTGTCTATTGCGCTTGAATGCCTTCTTACCAGCGAGTGCATATAGCTATATGTCTGCTCTATGTAATCCAATACTGTATTTGCACTGTTTCCGTTCACCTGCTTTACACGCAGTCCGACAAGCATGAATGAATGCTCTGGCCTGTGCGTTATCCAGGACATGCTTACCTTTATCAGCCTGCCCATCACTCCCTTCTCATCGTTGGCAGGTATCTCGCCTATCGCCGCTTCCCCCAGTATCTTTGGCGGATATACGTTAAACCACATCTTGCTCTTCCATTTATCGGACGTTTTTGTAGCCATTATTTCAGCTCTTTATGAGTAGCGCAACCTTTACCGGGTCATACTTCCAGTTGCTCGGCATTGCGCCTGTTCTTCTGTAATAGTTGCTTAATCTCCATATCTTGGCCTCGACCCTGCCGAGGCTTGTCTTGTTGTGTGCGTCGTTGTGATTCCTCTCCAAGTGCCTCCTCAGCGTTATTGCCCTTTTCAGCAGGTCCATAAGATCCTGGGGTATCTCCGCTCGGAATCCGTTCTCGTTCAATACTGCATAGAGCCGCTTGTTGAATATCTGCCTGATATATGGGACATTATGCTTCTCCTTAAGCATTTGGCCTATCAGAGCCTGATGCTTTCCCTGTTTTGCGTAGTCTACAATGAGCTTTGTTATCTCATCATTGCTTAGCTTCAGGCCTTCCGGCCTCGATCCAGTCCCCACTACCGGCTTCTTCGACTTTGACTTTCCATGCTTGCCTGTATGCATTCTTGCCATTAAAACACTACAAAATTGACTAATACTCGGGCTTTAGTAATAAGTATAATTCCTCACTAATGTTTATAAACTATTGCGTAAAATGGGCTTCTTGTTGCATGTCACCAGGTACAGATAAGCAAGCCAGCGAGCTTTGTCTAAGGAAGTTTGCCTGCCAAAGGGCCAGGAAGCCAATTACTACATATTTTTATTTGTTTTATCCAATAAATATCTGAAGACCATGGTCAAATTTGATGAGATCAAGAACTGGTCTCCGCTTGTGGAGGCCGAGATAACCAAGTCCTGGCGCGAATCAGAGCGCTATAGATTCGACAAGAACTCAGGAAAGCCAGTATATTCCATAGACACTCCTCCGCCGTACATAAACACGCCAATACACATCGGCCACGCAGCAACGTACTGCTACATGGACATGTTCGCGAGGTACAGGCGAATGAAGGGATATGAAGTTCTCTTTCCGCTAGGGCTTGACAGAAACGGGCTTCCAATCGAGATCGCAGCTGAAAAGCGCTTCAACATATCCGCATTCAGAACCGAGCGAGAAAAATTTATTGCGTCATGCGAACAGATGCTTCAGGAAACTTCCCTGTCATCCATAGACAGCTTCGAGAAATTAGGCATATCTTTTACATCATACAAAACCGGCAGCCATGCCGGTGCCGTATACTTTACTGATTCAGCAGAGTACCGGGCACTCACCCAGACAACATTTATAGGACTATACAAGCGTGGACTTATCTATGAAGACAACAGGGTTAGCAACTGGGATCCGAAGCTTCAGACCACTGTTGCGGATTCTGAAATAGACTATGTGGATCTGAGTTCAACATTCAACCATGTCCAATGGGAGGTAAAGGGATCCGGCGAGAAGATAATAATAGCAACGACAAGACCCGCTCATTGTAGACTACGCAAAATGGTGATATACAACCCTGACGATGAGCGGTACAAGAATCTGAACGGAAAGACCGCAATAACCCCTATATTCAACAAGGAGGTAAAGATAATACCCCATCCTTTTGCCAGGATGGACAAGGGAACAGGGCTTGTGATGATGTGCTCCGCTGGAGACCTGACCGATATACGGTTCTTCAGGGAGATGGGTCTTGATGTAGTAATTGCGATAGATAAGGACGGAACAATGAATGATAATGCAGGATTCCTGAAGGGCCTCAAGGTAAAGGAGGCGAGAAAGGAGATGATAGAAGCACTCAAGGAGAAGGGGGTCCTCTTGAAGCAGGAGGCCATAATGCACAGGACTCCAATATCAGAAAGGTCAAAGGCTGAGATAGAGTTCATAGCAATGCCAGAATTCTACCTGAAGCAGACGGAATTTAAGGACAACGTGATTGATGCCGAAAAGAGGATCAAATTCTACCCTTGTGACGCGCGCAGGATACTGGAATCGTGGATAGACCAGATATCGATAGACTGGCCCATATCCAGAAGGAGATTCTATGCAACTGAGATACCTCTCTGGTATTCGGGTGACATGGTTGCGCTCCCTGTGCCTGGAAGGTATTACCGGCCATGGAAGGAGCGCCCTCCAGATGATGCGGAGGTGCTCAGGTCAGGCAAGGCCATCGGGAGGGTTTCGGATTTCAAGGAGGCGCAGTGGACAGGAGAGAACCGCGTATTCGATACATGGTTTGATTCTTCAATATCCGAGCTGTTCATAACCCGATACGGGTCAGACAGCGGGCTGTTCAATTCTGCATATCCTGTCGCTCTGAGGCCACAGGGAAAGGAGATAGTGAGGACGTGGCTTTACTATACCATTCTTCGTGGATACCTCGAAACCGATACCAGCTGCTTCAGGGACGTATGGGTCCATCAGCATGTTGTCGACGAAAAAGGCATAAAGATGTCAAAATCGCTGGGAAATGTAATAGATCCGCACGACATATTAAAGGAGTTCGGGGCAGAGCCGTTCAGACTCTGGGCTGCTGGCGAAGGGGACATATCCAAACAGGACATCTCCTGCACAAAGGACAAGATACGAGGGGAGATGAAGACTATAAACAAAATATTCAATGTAGCCCGGTTCATTAGTAAGTTTACTAAGCCCGAAAGGCCGCAAGATCTTACAAAACTGGATCAGTTATTTGTTGACTGCATAGAGGACCTCACTGCATACGCAGATCAGGAGTACGAGAAATACAACTTCTTCCATCCAGCATCCAGGCTCAGGAATTTCATATGGAATTCGTTTGCATCAAATTATCTCGAGCTTGTGAAGAACAGGGCATACAATACGGATATGAAGTTTACTGAAGATGAGAAGAATTCCGCCATATACTCCTTATACTACATATTTGAAAGGTTCCTCGTCCTTGAATATCCGATAATGCCCCAGGTCTGCTCGATAATAGGAGAGAAGTACGGCATTGACCTTTCCAAGGCCAATTTTCCAAAAGCGCTGAAAGGTGCATCGGATCTTTCATTAATAGGGAAACTCGAAGAATTCAATTCCATTGTGTGGAAGGCCAAGAAGGAAAGGGGCATTGCACTTAACGGGAAGATAAGCGGGATGGACATACCCGCAGGTCTCAGGGAGTTTTCAAGGGACCTGACTGCATGCCACAACTTTTCATGACAGGCAAAGTGCACTGTTTATAAATTCTTTATACTTAAACTTATGTCGGAGAGGGGGTATTGTGGATATGCTTAATGTACGAAACGTTACCAAGGAGTACGAGCCCGGCAAAAAGGCCCTTAAGTCCTTCAGCATGTCCATTCCTGCAAAGGGCATATTTGCGCTTATCGGGAGGAACGGCGCAGGAAAGACAACCCTCATAAGGATTCTTGCGACGCAGATGGCGCTTACTGCGGGCAGCGCAGACCTGAACGGGCTTAACGTGATAAAGGATGCAGATGAGCTCAGGGAGATCATAGCATGCGTGCCACAGGAAGGCAGGGCGGTTGGATGGCTTACGCCAAGGCAGTTCGTTGTATCATACCTAATGTGGAGGGGATTTACAAGGAAGGACGCAACGGCGAGGTTTGAGAAGGTGCTCAAGGAGCTCAATATAAACAGGTATGCTGACACGCTGAATAGACTGCTGTCTGGTGGCACGAAAAGAAAGGTTCTTGTCGGAATGGTGATGTCTTCTGAAGCCAAGGTTCTGTTCCTTGACGAACCCACTACGGGTCTGGATCCAATATCAAGGCACGAACTGTGGAATACGCTCATGAAGCTCAAAAAGGACCACTTCATATTCCTCACGACACACTATCTTGAGGAGGCAGAGGTACTTGCGGATAACATAGGCATAATCGAAGACGGAAGGCTCATGGCGCTTGGTACAATAAGCGATCTCAGGAGGAAGGTCAAATATCCCTACAGCATAAAAATACTGTCAGACAAGCGCTTCACGAAGCCAAAGAAGGGCGACATAATAAAAGGGGTTGACGGGCACTACCAGATAGTCACAACAGAGAAGGAGGCAAGACGGATCTCAAGGCAGCTCATAGACAAAAAAGTGAGGTTCTCAATGAATCCGCTTACACTTGACGACATTTTTTATTACATAGTAAAAAAACCAATAGCGGAGGAAAATTATGTCAATGAAGAGGAGCATTATTAGCCAGCTTATTGCGTCTATAATGGTAAATGCCATTTACGCTATGGTAAACTATCCGATAGTGCTTGTCAGCACCATCCTTGCCCCATTCTCCCTGCTCATTGTAATTGCATTCGTCAGCCACGGTGCATTAACGCCCATAGCCATCGGTGGAGCCCTTATCATGACAATGGTATCTTCAGGAACCTCAATGCAGCAGGATCTTTCTCATCTTAAGAACGACTTCAAGGTACAGGACATGGTCGTAAGCTCCCCGACAAGGGCGTGGGTCTACCTTCTCGGCATGTCACTATCAGAGATCATATACTCCCTGCCCGCACTTATAGTGCTGTCAATACTCGCAGCCATTTATCTTCATACTGGGGTTCTCGGGTACATTACAATAATAGCAGTCATGCTGATAATGTTTGCTTTTGCATCGTCACTTGGATTCCTACTCTCAACGTTATCATCCGATATCGTGCAAAGCTGGGCATTTTCCGGTATAGTGTCAACAATACTATCGGCGCTTCCCCCAGTCTATTATCCCATAACCTATATTCCGCAGCCGTTCCAGTATCTCGCATACCTTTCACCTGCAACATACGCCGCCCAGATAGTGCAGAACGTGACCGGACTCACCTCTTTCAATTCAGGTGCAATAGCCCTGGATTGGGTAGTCATAATAGCAATAACAATAATAACATTATTCATAGCTATAAAGAAATCAAAATGGAGAGAGGATTGATAGAATGACAAACCAAATAAGATGCGCGCACATACTGGTGGAGAAGGAATCGGTGGCAAAGGACATCCTTGAGAGGATAAAGAAGGGAGAGTCATTTGCAAAACTTGCAGAGCAATACTCGACAGACGGATCAAGGAGGCACGGGGGAGACTTGGGATTCTTCGGAAAAGGGATGATGGTGAAGCCATTTGAAGACGCCGCATTCGCGCTTGAGAAAGGGCAGGTTTCCGGAGTGGTGAGGACGCAGTTCGGCTATCACATCATAAAGAGGACCTCATAAGGATTATGGCTGGAAATAGCAGATTGGCTACTACTTCTATATCCAAACTAGTTTTCCAATATTGTTACTTGAAATTCTGGAAATAGGGCTCTGTAGAAATCCTCCCATGCAGAGGTCGGCAAACCTCTTATACTTAGATTCCCTATCTCTTTTCATGCGAGTCGCCAAATAACTCACATGTCGACGGGTTAAAATCCTTCGGCTCCTAATACGAATAGAGGATTTCTACAAGGCCCTCTTTATAGTACTCTATCAAATTGCCAAGATTCAGATTGAATCTCGAGAAGTTCCTGTTCGTTAGTCTATATGATTTCATGTAATCACATGTATATATTAACCGTAAGATATTTAAGTATTTACATGTATATACTCATGTGGTTGCGTGAGAAAAGTAAACTTAAATACAAAGAATCTTCATTTATCTGAGGACGTTATTGTAGTTATGGAGAAAAAGGTCACACCTTATGGCAACGGCGCAAAGGTAGACTGCGTGAAAGAATACATAGGCAAGAGAGCCTATGTGGTTATCGTAAAGGATTGACTATTGACTTATGTCCCAATCCCTGTCTAAGCAAAAGTAGTATATATCAGAAAGATGATAATATATTTGTGGGAAAATGACAACAAAAGTGGTTGCTGAACCAGTAAGTTCAGGCGGCAAATTGACTTTGCTCAAGAGTCAGATTAGAGTAGAAGACACTTATGGCTATAGCGAAGGATTGGTTGCATTAAAGATAGGGGACAAGGTACTAATATTTCCTACAAATTATATCGAAGGAAAACATGGAGAAGATTCATCAAGTGCAGGGTCTAAGTTAAGGGAAATGGACTCTGTAATCAAACTAACTGAATTTTTAAGAGATAATGTAAACGAGGACATATTGGCTAATATTAACAGTGTTGTTAGGTTAGCAAATATAGCTTCCAGTTATACTGTGGGAACTGACACTTTAGTTGAGATTAGTTCTTTGAGTAAAGGCGGCAAGCCGGTTTCATTAAGCTTACCGCTTCAAACTGATACTGATTATGATGCAGTAGTAAAAGATGCAGCAGGTAATGAGCACATTGTCATACTACGCTACGAAATCACTAGGCCTGGATCTGAAGATGGCAAGTTTCCTCCAACTTTGCAGCCAGTTGCATACACTAATGATCAGCCGCCAGAAACAAGCAAGCTGAATATCGTTATAGGCGCAATAGATTTAAATGATGAACGTGCTAAGTGGTCTGAACCTGAAAAACTAAAAGCTGCCTTGGGAAAGCAGTTTGATGATATTGAAGGTGTATATGCAGTATTTACAATATTTCCAGGCACGTATGCACCAGCTGTAAACGAACAGATGGATACCGTACTAAATGTGCATGGCAGTGATTTTTGGAGGACACATGCCTTAATGAAGACGTTATAAATATGATTAGCAGTTCAGTTATTCAATAACTCGTAGATCATAAACCCCAAGGGCCCCAATTTTGCGAAGCGAAATCAGAGTTGGGCGGCTCAAGGAAAATTCAGAATCAGACAGAATATATTTTTCCGAATACATCCCTGTGGTAATGCTTTGGCTCCTCTACGACTGCTATCTCTCTAAGTTCGGAAACGCCTTCGATTACCCTTATTTTGTCCCTCATTATATCGTCTATATGAGAGAAATCTTTTCCACTGATTTTTATTACGAAATCATATTCGCCGAAGACTACATATATGTCAGTGACTTCGGGAAGAGACTCAAGCTTCTTCTGTACGTCATCATGCTTCTCTGATATGGTCTTTAAAAGAGCCAAGGAGACCGAACCGTGGTCTACATATATGGGATTTAATTCGATGGTGAATCTTTTTATGACCCCGTTCTTCATCATGCGCCTAAACCTGTGCTGTATTGTCGCATCAGGATAGCCAGTCGCCATTGACATTTTGGTAAAACGCATTCTAGAATCCTGAGATAAATTAGATATTATTGCCAAGTCTATCTCATCAAGTTTTATTTTATTGCTAGCAGTATCTACCATATTTCCCCTATGGTATTAGTATTATACCTATAACTTATTAAATCCTTAAGGAATCAGCAAGAATGGATGATACAATTGATCTTTATTTGATTTTAAACTCTAAAACTATAAATAATTAGTTTTTTCACAGTTCTATTCTTAATTTATGGTATTTAACAAAAGATTTAAATACTTTATTAGTATTATTCCAATAGTATATGTGTATAATTGACATATGAATACGTGGTATATAAAACAAGGCTATCCGATGGAAAATACAAGGCGGAGTTCTGATACCCAAAGAGAACAGAAGAAGGATGACGACATAAAGTCAGAAGACATAACGCGTGCAAAAGAGAGGAGGCAGATAGATCGCCTCAAATCGGAGAAATCCTTTTTGAAGAAGATGGCGCTGTTTCTGCTTCTGATAGGCCCGGGTATGCTCGTGATGCTTGCGGACAACGATGCGGGAGGGGTCATAACCTATGCAATAACCGGGGCCACTTACGGAATAAGCATTTTCATACCATTCCTGATTCTGATGATTTTCGTGGCATACATCGTTCAAGAGATGACAGTGAGGCTTGGAGATGTGACGCATCGCGGACATGCCGAGTTGATTTTCAGCAGATTTGGAAAAGGCTGGGGTCTGTTCTCCATGAGCGACCTCATCATAGCCAACTTCTTGACTATGATAACCGAGTTCATAGGCATGGGGGCGGCATTGCTATTCATTGGCGTCCCACTCGTTTATGGTGTCTTGATAAGTGCCGTCATGCTTCTCTCCATCCTTTCATTCAGAAGGTATCTTTTCATAGAGAAGATAATTCTTGTATTCGCCATCCTGAACTTGATATATACTCCACTGGCATTCATGGCGCATCCTACCATGGCTGATATAACAAAAGCATTTTCCTTCTCCGGAATACCTCTAGGAAGTTCAACCATTGCATTCGTATTCTTACTGATTGCCAACCTTGGAACCACTATAGCTCCGTGGATGCTCTTCTATCAGCAATCGGCTGTCGTGGACAAGGGAGGCGTAAAGGAAGACCTGTTCTATGGGAAACTAGACACCCTCATCGGAGCAGTGTTGATGGGAATCATATCCGTCGCGATTGTCATACTCACAGCCCTGACTTTACATATTGGTGGCACAAGTGCGCTGTCTTATACTGACCTTGACTTCGCCACTGGCATTGCAAAGATTATGGGCCAATATGGCGGGGTACTGTTTTCAATAGGGCTGTTCGAGGCCGGGTTCGTAGCCGCCTTTGCTCTGGCATCATCATCGGCATGGGCTTTTGGCGAAGTAATGGACCTTCCACATAGCCTCAACAGAAAATTTAGGGAAGCAAAACCCTTCTACGCAGTTTTCTTCATAAGTATAGTTGGAGCGGCACTTATAGTGCTTATACCGAATGCGCCTCTTGGCTTTTTTACGCTACTAGTACAGGTTACTGCGACCATACTGATGCCTCCTGCACTAATTTTTCTTTATTTCCTTGTAAATGACAAGAGCCTAATGGGCGACAAGGTTAACGGAAAACTTACGAACATTGCTGTTGCAGCTATAATAATCGGAATAATCGCGATGAATACCATTCTAGCAATATTGCTAGTACAAGGTGGACACATATGAACGCAAACAATGAATTGAAGACGATGATGACAAAAGAGGAGATAATAGGAGTGATAGGAGATCATGCAACCTTTGTAAAGAAGGAGAAGCTTGACCGTATGGTACTAACTAAAAAAGAAGAGTATCTGATGGCAGGACTTAGAATCTACATAATAGTCATTCTTAGCGTGATAATCCTGAGCATACTTGGTGTTGTCTGACGTTGAAACAGTCGTACTATAGCCGTCCGCCAAGGTTTTCCGGAACGAAAGTATCATAAATTTAGACGAGAATGATCCTCAGGCACACGAAATAAACGCATCATTCCGGGGCTGCAAAGAACTGCGTAAGTACTTCATAAAACAAGGAATGGATATTTGGAGATTACTACATCGTAAAGAGATAGACGTGAACGTTGCGCCAATCCAAGCAGGATATAAATATGTATGGAATAATGTACTAAAGCAATAAACGTATTTAGCTTACAAAATAAAGGGTGTAACAATGCCAGAAGAATATCGAGGAATGGAAGAGATGCGGGCCGGAAGTCAAATACCAGAAAACGTTGTGCTGGTCGGAAAGAAGCCACCAATGAACTACGTTCTTGCAGTGGTGACTCAGTTCAACAATGGCGTAAAGAGCGTAAAGATAAGGGCCAGAGGAAATTCCATCTCACGCGCAGTTGACGTGGCCGAGATCGCAAGGAACAGGTTCGTAACCGATGCGAAGGTCAACACCATTGCAATAGACTCTGAAGAGATATCCAACGAGGATGGGACAAAGTCAAAGGTCAGCTCAATAGAGATTACCCTTGCCAAATAATGAGCGCAGGACTTCTATTGCCTTTTATCATCCGCGTTTTTCAATGACCTCACTATGTCTGTAGAGGTAATAATGCCTACGCATATCATGCTTAAGCCATCTTTTACTACGGGCAATCTCTCAACATTATTTCTTACCATTATCTTGGATACCTCAACTACGTCGTCCTGTTCCTTTGCAAATATCGGCTGCCTTACTGAAGTGGCTATGTAGGAATCTGCTTCCATGCCAACCAAGTCATGCGAGAGTATTATCCCAGTAAGCCTGTTATTCTCTATAACTGGCATCAGGCTTACCTCAGATGACTCTGCAAGCGAACGTGCAGCAGCTGCAATTGTAGTTGGTGATACGCCCACCACGTGCCTATGCATGATATCCCTTGCAATAGCCATTTCTGCACCATACCTGAATTGCAACAAAGATATATAGGCTTTCACATGCCATGTGAATGGGGTGTTTTCCATGCAAACGCTATACAGAACTCATTATGTAAATGAGCTCAATCCTGCCATGGACGGGAAAGAGGTAGTGGTCTCAGGTTGGGTGCATGAGGTTAGGAATATAGGTAAGATAGTATTCATACTTCTTCGCGACCATACCGGCATTTGCCAGATAGTGGGCAAGGAAGGAATGGTTGACGCCGGCGTTATAAAGTCCATGAGCCTTCCAAAAGAAAGTGTGATAATGGTAAAGGGAACTGTTAGAGCAAGCAAGGAAAGTAAAACCGGATTTGAGATAGCTCCTTTGGAAATAACAAATCTTAATCCTCTGGAATCTGCAATACCTTTTGAGGTCACTGGCAAGGTGCCTGCAGACATAGATGTCAGACTTGACAACAGGCACATAGACCTGAGAAGGCTTGAAACAACCGCAATATTTAATATCCAATCCGCAATCCTGAATTCGTTCAAGAGCACCATGTTGAAGAATGGATTTACTGAGATAAGGACCCCGGCACTTGTCGAGGAGTCAACGGAAGGCGGTGCTGATCTTTTTACTGTGCAGTATTTCGAAAAGATGGCGTACCTTGCGCAATCCCCGCAATTATACAAGCAGCTTGCAGTTATAGGCGGCATAGACAGGGCGTTCATGATTGTGCCTGCATTCAGGGCAGAGAAGCACAATACCATATATCACCTGAACGAAGTTACGCAGATGGATGCTGAGCTGGGATTTGCAGATCATCATGATGCGATATCGCTACTGAAGAAGACAGTGAAGAATATCCTGTCGGACTTATCAAAGAAGAACACCAGAGATCTTGAGACACTAAAAGCCACTCTTCCAAAGCCAGTGATCAAGGAGATAACCTATACCAAGGCATTATCAGTGCTGAACAAAAACGGTCATCCAATAGAGTTTGGGGAGGACTTCAACAGGGAGCATGAGGCAGAGCTGTGCAGGCTTGTTGGTGAGATACTGGTTGTCAAGGAATATCCGTCAAGTATACGGGCATTTTATAGCATGCCAAACGGCAAGGACAGCAGACTCTCGAACAGCTTTGATATGCTGTTCAAAGGGGCAGAAATATCCAGCGGTGCGCAGAGAATCCATATCCCCGAAGTGCTTGTGCAATCAATAAGGGATCACGGCCTTGACCCAAGCAACTTTGACTTTTACATAAATGCATTCAAGCAGGGCGCCCCTCCACACGCAGGATGGAGCATAGGGCTTGAGAGAATTACAATGATGGTAACGAATTCGCAGAACATACGCGAATGTTCACTGTTCCCAAGGGACAGGGTAAGACTTAAGCCGTGATTCGATGGTGGACATCAAGTCAGTAGATATAAAGAAAGATGCCGAATCGCAGGTTGTTATCGGCCATGCGGGATTCATAAAAAGCGTTGAGGACATATACGAGGCGCTTGTCGGATCTGCACCCGGAATTAGATTCGGACTTGCATTCATAGAAGCAAGCGGTCCGTGCCTTATCAGAAGCGAAGGTAACGATAGCCACCTTAAGGAGCTGGCAGAGCGGAATGCCACAGCAATAGGCGCAGGTCATACATTCATAGCAATATTTAACAATGCATATCCCATAAACGTAAACAATGCGCTTAAGGCTGTGCCTGAGGTCGTGAGAATATACTGCTCAACTGCAAATCCTGTGCAGGTACTTGTTGCAGGCACCTCACAAGGAGCTGGCATAGTCGGCGTGGTTGACGGATCCTCCGCAAAGGGCACAGAATCAGACGACGACAGATCCAAACGTAAGAAGCTGCTTCGGGACATAGGATATAAAATGTGATACCATGCAGCATACATTGCCTTGTTGC
>JAMCSX010000014.1 GCA_023379055.1 Candidatus Martarchaeota archaeon | reverse complement strand
CAGAAAGCGTGCGCATTCATAGGTAAGGGGCTCACTGCAAGTGCAGTGGACAGGAACAAGAAATGGAAATTCATGGCTGAGAAGTCCGTGAAGAACGGAAGCACTGTGAAGCCAGGGGAGATAATCGGGTATGTGCAGGAAACCGAATTTCTCAAGCATTACATAATGGTCCCATTGGGTATCGAGGGAAAGATAAGCGGATTGAAGGACGGCACGTTCAGGGTAATTGACAGGATTGCGATAGTAGAGAAGGGTGGCAAGGAAGTGGCGCTGACAATGCTCCAAAAGAGATCTGTAAGAAAGGCAAATCCATTCAGGAGGAAATTCAGGGCAGAAGAGCCGCTAGTAACTGGCCAGAGGGTCGTGGACATGCTCTTTCCAGTTGCAAAAGGTGGTACTGCCGCAGCCCCGGGACCCTTCGGGTCCGGGAAGACAGTAATCCAGCATCAGCTTGCAAAGTGGTCTGATGCAGACATAATAGTCTACGTTGGTTGCGGAGAGCGAGGGAACGAGATGACAGAGGTCCTTACGGAGTTTCCCGAGCTCAAGGATCCAAAAACTGGAAGGCCGCTGATCGAGAGGACAACGCTCATTGCAAACACCTCCAACATGCCTGTTGCAGCAAGGGAGGCCAGTGTTTACACGGGAATAACCATAGCTGAGTACTTCAGGGATATGGGATACAGTGTGGCAATACTTGCCGACTCTACATCAAGGTGGGCAGAGGCAATGAGGGAGATCTCCGCGAGATTGGAGGAGATGCCAGGAGAGGAGGGCTATCCAGCATATCTCCCAAAAAGGCTTGCCGAATACTATGAGAGAGCCGGGAAGGTGGAATCGCTCGGCGGGAAGATCGGTTCTGTTACGATAGTCGGCGCAGTGTCACCGCCTGGCGGCGACCTATCCGAGCCAGTATCACAGGGAACCCTCAGGGTAGTGAAGACATTCTGGTCACTTGACGCCTCGCTTGCAGGCTCAAGGCACTTCCCAGCAATAAATTGGCTTACAAGCTATTCCCTATACCTTCCCGACCTTGAGGGATGGTACGTGAAGAATTATGGCGAGGAGTTTGTGTCGAATAGGAATGAAACAATGGGGATACTTCAGAAGGAGGCAGAGCTCAAGGACATAGTCCAGCTAGTCGGGGCCGAGGCGCTTCCTGACGAGGAGAGGCTCGTGCTTGAGATAGGCAGGATGTTCAGGGAAGACTTCCTAAGGCAGTCTGCATTCGATGAGGTAGACGCATACACGAGCATGAAGAAGCAGGCGTTCATGATCTCCATAATGCTGTACTTCAGAAAGCGTGCGCATGAGGCGATAAAGGGAGGAGTAAGCGTTGATAACATAACCAAACTGAAGGTCAGGGAGAGCATCTCAAGATCAAAGGAGGCAAAGGAAGCTGATATAGAAAAAGAGGAGAAAAGGATAAAATCAGAGATAGATTCTGAGTTTAACTCCCTGCTCATGGAATATAAGCAGGAGGAGAATAGGTGATAATATGAAATTCGAGATAGAATACAAAACAATAGAGAACGTTGCGGGTCCGCTTGTGGTTGTCGGTAAGGTAAGAAACGCACAGTACAACGAGATAGTCAAGATAAAGCTGCAGAGCGGCGAGGAGAGGCTTGGGCAGGTGCTCGATACGAGCGACAAGAATGCTGTTGTCCAGGTCTTCGGCCCTACGGACGGGATAAACATCGACAAGACATCCGTAAGCTTCCTTGGCGAGACCTTCAGCGTCGGTGTCAGCGAGGACATGCTTGGAAGGGTATTTGACGGCCAGGGGAGACCAAGGGATTCTGGCGCGGGAATAGCTGCAGATGAAAAGAGGGACATAAACGGCGCCCCGATAAATCCGGTAGCGCGATCCTACCCGAGCGACTTCATAGAGACCGGCATATCTGCAATAGACGGGCTTGACACGCTAGTGAGGGGCCAGAAGCTTCCTATATTCTCTGCGTCAGGGCTTCCGCACAACCAGCTTGTTGCCCAAGTGACTAGGCAGGCAAACGTCAAGGGCTCAAACGAGAGCTTTGCTGTGGTCTTTGCAGGCATAGGCATAACATACGACGACTACAGCTATTTTGTGAGCGAGTTCAGGAAGACAGGCGCTCTGAAGAGGTCTGTTGCATTCATCAACCTGGCAGACGATCCAAGCATAGAGAGGATCATAACCCCAAGGCTTGCGCTTACGACCGCAGAGTTCCTCGCCTATGAGAAGGGAATGCATGTGCTGGTCATACTGACAGACATGACCAATTATGCCGAGGCGCTGAGGGAGCTGTCAAGCGCAAGGGAGGAGGTTCCCGGACGAAGGGGATATCCTGGATATATGTATACTGACCTTGCAAGCCTGTACGAGCGCGCAGGGATAATAAAGGGAAAAAAAGGAAGCATAACGCAGCTAGACGTGGTTACAATGCCGAGCGATGACGTAACGCATCCAATCCCCGACCTTACCGGATATATAACCGAAGGCCAGATATTCCTGAGCAGGGATCTTGTCAACAAGGGCATGTATCCCGCAATACAACCAATAGGCTCGCTTTCAAGGCTCATGAACAATGGCATAGGCGGAGGAAAGACGAGGGAGGATCACAGGGGAGTTGCAGACCAGCTCTACGGGCTCTATGCAAAGGCGCAGGACGCAAAGAACCTCAGCGCAATAGTTGGTGCTGAGGCACTGAGCGAGAGCGACAGGAGGTACCTGAAGTTCGGCGAGGACTTCGAGAGCAGGTTCCTTAAGCAGGGGTTCTATGAACGCAGAAGCATAGAGGAGACGCTGCAGATCGGCTGGGATCTCCTGTCCGACATACCCGAAGGCGAGCTTACAAGGGTAAAGAAGGAGTACATAGCGAAGTACTACAAGAAGAAGCCGGCGAAATAATGGCGAACATAAATCCGACAAGGCTCAACCTCATAAACCTGAAGAGAAGGATAGCTGTGGCAAGGAAGGGCTACGGCATACTCAAGAGGAAGAGGGAGGTGCTGGTAATAGAGTTCCTGAAGTTGTTGAAGCAGTCGAAGGAGAGCAGGTACGCGTTAAACGCACTGATACAGCAGTCCTACAAGTCAGTTACGATAGCATCAACATACGTTGGAAACTTCGAACTTGAGGATATCGCAATGCACATGAAGGAGGCAGAGCCGGTGCGCATAAGGATAAAGAACATCATGGGTGTGAGGATTCCCGAGATAAACAGGGCAGCGCAGAAGTCCGGCATGCCATATTCGCTGCTACCCGGAAGCCTTGCTGTTGACGACATAAACGACTCGTTCATACGCGTTACCAGTTCAATAATCGACGTTGCGCAGCGTGAGCAGGGCCTAAAGAGGCTAGTACTCGAAATAGACAAGACAAAGAGAAGGGTCAATGCCCTTGATTACCGCGTCATCCCTGGGATGGCGAGCCAGTCGAAGTACATACGCATGAGGCTGGAGGAGATAGACAGGGACATGTTCTCTGCCCTCAAGCACGTAAAGAAGAAGCTTGCTGCCGCAGAGGCAAGAATCTCGTGATCCTGTTTAATGAAGCCTGCCTTGCTTTAGCCCCCATACATCAAGAATCTGGCCATTGTCTAGATTTATGAAAGTCAGGCCAGACTTCAGAACCAAGACGCACTTGCCTAAAAACTGGACACCGCAAAGCTAGGCAAAATGTCAAATTACCAGTTCATGCACGGTTATGCGGTGTATGCAGTCCTGTCCCTTTTCATGTCCTTGCATTCCGCCGCCGAAGATGCGCCTATACCTTTCTTACGTTCTTTGCACGCGTTCCGCGGTCTCCTTCCTCTACTTCATACTCTACGCTGTCTCCCACGGCAAGCTGCACGCCGCCCTGAACCGCAGAGCTATGGAAATAAGTATCCTTTCCATCTTCGCCAGTTATGAATCCGAATCCACGTTGCGGGTTCACCATTTTTACTTTTCCTTTCATTCCATTACCATACCTTTTTTGCATCGAATAATTTATAAAATGCGACTATTGGGCGGATGCGTGGAGGCACAGGCATTAGAAACCAGTTAATCTTACTATACCAAGCCTTCCAGCATTCAATTCTACCAGCCACCAGCTTCGGAGGGCTAATAGAGCCGATAGGGCTATCGGCTTGGGGGTGCTAGCTTATGACGCCGAGCTTAGCAACGACCGAGAGCATAGTCAGGATAAGGGCGATATACCCTACCGCAGGGATAAGCAGGAAGGGCATGAAGTACAACAAGACCAAGATTTACGGAAGCGACGGGAATTACTACACGAAAGTGAAACCACATCTCAATTCTACCAGCTTCCATCAGATTGGAAGCTCCTTAGGGGTATCTACATGATGGACACTAAGACTATCCAAGAACTCCAAGAGCTTGAGGATAGGCTAGAGAATGACCTGCTAGGTAGATTATCCAAGCATAAGATAGAGGAGCTTCAGCGAGTTATAGCCACGCATTTCGTTAAGAGGTTCATAGGCAAACGGCGCAAAGCGAAATACGGAAACATATCGAAGTGCTTCAAGGACAGCGAGATTACGGCTTTCTTCAAGGTTGTCAATGATGAGAAGTTCAGGCTTCTGTTCCTATACCAAAGCACGCTTGGGCTTAGGATAGGGGAAGCAGTCAAGCTGAATATCAAAGACCTTAACCTTGAGAGCCGAGAGTTGCTTATCAATACCGAGAAGGAGGGCATCGGCGCAGTAGATAGCTTGATAGTGCCGATGGACTTGTTCAACGAGACGCTTGAATTCATCAAGGACAACCAGAAGGAGATAGAGAAGGCTCAAGGCTATATCTTCTATGCCAATGATTACAAAACTGCAAGGAAAGGGCTTTATCTTGAGAAGAACGGCGTAAGGAATAAGTTTAGGGAATATTGCTCTAAGGCTGGGCTTCTTGATGTTTATTCAGCCCAGCCTTAGAGCAAGGGAAGGACGGTTAGGAGACTTCATAGATTATCTACTCATTCCTTGAGGCATTACGCAATAACGAAGTTTGCGAAGCAAAGTAACGGCAATCTTATCTTGACTAGCAGATTCGCTAGGCACCAGTCGCCAAACACCACAATGACATACGTGGCGAAGGATAAGGACAAGCTATACGAAACGATAGAGCAAACGACAGCGTTGAGTGAAGTAATTGCGCTCAAGAGGAGAGTTGTATGAAATATGGTAGAGAATTCAGAAGATATAGAAATAGAGAATTCAGAAGATATAGAAACAATGTATACATTTATAATAACTATAGTAAAAATATCTTTATTGGGATTGGTAAGTATTCTATTCATGTACTATGTATTCGTATTTTTAGGAATTAATATGTGATTTTATGGCAAAAGTAAAAAGTTTTCTAGATGAAAAAACAGAAAAAGAATTTGACCAGATAATGCAAGTCTTTGCCTTAATGATTGTTAGTTCAGTGGTAATATGTGGTGGCATATACGCAGCAGCATATACTCAAACTTCAAACGGCTTATTTGAGAGCGTTATTATTATTGCAGTTGGGTTTGCTTTTTATTTACTTATAAATTGGACTGGACTTGATGCTTTAAAAGGATTTCTTGAATGGAATGGAATTATTAAAAAACAAAATTTAAATGAAGACCAAAGGTTAAAAAGAAGCATAAATGTACATCTGAGTCTAGCATTATATTTGAGTACTGCAACAGCTATTATTGTAGCTATACTTTACGGCAGTTCAAAAATATTTTTAACAGGTTTCGATACTTCAGCTTTTCAAAATATTGCTATGGCAGTAATAATAGCAGAAAGTATTTTTGCAGGACTAATGGCAGCACAACTACATAGATATAAAAAACGTGTTCTAACAATTTATCAAATACTTATCTTTGGGATACTCTTTTCACTAGTTGATTTAATAACTATAGGTCTTGGAGTTGGACATGTAATGATTATGTTCACTACAACTCTCTCAATATTCTGTATGTATTTCTTATTTAGCCTATTTAATTATTATACTAAAGTTTTGTTAAAAGAGGATATAAATTCCGTAAATCTGAAACCACATTCTCCGACGTTAAAAGTAGATGGAGGCACAGGGAATCGAACCCAGGCCCACACCGTGTAAGGGTGTTGTCCTACCATTAGACGATGCCTCCTTACCTAGAATGTCTGTCTAAGAATTTATCTATCTTTCTGATTGCGAGCTCTAATATGTCTTTTGGGGGTAGCGACACGATTCTTATGTTATCCTGCGCCCCAAATCCCGAACCTCTGGTTATCTGTACGCCCTCTTCTACCAACAGTTTTCGTATCATATCTCTATCGTTTTTAAAATCCATGCCTTTTATATCCACCTTAGGAAACAGATAGAATGCCCCCCTCGGCCTTTCAGATATATCCATACGGCGGCTTTCCCTGATTAGATCATAAGCAAAATTGATTCTCTCAGAGATTTCATTTACCATGCCTCTTATTGCTATCCTATGGTTCTTTTCATCTTTTATCGCGTCTGCAAATGCATACTGCGCAGTAGTATTGGATGAAAGCCTCATCTTTGCATAATCTGCAATGGTCTTTTTAATCTCCAATGACAATTCATCTTCGCCGGGAATTAATGCATAGCCTATCCTAAATCCTGTTGCATCAAAACACTTAGATGCGCCTCCAAATATTACTGCTGGAATTCCGCCGGATACTTCTGATATGCTGGTAAATTCTGAATTATTGTAAAGTATCTCATCGTATATCTCATCGCTTATTATGAGAATGTTCAGATCATTTGCCAGGTCTACTATCTCCTTAAGTGTTTTCCTTTCCATTACCGACCCTGTTGGATTGCTGGGATTTGCAAATATCATGTATTTTATCCCCTTCGTCCTGCCTATCCTTCTCCGCAGCAGATCAACGTCTATTTCACCATTTCTATAATCTGCGAATACCGGGGCGCCTCCGTTTATCTGTAGTCCGGATAAATAAAGGGGATAGTATGGCCTGGATATTACTGCCCTGTTTCCCGTATCAACCAGCATTGAATTGACGAATATTATCGCTTCGCTCACACCCTGCGTAACTACTACGCTTTCTGCGCCTACGTCAAGATTGTAAAGCTTCTTGTGCCTCAGTGCTATCGCTTCCCTAAGCTCTGGCACTCCGGCATGAAACGAGTACCCTGTCTTGCTAGATTTTAGTGCACGGATATATGCATCTACAATGTATTTTGGTGTGGGAAAGTACGCAACCGGGTCCCCCCTATTCAGCTTTATTATCTGCTTGCCTGATCTTACGAGATCTGCTGCAAATGCATCCTCCTCCTCTATCACATTCCCGGCAAATCTACTTCTTTGCGAAAATTTCATTAACCCATCAATATGATTGCTATACAATGCTTTTTATTTCTGTTCTTCTATCAATTGTAACTGATGGCCGTACCGATTAAGATACTGGGATTTGGTGGCAGCTTTAGGAAGGGTTCGTATAGCAAAGCGATACTCAATGCCGCAAAAGAGCTTGCACCTAAGGATTCCGTCATAGAGATATTTGACATAAAGGACATCCCCTTATTTAACCAGGACCATGAGGCTACTCCGCCAGAATCCGTATCAATGTTCAAGAAAAAGATAAAGGATGCCGATGCAATACTCATATCTACCCCTGAATATAACTACTCTATTCCAGGATACCTTAAAAATGCAATAGACTGGGTCTCAAGGCCATACGGGGACAATTCGTTTGAGGGGAAGCCCGTGGCTTTGATGAGCTCTTCAGGAGGAATGCTCGGAGGATCCAGAGCGCAATACCATCTGAGGCAGGCATTTGTATTCCTTAATATACATCCAATAAACCGGCCGGAAGTAATAATACCGTCAGTGCACGAAAAATTGGATGCAAACGGAAAACTTATTGATCCAATGACAAAGGAGAAAATAACCGAACTGATAACTGCCTTGTCTGAATGGTCCCGGCAGCTCAAGAAATAAAATCACTTTTCCTCAAGTTCCGCATCCTCTATTATATACATTCCGCGGTTTCCGTGCCACTCCTTTCTTGATTTATTTATCTTTATTCTTTTCTTAAACAATGGTGCATCTAGGACAAAACTCTCGGCCTCTCCACCCTCAAAAATCATGTTTATTCCATACTTTTCATGAAGTATTTCCAGCCTGCCTATCATACGCTTGTCTATAGTTGCACCAAGAAAAGATTCGTCCATTCCCTCTGCTGAAACGGATACTATTATTGCGTTGAAGTTCCTGGCTATCTCCTCAAGCTCTGCCTTCTGGTCAATATGCCATAGCGGCGCGAGATGCTCTATTCCTAGTGATTTACACATGTTGTTTATCCTGTCTGCCTGATATCTGCTGTATGTCGCGCCTGTGACGAGCAATTCTACATCATTCTTTTTCAAAACATTCTCAAGATCCGCAAGTTCATCTTCCTTTTTTCCCTCAGTCTCAGCAAAAACCTGGCGCATTCCCAATGATTCTGCTTGAAGCTTTGTAAAGGACGTATTCGGGTAATGAAACATATAGCTCTCTTTGCTCTTTGAGATCATGGTTATTAAAAGATCCATGCCTATACCAAGTCCCATTGCCTTATGTAATGCCAGTGTAGAATCCTTTCCGCCACTTAGCAGGCATGCGTTTGTCATACTCTAACACCGTGTCAGCAGTTTTCAGATCTGCAACATTGTTTCAAGCCAAGATCAACATCCCTTCAGAGCCCTGCCTCTTCGTGTGCATAACCCCTTCTTTTGACCTGGTGCCTTCCTCCGCGGCCAGTTTTTCTCCTAATCTTTCTAAGGCTCTTTCTTACTTTGACCCAGTATACGTATGCTATAACTATTATAACTGCTATTATCAGTCCAATCACGTCAATTGCATATACGTTTATGGCCGCCCCAATCCCCGCATACGGATTTGAGTAATTGTTTATCTGCACAAGTCTATACGGCACGGTAGTTTGGATTGATGTAATCGGGGGTAGTCCCACAAACTTAAACAGTCCCACAACCGGATCGCCTGCAACAGAGAAGCTTGCCTGGCACGTACTCGCGTTTATGCTGAATTGCCGTATCTTCTCCCATTTATTACCTGCAAGCACGAATGGTTGTACCCTTGCAGCAGGCACAGCGCACTGATACGCGGCAGTTATTCTAGATACTATTTCGTTGCCTGGAATTACTGATACATTGAATGCGCTAAGCATCGTATATCCTGAAGCCAGGACCGATCCCATGTATTCTGAGACATGCACAGCCTCTGTTAAGTTTGATGTTGAATTGGAGGCCAACACTACATACGCACCTAGGAGTTTGGGATTAAGATATACTGAGTGATGGAGTGAAACATTGTAGTCCCCTTTTAGAGATGACGCTTCGACAGTAACATTCTGTACGGAGTAATTCAGAATGCTGCGACCGCATAAAGAGAATGCTGCCGATTGCGCAGACGGGGTGTATGACGCATTTGTTAGTATCATGGTATAGTTTATTCCTCCTGTTGTGCCAAGCAATATGTGATTATATCTAAGTGCAGAATATGACTGATTGTTAATCCACAGTGCAACGAGATAATTGGGTCCTACCAGAGACAGGCGTATATTAAAGGTCTGATCCAGCAAAGTAATCGTCTGTGACGTTCCAGGAGTAAAGTTGGAAATATATGTGCACCAATATCCCGGGCCTGAACTCTCAGTCACAGCAGGGCTGAATGTTGGGGCCTGGATTGCAGGATTATACGTTGAGACACTAACATTGGAGACCCAGGGCATGGCAACGTCTGCCCATGCGGTCCCTATAAGAAGGATCAGCATCGCTGCAGAGACTATCGCTATACCATATTTAACATGCATGCCAATCCATCAAATATGGTAATTACATTTTTTAAGTCTTGTCATCAGCAGGGTCCTGCAATATCCCACATGCGCTGTTTTTCCTGCATATTCTTTTGTGCAATATGGCACCTGTCCTAGACTAAGAGTTGGGATATTCTAGCCGCGTTCGTTACAGATGCATAATCTAACTGGTGTAAGCCGAGTTTTGCCAGGAGATTCGCTACTGGCTCCTCTTCTTTTGCGGATCCGGCGCCTTTGAACACAACCTGTCTTATTACTTCAGAAAAGGACATTTTCTGGCCCTTTATCTGGGGTTAGCCGGAGCGGGAAATCCCGCACGCCTCAATATTCCATCACGTTACTTGCAATCTCCTTTCCAACTTCCAGTCCCTTGCTGTTCCCTCCAAGATCGACCGTCTTGACACCGTCCCTTATGGATTTCAGAACTGCAACTTCGACCGCCGCTGCCGCATTTTTGTATCCCATCCACTCAAACATCATCTTTATCGACATTATCGTTGCTACCGGGTTCATCCTGTCCATGCCTGTGTACTTGGGCGCGGAGCCGTGTATTGGCTCGAACATTGCGTAATTGTCGCCTATGTTTGCTGACGGGCCTGTGCCAAGCCCGCCTACCAGCATTGCTGATTCATCGGATAGTATGTCACCGAAGAGGTTTTCAGTCACTATTACATCATATCTCTCAGGCACCTTTATCAGCCACTGCGACATCGCATCTACATGCGCGTCGTCCACCGCCACCTTCACGTATCTTCCAGCAAGGTCCATTATCGTGCCCTTGAACAGCGCATCTGACATCTTGAGTATGTTGCCCTTGTGCACTATCGTAAGATGCCTTTTCCTCTTCATTGCCAGTTCGAACGCGAACCTTCCTATTCTCTCGCTTGCCCTCCTTGTTATGACGCGCAATCCAATCGCAGTGTCCTTCGAGACCATGAAGTCCAGTCCCGAGTACATTCCCTCGGTATTCTCACGCACAATTACCAGGTCCACTCCTTTTTTTAGGCTGTCGACTCCAGGCATGTTCTTGGCAGGCCTGACGTTCGCGTAGAGGTCGAACATCTTCCGCATCTTCACGGCTGCGCTTACCTCCGATCCTGCACCTTCGGGCGTTGTCATAGGGCCCTTTATCGCGCAGTCAGAGCCTTTCAGCAGCTTAACAGTACTGTCTGGAAGATTGGTCCCGTACCTCTCCATGCAGTGGAACCCCGCCTCGCCAATTTTTGTGGTTATGCTTATGCCAAACCTCTTCTTTACCGCGTCAAGAACGTGCATTGACGCATCTATTAGCTCAGGTCCGGTGCCGTCGCCAGGCAGCACTGCGACCCTCCACGATTTTTTCAATGGCATGAGATTACCCGAATATATTGCTTATCACATAGTTAAGTATTCCGCCTGCCCTATAGTACTCCATCTCAACGTCTGTATCTATCCTGCTTACAAGCCTGGCTTCGTGTTCAGCGCCATCCGGCTTCATGTACCTCATTTTTATCATGTCCCGCGGTTTCATGCCCTCGCTTATTGATATGCTTATGGGCTTGGTATAATCTATTTCTAGCGAGTCTGCATCCTCTCCGTCAGAGAACTGCAGGGGCATTACTCCCATGCCTATCAGATTGCTTCTGTGTATTCTCTCAAATCCCTTTGCAACTACTGCCCTGACGCCGAGCAGCGCAGGACCTTTTGCTGCCCAGTCCCTTGAACTGCCAGATCCGTATTCATTGCCTGCAAGCACAACAAGCGGAATCCCCTCCTTCCGGTATGCCATTGCCGTTTCGTATATGCTCATCTCCTTCATGTCGGGAAAATGCATGGTGTATCCACCTTCCTTTCCATTCATAATCTTGTTCTTTATCCTGTTGTTCGCAAACGTTCCGCGCATCATGACTTCATGGTTGCCTCTCCTTGATCCATAGGTATTGAAATCCTGGGGATTCACCCCATGCTCTATCAGATATCTTCCAGCAGGGCTGTCCTTTCCTATTGCCCCTGCAGGAGAGATATGGTCAGTCGAGACCGAATCACCGAACACCGCAAGTATGCGTGCATTATATATGCCAGTTATCCTCCTTGGCGACTTCGGATTGAATCCCTCAAAGAATGGCGGAAGCTTTATGTACGTGCTCTTGTCGTTCCATGCATATTCAACCCCTTTTGGAATGTCCAGGCTGTTCCAGTAGGGATTTACTCCTGATATGCCGCTGCCGTACTCCCTCTCAAATAGGTCTGTGCTTACTGTCTTCTTCACAGCCTCATATATCTCATTGCTTGTAGGCCATATGTCCTTAAGGTAGACCTCCTCCCCGCGATCGTTCTTTGCAAGAGGCTCACTTGTAAGGTCCTTAAGTACTGTGCCCGCAATTCCGTATGCTATGAGAAGCATGGGGGACATAAGATAGTTTGCGCGCACGTCCCTGTGTATCCTTGCCTCATAATTTCTGTTGCCCGAGAGCACCGACGCAACTGCAATGCCGTTGCTGTTTATCGCATCGCTCTGCTTGTCAATCAGTGGCCCGCTATTTCCGATGCAGTTGTGGACACCAACTGTGCCTGCTATGAAAGTATGCAATCCGTCCACCGATAAGTCAAAGACCTCTCTCTGCCCGACCTGATGTCTATCTACAACCAAAAGTGGCAATGTGGGCAGAACTGTCGATTCTTTATCAATGCAGTATCCCGGGGAACTTGTCACTCCTTCACTTCCGGTTGGGGTCGTAAACCATTCTAGAACACTAAGCTGTTCAAAGAGACCTACTGGTGACAAAAATCCATATTTTTTCCTGTGAAGTGGGCGGAACTTACGCCCACCTTGTTTTGGAAGTCGTGAAAACCGGTCGTATCCTTCAAGGAGTGCATAATGCGGTGAAACTACTTGAAGTTGAGCATTACCCTTCACACTGTTTAGCGTTGCCATAGCTATATTCTGACGTGCCTGTGAGAAGGATAGCTTAGGCTCTCTGCTATGCAACTCTGCTATCTGTTCTGCCATCTGAAGCCGCTGTTCATTTATTCCCTTTACAGTTCGCCAATACACTGCAGCGGCGCTGGCTCTTAGCATCTTGTTTACGCAATAACGGAAACCCAAACACTCTACAAAAGATAATCCATCTGGAAGATGCAGGCGTACCTCAATTCTAGTGATCCCATTGCGTGATAGCGCATAGGAAGATTTGCTCTGTCTTGTCTTATAAGTGTATATCCTTGCCCCCTCCGTTTTGACGCCACAACTGGACAGCAAACGCACCACCTCATGTATCATCTCCATTGAGCGTTCCAAATGCTCTGGACTAGCACTGAAGGAATATGCAGGGTGTTCGAGGACCATATCTTCATTGCGCCTTCCAAATCTATGCAGGAGTGGTGCGTGCCCGTCTGCTCCGAACATCCCTCCCAAGAATTCACGCACAACGGATTTCGGGCAATTCATTTTAAGTACGAATTCCGGCAGTGATGACACCTGCCTAATGCGTCTTCCAGTCAATATACCTGGCAAAGAAACAAAAGCCTTTGTGAGCTTTCTAGGCAACACAACCGACCATCTCCTCTCATCATAGCGATTGGCGGCAGGCCGTTTGCCCGTCAGCAACTCTATGTCATCGAGCATCATCTCGCGGTCTACGGCTTGGCCTGCGCTTATTCTGCTCTGTCCAGCACTAATCGATCCGTCTCCAAGGAGATATCCAAGCAGCCGCGCAAAAGCCAGCATACGATCTCTTTCAATTTGGGTGTCCATTTTGAGTATAAGTTCGCCAGCTTGCAAGGTATAATGCTTTTCGTTACTGCACTGTTCGTCAAGAGGTCCTTCCAGTCCAGTTATTATTCGATCCTTGCCCACAGCAAGCTCGTCTGCTCTGATCCAGCGGTTATCCTGACATAAGATCATGTGATCAGGAGTGCACACAAGCGACCTGCCATCCTGCAGTATAAGCCTGACGCAGTCACGCAGTCCTCTTTCAATAAGTGTGGACTGCCTTGCCGTACCAAGCATGCCTTTTGTGGTTGGTCCGAAGAGCCTTGCTCCTCCATTCTGTGGAAGGCTTTCAATCTTGCGTGTTGTTCCATTTTTCAGTAAAATCGGGGTACCTTTGGATATGCATGTTATGCACCCGTACCCTACAAGCCCGTAGCCAAGCCTTGCAAGCGGCTCCACCAGTCCTGCCTTCTCCATGTATCTCATAACCACCCTGGATCCAGGCCCCAGGCTTGTCTTTACCTTTCGGGTATTGACGTGCAATCCGTGTTCAAGCGCCTTCTTTGCAAGTATCCCTGCGCCAATCATCACCGAAGGATTGCTTGTGTTTGTGCAGCTCGTTATGGAAGATATGACTACATCGCCGTCACTCAGGTCAGTTTCATATCCGTCATCGTACTTAAGGCGCACAGACTTGATGCCCTTGTGCACAAGCGTCTTCTTTATCGATCCGTTGTCCGCTGACATGCTCTCAGATGCCCATCTTGAGTAATCCTTGCTGCTTATCCTCTCCTCAGCCTTGAGATCCTTCCCATTGGACTTCATGAACGTGTCCATGAAGTTGTCCTTCACCCTCTCAAGCGGAATCTCCTGCTTTGGCTGGCTGGGTCCGGATACGCAAGGCACTATGTTCGATAGATCAACATCAATCACATCGCTGTATTCCACCTTGCTGTAATCCATCCCGAGCATATTCTGTGCGCTGTAATACTGCCTGACAAGATCGACCTGCTGCTTCCTGCGTCCAGTAATCTCCATGTATCTCAGCGTCTCCTCATCAACAGGGAATATGGCTATTGTTGCTCCGTATTCCGGGCACATATTGGATAGTGTTGCTCGTTCCGGAAGAGTAAGATTTTTTAGTCCGTCACCAAAGAATTCAACGAACATGTTTACTACCCCCTTCTCCCTAAGTGTCTTGGTAAGTGTAAGTGCAAAGTCCGTTGCGGTCACCCCTTCAGAAAGCTTGCCAGTAAGCCTGACACCCAGGACCTTCGGGGTGGTAAGCGCGACTGCCTGGCCCAGAAGCGCAGCCTCTGCTTCTATGCCCCCTACCCCAAATCCTACGATCCCGAGACCATTTATCATAGTGGTATGCGAGTCTGTTCCAACAAGCGTGTCAGGATATGCAATATTGTCTTCAGAAATGGTTACGCATGTTGCAAGATACTCAAGATTTATCTGGTGGCAGATTCCTGCTGACGGGGGAAAGATCCGGAATTTTTCAAAAGATTCGCTTGCCCATTTAAGCAGCGCATACCTTTCCCTATTTCTCTCCATCTCCTTTTCCTGGTTTACCTCAAGTGCATGCGCATTGTTGAAGGAATCCACTTGCACCGAATGGTCTATTATGAGGTCCACCGGTATAAGCGGCTGTATTGATTCTGCAGACTTCCCGTTATCCGCTGCATACTGCCTTATCGCTGCCATGTCCACGACCGCAGGTACCCCTGTGAAGTCCTGCATCAGGACGCGCGAGACCTTGAAAGGTATATCCGTATCGCCGGGATTCTTCGCATTCCATTGCACCAATCTCTCCACGTCCTCCATCTTCACTTCCTTCCCGTCCAGATTCCTTGCAAGCGATTCGAGCACTATCCTTACCGAGAACGGAAGTTTAGATATATCATATCCCAATGCCCCAAGTCTGGGCAGGGAGTAATATTGCACCTCTTTCCCGTCTGTAGTTGTGAATTTCGACAGAAGTGAAGACCTTAATTCAGAATGATCCATACCCATGGGGATATTATCCAATTTTAAGTTTAAATAGCTGCTTCACACTGATTTTTACAAAAGTAATATACTGTACTATCGGAGGCACACAGGCAAGAGGCACACAGGCAAAAATACGGTAAAACCTATTCTTATCCTTTAAAATTTCCGGACCCGACGAACTACTGTGTTATTGACCCTCACAGCAGCTTTTAATGTTTCTGCATGCTTACTCATCCAACCGCTTTTCCTTATAAGTTCACTATCTCTAAGCGACTGCTTAAGCATACTGCCATCTGAATAAAAAAGTCCGCCTATCACATTATTCTGTTTTCCGTCAACAACAGGTGTCAATATTCCCTTCTTGAACAGCTTCTTTATTGCTTTTCTTTTTGCCTGTTTTCCTCCCCTTCCAACTGTATTCTGGTCGTTCCTTGAAAGGAAAACAGCCATATCAGCTTTCAATGCCTTAGCTACTATGGCTGCAAGCGTATCATTATCTCCAAATGTCTTCTTTTTATGTGCTGTTGCATCGTTTTCATTGATAATTGTTATCGTGTTCTCGGTGAAAGAAGTATTAATCCTATCCACTATCCTGGCAGCTTTAGCTCTTCTCCAGAAGCTAAAATCATCCTTGCTTAGAAGCATCTGACCTCTCAGTATTCCATGCTCTTCAAAGAGCTTTTTATATTCTCCCATTAAGTCAGGTTGCCCGCGCATTGTTGCGGTGCTTATGTCACCGCCTTTTCCCATCCTCCCAAGCCCTGCAGCGCCAGATGTGACTATCACAATCTTCTTCCCACGCTTCCACAGGCCTGCAATATCCCGAACATGCATTCTCAGATTTTCAAGGTCAAGAGAAGAATCCTCCTCAGCAAGCAGGCTGCTAGTTCCTATTTTTATTACTATGGTATTTACCTTTCCAAGTTCTACCATCGAAATGATGGGTTTGCGGGGCGAATCGTTTATCATAGAGCGTATTGCCATAAAATCACAAACTGTCTTTATCTATTTACCAATATAAAACAGGCGGGCGCATCATTCTCCTCTCCGAGTTCCTAAAAAATACCTCTTTTTGTTTGCGCTTCGAGGACAACAAGGGACTCTACTGCCTTTTCTCTATGGGCACGTATTCAAGGTCAATCTGGCCGGTGTACTTTTCAAGCGGCCTGAATAGCCTGTTGTCCTTCCAGTATTCGAGCATGTGCGCACACCACCCCGCAGATCTGCTCGCTGCGAATATTGGAGTAAATAGGTTTACAGGTATGCCTGCAGCCACGTAAACCGGGCCTGCAAAAAAGTCCACGTTGGGCCATATGCCGTGCGATGCGCTAAGCTTCTCTATCATCATCTTCTCTGCACGCAGTGCTATTGCGGTGTACCTCCTTACTTCCTCAGACGAATGCTCCTGAAGCGACAGGAGATACTCCTTCAGAACCTTTGCCCTTGGGTCGTATGCCTTGTATACCCTGTGCCCGAATCCCATTATCCTCTGCTTTCCTGCAAGAGCGCTCTCTATGTACGATTCGGTATTGCTCGGGTCGCCTATCTGCTTCATCATCTTGAGTGCAGCTTCGTCGGCACCACCATGCAGCGGACCCTTCAGCACAGATATGCCCGCCGTGATCGCGGAATATATGTCAGACAGCGTTGATCCTGCCACCATCGTGCCAAATGTCGATGCGTTTGAGCTGTGCTCCGCGTGGATCACGAACATATCCTTCATTATATCCAGCGCCTGCTTGTCCGGCGCCTTTCCGTTTAGCATCAGCATGAAATTTTCCACATGGCCAAGGGCCTTGTCCGGATTGATGTAGCTTCCCCCGGCTCGCATCCTCCCTATGGTCGCGACTATGCTTGACATCCTCGAGATTATCCTTATGCTCTTCCTGAAGTTTGCTGCAGGCGACATGTCCGCGGTCTCGGCATCATAAGCAGAGAGCGCCGATGTTGCAGTCCTAAGTATGTCCATGGATTCCGCCTTGCCTGACATCTCAGAGATTATCCTTACAACCCCCTGGGGCAGGTCACGCGCATCCGCAAGCTGTCTGGTAATGTCATCGAGCTCTGCCCTTGTGGGAAGCTTGCCATTCAGGAGGAGGAATGTGGTCTCCTCGAACGAAGAATTCTTCACGAGCGCCTCTATCGGGTATCCGCGGTAGTAAAGCCTGCCTTCAGCCCCGTTGACCTTGCATATCCTGCTTTCTGCTATGTATATGCCTTCAAGGCCCCTGCTTATCTGCGGTGTTTCAATATCTGACATCCAATTACAAATAATATTCAAAGACAAAAAATTTAAGCATACTGCTAATAAGATTTTCGTTCAATATACAATCAGGGATTGGAATGGGAAGAAAGATATCCGTAATCGGGGCAGGGAAGGTAGGCTCAACAACCGCGCACCTAATAGCGCTTAAGGGCCTTGCTGACGTAGTGATAGTGAACAGGACTGAGGGCATAGCAAAGGGCGTTGCGCTGGATATTGCCGAGAGCATGCCTGTAGAGTGCATGAGTGTTCGTGTCACCGGCACTGGAGACTACGGTGCGATATCAGGAAGCGATATAATTGTGGTTACTGCAGGTGCGCAGAGAAGGGAGGGCATGTCAAGGGACGATCTGCTGAAAGTAAATGCAGACATAGTCTCGGAAATAGCGAACGAAATAAAGAAGAATGCGCCTGACAGCATAGTCCTGGTGGTCTCAAATCCCCTCGATGCAATGGTGTACCTTGCAAAGAAGGTGACGGGATTCGACAAAAGGAGGGTGATGGGAATGGCTGGCGCACTTGATTCCTCAAGGTTCAGGTCATTCATTTCCGATGAGCTTAAAGTAGGGGTAAAGGAAGTAAATGCGATGGTGCTTGGAAGCCATGGCGACTCTATGGTTCCGCTTCTGTCAGCAACTTCAGTAGGTGGCAAGCCGGTTTCAGAGCTAATAACTGCGCAGCGGCTGTCTGAGATAGTTACAAGGACAAGGGATGCTGGTGCAGAGATAATAAAGCTGGAGGGGTCAAGCGCATACTATGCACCTGCCTCTGCTGTGGTAAGCATGGTGGACTCTATTTTGAATGACAAAAATGAGGTGATTCCGTGTTCGGTATTTGCAGAAGGCGAGTACGGACTTAACGGGCTTTTCATAGGCCTTCCTGCAAGGCTCGGAAAGGGAGGCGTGAAGGAGATAGTGGAACTGGAGCTTACCGAAAACGAGAAGAAGGAGCTTTCAGGTTCGGCAGAGAAGATATCCGCATCTGTCGCTGCGCTAAAATGAGAACGGATTCCCTTATCCGTATTTCATAAAAAATGGATAATTCAACGACCTTTCATATCCTATATCGCTCAGTGTCTCATCACGCTTCTCAATTTCATTTCCTCGATCTCTAACTGATAATGTTCCCTGAAGCATTCCTGGGCTTCTTCGTATTTTCCCAATTTCTCAAGTGCAAGTCCTTTATTACTCCATGCCTTCCTGAATTCCGGATCAATCTGCAGCGCCTCGTCATATGCAGCTATCGCCTTTTCGTATCTTCCTAACTTTGCAAGCGAAATCCCTTTATTAAACCATGCCCCTCTGAATTCCGGATCAATCCTCAGCGCCTCGTCATATGCAGCTATCGCCTTTTCGTATCTTCCTAACCTTGCAAGCGAAATCCCTTTATTAAACCATGCCTCTTTGAATTCAGGATCAATCCTCAGTGCCCTGTTATATGCCGCAATTGCCCCGCTATGTCTATTTAACTTTGCACGCAGAATCCCTTTATTAAACCATGCCTCTTTGAATTCCGGATCAACTCCCAGCGCATTGTCGAGAGCATCAATCGCTTTTTTGTACTTTCCTAATCTTAAATACAGCGATCCTTTGTTACCCCATGCCTCTCCGAATTCCGGATCAATCCTCAGCGCATTGTCATATGCAGCTATCGCCTTCTTGTACCTTCCCAATCTTGCAAGCGAAATCCCTTTATTAAACCATGCCTCTTTGAATTCAGGATCAATCCTCAGCGCTGCATTGTTGGCATTAAGTGCATCTTCAATATGGCCTATTTTTGCATAAACATGTCCACACCAATCATATGCAACTGCAAGCAATAAAGAACACCCTCCAACATGCGTATATCTGTATCTATCTTCCAACTGTTCCTTGGTCAGTACGGGATTTCCTGCATAGGGTGCTGTAGTCTCAAACGCATAATCATTTCCTAAAAGAAGCACATGTTGGGGCACAATAACAATATTCATCTCTTTGCCCAATCTTACAAGAACATCAGCAAAAAGCACAGATGAAGAGTAGCAATTGAACTTCCCGGATTCTACTGAGTCTGCCAATAATACGGACTGTTTATATATGGCCTTAAACTGATACTGGAATACTGCTGAAATATACTCGAATAATTCCCTTTCATCAGCATTTCTCACTGCCTCTGCAAGCCTTTTTTTGTCTGCAGTTGCAGCTTCGCCAAAACCTAGCCCAATAGATACTGCATTCATCATTCCGGTTACATACTCCTCATATCTCTCCGTCATGTCCCTCTGCACTTTCGTGTCAGTGCCAAGCGCCTTAAATTCAGCCTCGAGAATCTCAGTTATCTGTATCTGACTGCGCCCTAAATCCTCCTGCTGTTGCGGTCCGCCACTCCTTTGCACCGACCTAAAATTTGACATTCTGGATAATGCCAACTTAATCATATTATCTTGCATATAATTACAGGCTTCCTCATATAAATACATATTGTCTTTGAGCAAAATTAGTAAGGAACATTGTTATTCTGGTACGCATCAAAGAGGCGTGGTCCAACTAGCTTTGGTGCCCTATGTTTCAACATGTACCGTATTCGATGAGGTAATGTCAATCACGTTTGCAGTTATTTCAACATCGCCTGCGACCCCGGGCATGAGAAATGCAGTTGCGTTTCCGTATGCATCGGTAACTACCACAAAGGGGCTGATTACATCGGAGTCTGTATTCGAGGTGAATATAACCTCCAGTCCACGCGCGCTCTGTCCGAACATCCTAACGTTTGCAGTTATCCGCACCGGAGTTCCGACATGCGTCTGCGACTGCGGTGCATATAACGCAACGCTAACCGGTATGCCTCCTGTATAACCTCCCACGTATTCGCTGAAGTTGCCTATGGATGTAAGCTGTTCTGACCTCTGGCAGTTTATGGGTGTCCCCGACAGGCATGTAGACATGCTCATGCTCATATTTCCGTATACATGCGTGCCTGTCTTTATCTGATTGTTGAGCGATACCGTGCAAAGCATAGACCCGCCCTGAACAACATTTGTAGGTGCGCAAAATGCGCTTGCAGTGCCGTACGCCGTGCCTATTACTACAAATGGGTTGTCGAGTGTATAATCCTGCCCGTTTGTTGCAACAATATTTATCCTGGTGCCTAATGCATTTGACCCTATAGACATGCCTGCACATCCAAGGCCTGACGTGAATGAGCATCCGGTAGGTACAACTGCCCTTGAGACGGATACAAAGAAGAGTATGAATACTGCCAGTATGCCAATTATAAGCAGGGCCCACGAATAGGTGAAAAGGAACTCGACTGCGGACTGTAATCGTAGCATGTGCACCAATCCCTCCTCCTGAATTCATATTATAAGATAATATATATTAACCTGAATAGTGAGATATCTGAACATGGACCGAATAACGGATTCTACGAAGCTAGCACGGCTTGCGATAACTGCTCTTAGGAGCAACATAACGCGCCTCAAGAGACCATATAAGCTCACATTCTCCATAACTTACATGTGCCAGTCAAGATGCCTGACATGCGGAATATGGCAGACCAAGCCTACAGGAGAACTTGATCTTCGCGAAATAAAGGACTTTGCCTCAAAGAATACCAACTTCAAATGGATAGAGATAACCGGCGGCGAGCCATTCCTGAGAAGCGACATAGTAGACATAGTCCGGGCATTCAATGAGACATCAAAGGGGCTGTATGTGCTTACAATGCCAACGAACTCCCTGTGCAATCAGGATACCCTAGTTGGAAGGATAGAGGAGATACTTGGGCTTGGTATTCCAAAGGTATCCATAACCATAAGCCTTGACGGATACCGGGAGCTGCACGACAAGATACGCGGAATACCCGGCAACTTCGATAGATGCATGGGGGTGGCAAGGAGGCTGAAGGAGCTCCAGCAGACCTACAAAAACCTGTTCTTCGTATTCGGATTCACTATGTCAAAATTCAACGAAGGCCAGCTCATGAAGACCGTTGACGAGGTAAGGAAGGAGCTGCCGTGGGTCTCTCACGGCGATTTTCATGTCAACGCAGGGCAGATATCCGGCGCGTACTACAAGAACAGCGGCATGAATCTTAAACCGGACACCGCAATCATGTCTTCAGAGCTTGAGGAGTTCATAAGCCACAGAAGATTCAGGATCGGCACAATACCACTTATAGAGTCGGCATTCCTAAGAAAACTGGATTATTACATAAAGACCGGAAAGACGCCTATGAAAGGAAGAAGTCTTGATGTATCATTATTCCTGGACAGCTACGGGAACGTATACCCCTCGATAATGTGGGGCAGGAAGATAGGGAACATAAGGGACACCGAATACCGCCTCTCTGGATTATGGAATAATGCAGAGGCAAACGAGACTAGGCAGCTTATACGCGAGGGGAAGGAGCCAGAGGCATGGACAGCGTGCGAGGCGTATCAGGCCATAGTCGGGAACATAGCAAGCTTGCTGATATAGGTAAATACAATGTATATACTAGGATTATGGGATGGGCACGATTCCGGGGCAGCGCTCATAAAGGATGGCAGGATCGTATTCGCTGCAAACGAGGAGAGGTACACAAGGAGGAAGCTTGAGGTAAGGTTTCCATGCAGTTCAATAAACGCGGCACTCCGCTTCGAGGGCATAAAACCATCCGACGTGGACGTTGTGGCATTCCCGACAACCGAGTTTGCGAAGACGCTTTCCAGGATATTCCCGCTGCAGAAGGAATCGTACTACAGGTTCAGGAGGAGGAAGATGCTGAGGCCGCGGGCCGAGGCGCTTATGCACTACTCCAAGTACGCAATGACTGGGATGGGGGTCATTCCATTCTGCGATGCGCTGAGCAGGCGGAGCATATCGCACGAACTTAGGAGGATGGGGTTCAAGGGATACAAGCTGCAGTCAATAGATCACCACGCTGCGCATGCAGCCACTGCGGCATTCACCTCCGGGATGAAGGATGCGCTGGTTATAACGCTTGACGGGATAGGAGACGGGCTGTCCGGATCTGTAAGCACCCTTGAAGGCGGTGTGCTCAGGCGCAGGAAGTCAGTATCCGGAAGGGATTCCATAGGTATATTCTTCGAACAGGCCACAAACATACTCGGTATGAGGGAGCTGGAGGACGAGGGAAAGATAATGGCGATGGCGGACTACTCCTTCCCGTTCGACTTTAGTAAGAATAAGTTAAAGGACTTTTTCAGCGTAAAGGGTGCAGGCATGAAGGCAAAATACGGGCCTATAAGGCAGTACGATATGCTGGGCAGGATTGCATGGGGCATGCCAAGGGAGCAGTTCGCGTATATGGCGCAGCAGCTCCTTGAGAATGTTGTCAGTAATTTTGTCTCCAACGCAATAGACGAATACGGTATGTGCGACATAGCGCTGGCAGGCGGCGTGGCATCAAACATAAAGTCGAACATGAGAATACGCATGCTTGACAACATAAGGAGATGGTATGTGTTTCCGCATATGGGTGACGGCGGCATAGCGCTGGGCGCAGCGCTCTACGCTAACTATTCCATAACCGGAAAGACCTCATGCGAATTCAAGGATGCATATCTTGGCGGAAGCTATTCTGATGATTACATACTGGGACGGCTCAAAAAGGAGAAGTCTCTTGAATTCCACGAAGAGAGAAACAAGGCAGGGCATGCTGCAGAACTGATAGACACCGACCACTATGTGATGTGGTTCGGCGGCAGAATGGAATACGGGCCCCGCGCCCTGGGAAACCGGAGCATAGTAGGCAGTGCAAGCTCAGAGAAGGTAAAGGACATGCTTAACACATATGTAAAGCAGAGGGAATGGTATCAGCCATTCTGCCCGTCGATGCTTGAGGAAGACGCAAAGCGGCTACTTGTGGGAGTGAAGGGCATGGACAGGTTCATGACGATGGGCTACGATGTAAATGCGTCTAGAAAGGAGATCATGCGATCCGTAGTGCATGTTGACATGACCGCAAGGCCTCAGATGGTCGGCGAAGAGAATACGGAATATGGGGATCTGCTTAAGGCAGTAAAGAGGAGGCTAGGATACGGCGTGGTATTAAACACAAGCTTCAACATACACGGAACCCCAATAGTCGAATCGCCTTCAGATGCCATAGACACGCTGAAGAAGACAGGGTCAAGATATCTGTTCATAGGTAACTATTTTGTGGAGAACAGGAACTACGCAAAGGGTGCAAGGAATGAGAATAGCATTCGTGTATGATGTTCCGTACCCCTGGCATGTTGGCGGCATAGAGTCAATGAATTTCAATGAGGCAGTGGAGCTTGCAAAGGCGCACGAGGTCCACTTTTTCACAACCAGGTGGGGGGGAATGAAGAGCAATGATTTTACCTACCATGGCATACATTACCACGCATTTCATACCACAGGACAGGGCAGGATATACCGGCATGGCAGGAGATCAATAAGGGAGGCGCTGGCATTTTCATCATCCGTCAAGCAATTATTCAAGTACGACTTCGACGTCGTGATTACAAACGTGTTCCCTATACTCCATCTCCCTCTTGTAAAGCGCTATTGCAGGCTAAAGCATGCCAAGCTCATAATGGAGGTTGCCGAGGTATGGGACAGGAAATACTGGAGAAAATATCTCGGCCCTATCCTCGGTGACCTTGCATATTCATATTCCAGGGGCGCAATACTCGGGGCAGATTTCTATATTACCATATCGAGCGACACGTCAAAAAGGCTTGCTGCGTTCGGGGTGGATAAATCCAGTATGCTGGTATTTGCGCCAAGCCTGGACAACGGGAAGATAGACAAAATATGCAGGGAGAGAATATCGCGATCAAAGCGTGTGATCTTTTCCGGAAGGATGATAAAGGAAAAAAGGCTTGATATATGGCTTCACCTGTTCAGCGAGGCGCATAGGATTGACAGTTCACTGAAAGGCCTGATAATAGGGAACGGGCCTGAGCGCAGCGAACTTGAAGGAATGATAAAAGACCTGGATCTTGGCGGCAGCATAGACATGCCTGATTTCTATGCATCGAGTTCCGAACTTTACAGGAAGATACGGGGTTCAAGCGCAGTGCTTCACATGTCAGAAAGGGAGGGACTTGGGATAATTGCCATAGAGAGCATTGCACTCGGAACTCCAGTAATACTTCCAAAGGACACACCAATACCTAAGGAGGTGCGCGAGATGTGCGTTGTTGCCGATGAAAAATCAATACCAAGAAAGATCGTGGAGATTGCCAACAGCAAAAATCCGCAAAAGTACGTATTCAACAAAAAGAATCTGTCGATCTATTCAAAGTCGGAGGTGCGCACATTTTACAAGACCCTGTTCTCAAGTCTCGGTCTGCGCGGCTAAGAGCCATATATCATTTGATCTAAGCGCAATCTATTTATTGTATAGTGCTAATCTTTACTAGTCTGTGGTTGTTAGATGGACTACAAGGAGATTGACAGCAGGTGGCAGAAGAAGTGGGCAGACGCCAGAATATTCGAGAGTGACGTGGGCAGCAAGGACCCGTACCTTGTAACTGTCGCGTTTCCATACGTCAATGCCCCTCTCCATATAGGTCACATACGCACTTATGGCACTGCAGACGTGCTTGCCAGGTACAAGAGGATGCGGGGCTACAATGTGCTGTTTCCAATGGGTTTCCATGCAACCGGCACGCCAATACTTGCCTTTGCCAAGAGGCTTAGGAACAACGACAAGGAGCTTGTCGCAGAGCTGAAGCTGTTCCATATAAGCGACCAGACAATTGCCCAGATGACAGATCCGCTGTTCATAGCGAACTACTTTGTCAAGGATATAGAGTACGGGATGCACAGGGCGGGCCTCAGCATAGACTGGCGCAGGAAGTTTGTCTCAACAGATCCGCAGTTCAGCAAGTTCATAGAGTGGCAATTCGGCATACTCAACAGCAAGGAATACCTGGTGAAGGGAAGGCATCCCGTGGGCTGGTGCCCCAACGAGAACAATGCGGTGGGCATGCACGACACAAAGCACGACGTGGAGCCTGACATAGAAGGTGTGCTCTCTATAAGGTTCAAGGTCGAGGGCGAGGATGCATACCTTCTGTGCACAACATACAGACCCGAGACACTGTTCGGGGTTACAAACATCTTTGTGAACAAGGATATCAAATACACGCTATGCAGGATAAACGGCGGCCACGAACCATACTACGTGTCAAAGGAAGCGTCAAAATCGCTTGCATTTCAGTTCAAGATAGAGCCAATAAGCGATATTCCGGGGTCTGAGCTGCTGTCAAAGCGCGGGGTAAATCCGATTAACGGCGAATCGGTGCCAGTATTTCCCGGCTTTTTCGTAAAGGGGGATGTGGGTACTGGCGTAGTGATGTCAGTGCCGGCGCATGCCCCATTCGATTATGCGGCACTGAAGAGACTCAGGGAGAGCGGATATCCGATGCCTGATATAAAGCCCCGCAGGGTGATGGAGATAAAGGCAGGCGGATCAATAAATCCGGAGGGATATGTTGACCTTCCTGCAATGGCATACATAGGGCTCTTTGCAAAAGGAAGCGATGCAGGCGACGATCTGCTTGAAAAAGCCACAAAACTGCAATACAGGGAGGAGGCCCATCTGGGAAAGATGGTCATACACGAATACGAGGGCATGGGCGGGGACGAGGCAGGAAACAAGGTAAAGGGCGAGCTCATGGGCGCTGGCAACGCATTCGAGATATACATTCTTGCAAACAGCCCGGTGTACTGCAGATGCGGATATCCTGTCGCAGTAAAGGTTGTGGATGACCAGTGGTTCATAAATTACGGTAACAAGGAATGGAAGTCCCTGGCCGCGGCTGCGCTTAAGGGCATAACAATACTGCCTGAGAAGTCTAAAAGGGCATTCGACGCCGCGCTTGATTGGATAGGACTTAGGGCAGTTGCAAGGTCCCAGGGCCTTGGCACCCGATTCCCCCTTGACAAAGGCAAGATCATCGAGTCACTTTCGGACTCAACAATCTACATGTCATTCTACACTATCTCCAACCTGATAAGAGACCTGCCTGCAGAAAAGCTCATCCCCGAATTGTTTGATTATGTATATCTAAACAAAGGCGACCCGCAGTCAGTGTCATCAGCAACAGGCATTGACTTCCAGCTGATAAAGAGGTGCAGGGAGTCGTTTGACTACTGGTACAGGAATACCTCGCGGCATTCAGCAGGCGAACTCATATTCAACCATCTGACAATGTACATCTTCAATCATGCGGCGATATTTGCAAAGGAGTATTGGCCAAGGCAGATAGCAGTAAACGGCATGGTCCTCAGCGAGGGCGAGAAGATGTCAAAATCCCTGGGTAACATAGTGCCTCTTGTTGACGGCATAGAGAAGTACGGGACTGACGTAATAAGGATGCAGGTGATAGCCAGCGCCGACCTCTTCAGCGATTCGGACTTCAGCGAGGTCGCAGTCAGGGGCATAGACGAGCGTTTCAGGTACCTGTTTGATCTTGTCGGGCGCATTGACGAGTTTGACAGCGGAGAGCTAAGGCACATAGACTACTGGCTTTACTCGAAGCTAAACAGAAAGGTAGCATCCGCAACAGAGCAGATAGAGAAGCTCGAGCTAAGGGGTGTCAGCACAAGCGTATTCTATGACTCCATCCTCGAGCTCAGGAAATACCTTGCAAGGGGATCTCCGAACGGCATAGTGCTTAAGGACTACCTTTCATGCATAATTCTTATGCTTGCACCAATAGCGCCGCATGTTGCGGAGGAGATATGGCACGGACTCGGCAACGAATCGTTTGTATCCCTGGAGAAGTGGCCGCAAGCAGACGGGTCAATGATAAGCGATAAGGTGGAGGCCGAAGAGGACATGCTGGACAGCATAATAGCAGATACCAATCAGGTTGCAGCGCTTATCAGGAAGTCAGGCAAGGAGCCGAGATCCGTAAGGATCATAGTTGCAGACGAGTGGAAGAGGTCTGCAAACAACATAGTCGCAAAGGATCATTCAATAAAACAGATAATGGAGAGGCTGAACAGTGCCGAGGGAATGCAGGGGCTCGGCCTCAAGCCCGAAGACAGGGAGAGGTCAATGAAGTACGTTCAGAATATGGCAAAGAAGATGAATCAGCTAAGGCAGCTAGATCAAAGCCAGGATGATGAGTATGGGCTTCTCGCAGGCTCGGTGGACTACCTGAAGAAATCGCTTGGCTATCCGGTAACAGTAGAGCCGGAGTCCAAGTCAGATTCCAAAAGGGCGCACAACGCCGCGCCGCAGAGGCCGAGCATAGACATATCCAGTTGATCAATACGGCTGCCGTGGCTGGCTGCCAAATAAGCTTCCTGCTCTGAACATGAAGGAAAACATGAGGGCAATCACAAGCGCAAATACAAGAGATCCAAGTATGTAAGTGCCTGCCACCATGTACAGGAATGCAAATATCACTATTATTGTGGCAAGATATGCCGGTTTGTTCCACCTGAGGACCTTGCTTCCGTCAAGCGGATATATGGGAAGCATGTTGAAGAATGCAAGCCACACGCTTATGAACATGGTGACAGAGATAATGTCTTTTGCATACGTGCCTGATACATATGCACCCCCGAACAATCCGATGCCAAGGAACACCAGGAAGACTGCAAAGTTTGTTAGCGGACCTGCAAGCGACACATATCCTTCCTCCTTCGCAGTGAACCTGTTGGTGTATATCATCGTAGCTCCCGGAAGCCCTATAAGGAATCCGAAGAGCGAGGATGCGAGAGTTATCAGTATCCCGCTGTTCCACTTCTGAAATGCAGCTATGGCGCCGAATCTCTGCGCGACTATCTTGTGCATGTACTCGTGGAGTATGAAGGAAAGCGATACTGCAACAAGCGATATCGGTATAAAATACAGGAAGCGTCTTGGATCCGACGTTATGCCACCTATGCCCCCTGCAAATATCAGTGCAAATGCAATTGTAAGCGCGGCGTCGGCAATCAGGATGTCGCGTATCTCATTCGAAACGCTTATGTGCTCGCGAAAATAACTAGCCATCAAACCGCAGGTATATCTCACCAACATTTATTAAAATGCACTGGCAAATTAGGCTGTCAGTACAGCCCCATAGTCTAGTGGTCAAGGATAGCGGGCTCTGAACCCGTTGACGCCAGTTCGAATCTGGCTGGGGCTATAATCATTCTGTTTTCAGCATCACTTTGGCATGGGCTTTAAGGAGCAAAACCGCAAGATAAGCGACTACGAAATAAGGCAGGTAAATGAAGAAATAAGCGGACTGATGGGCTGGCTCACCTAATCTCGACAAGGAAGCCCACGCCGTTTACGGGTGGGAGGATGTCACCAAAACGAACGGTTCAAAGATGTCGCCTTTTACTGCCAGCAAATAGCAGAAAAAGCCCTTAAAGCACTCCAAATATACAAATTTAATCGTTTTGACAGGATTCATGACCTGATAAAATTAGCGCAAACAGTAAAAGCAAATAAAGAAATAATAGAGAACTGCTCTTACCTAATTGAATACTACGTCGACTCCCGCTATCCTGTCACTAAAACCGTCAGTGAGGAAGAGGCGAGTGAACTTCTTGAAAAATGTGAAAGTGTATTAGAATGAGCAAAGTCGAACCTAAAATAATGAACATAGTGAAAAGATTCAAAGAGAAGGTTGCAAATAGATACGGAATCAAACGCATAATATTATTCGGATCTGCAGCTAGAGGCGAGATGAAAAAAGACAGCGATATAGATCTTATGGTGGTTGTTAAAAAACCCGTTAAAAGGCTGATTGGAAACCTCTCGCTTGAATGGCACATTTCTCAGGGAATTGATTATCCCGTTGATTTCATAGGCTATACTGAGAGAGATTTTTGAAGACTAAAAAATGGCGTTACATTGGTCAGTATGGCCCTGAAAGAGGGCATAGAGATAATCTAACGTTCCCATTTGCTGAACATGTACTATTGAAAAGCATAGTTGGAGACAGTACCCCCGGGCGCAATCAGGCGGCAGGCGTGCGACAATTCATATGCAGGCAATACCAAATATAATGCTTTACTGTGACAATATGGTGCGCGATGCACATGGCAAATCAGGTAGCACCAGGCAATTATTACAGGATCATCAATTCCTGCCCCGTATGCCACAATACCCGGCTGTATTACTACAAGGACACGATGATAGACAACATAGACGTGATATGCCCCGTATGCAAAAGGTTCCTCATAGTGATCAACGAAGACATAAACTCAAAGAACATACATCTCCACATCTACGAGACGCAGTCAATCGTGAAGGGCATAATGCATGCCCACAGCTCCGAGTTTAAGGACTGGTAGCTGCATTGCCCATGTTGGCAGAGGGTGTATGGTGCTGGTTGTTGTGGACGTCACGCTCGGGCTCGTTGAGGATGTCGATTGATGTTTTGCGCGCGCTCAAGGCAATGTTCATGATTTCCATAATCGCGCCTATGTGCGCCTGGTATTTATCCACGGCTCCTTTGCCAAGTGCAACATGCAGAACTTACATGCGCATAAAAAGCGCGCATAACTACAAATCCGGGCATTATAAAAACGCACCCCTCCAACCCGATTTCAGGGATTGGGACATATAGCCTTCTGCTAATGTTTTCGGACAAAAGTATCATAGACCTTTACCTTCCAATAAGAAGTGGCGACAGTTGTGTTGGAAGAAGACGGACCTCTTCTTCTCGAACGTGCAAAAGAGTGCAAAGATGCAAAGGAACATGACAGGTACCTTGCACTACATGCAGTAAGTCTTGGGAAGGAGGTTCCTTTGGTAGCAGAAATCCTCTGCGTAGACAAGAACTCGATCTATAGTTGGATAAAACGATGGGAAGAAGAAAGGGATCTCACAGACAGAACCAAAAGTGGAAGACCTCCTGCGTTTGACTATAAAGAAAAAATGGGATTGAAGAAACTCATAGACGAGATCGATCTTAAGTCGCATGGAATAAACGCCTCATTCTGGGACTGCAAAGAACTTTGTAGGTATTACTTCCTGCAAGGGAAACGCGTATCGGAAGACGCGATAAGGAATGCGCTTCTGGAGATGGGCGCACATTACGTCAAGGCGCAGGTAGAATACAGGGAGGCGGATCTAGAAAAACAGAGGAAGTTTGCACTCCAATTTTTGAAGGACTTCCAAAAGATTGCCGACGATATTGCACTCTTGTTCCAAGGCGAGATGTCAGCAGGTACGTCGCCACACAAGGGTTATGGGTGGACGTTCAACCAGAGACTCATCGTGAAGGCAAAGCAGTCGCACAAGGAGAGGTCGAATGTTTTCGGCGCGACGGATCCTTTAAGCGGCAGGCGCATACAGTTGGCTACAAAGGTTGCAAAGGCGCCGTCGATGACAAAGTTTCTTGACAAGGTGTTGAAGGCGTACCAAAATAAAAAGGAAATGTGGATCTATCTCGACAACGGGCCGGTCCACAAGTCGAAACTTGTCAAACTTTGGTTGTCATTGCACCCGAAAGTGAAGCTCAGGTGGATGCCGCCTTATTCCCCGGATCTGAATCCACAGGAACTGGTTTGGTGTCACGACCTGCGGAAATTTCTGAACAACCACGAATTTGCCGATGCAAGACAACTTGCAATGAGACTGAGTTGGTTCGTGAGACGCCTGAAACCTGAGACGGTGAAGAGTGTCGCGTCATCGATTCCTATAGAAGCATTGTTAAGCTTTCAGGTTTAATTATTTTTGCGGTTGGCTATATACGGTTCATAGGACACTGAAAATCTTGTGGTTGACGTCAGCATAGATTTTTGTGTTCCAAAGTCATGAAATGTGGCCGGTTTTATTGTACCCCGCTCACGCTAATGAAGATACGTAACAGAATTTTATTATACTGTTTTGTCGTCACTCCATGAAGTGCTCCATAAAGTTTGCAATAAGGCAGGCAAACGCATGCACTGTCATCTTCTTTATGCCTTTCATCCGGTTTGATGCGAGGTTGTAGGTCGTTTCGAGCACAGAATTTGTCTGTTCCAGAAACCATCTTTTCCCATACTCATTGTCTTTTGGCGTTTCGGAAGGATAGTGGCCCCTGCCATTGACCGCTATCACGTCAGTCATACTGTTTACTTCCCTTACTTTCTTGCGTATGTCCGCAGAGTCATATGCACTGTCACCCAGGAACTTGGCGCCATACTGCACGTTGAAGTTGTCCACCACATAAGGAAACAGCTCATAGAACGGGCGGGAATCGTGCACTTCTGCAGTCTTAACAACGCCCGTCAGTGGCAACCCTATCTCGCAGTCTTCTATTAGGTGAAGTTTATATCCAAGAACGAACGCCTTTTCCTTCCTGTCTTTCCCAGTCATTTCGTTCAGTTGCTGTTCACGCCGTTTCTGTGTCCTGTGCCCAAGTCTTGCTTCCATGTCCTTTTTTGTGAAGAAGGCAGACATATCTGTACTGTCTTCGCCTATCAGGCGCAGTTGTCTCCCTCTGTAAAATTCCCTCACAAGTTCGTCGTATATCAATACCAATGCACCATCTTTTGCATACTTTCGTGCCTTTGCAAAGAGAGACGGATTCGGCTTCCTTCTGTATCCACTTTCCTGGGCAATTCCGGTTTCCCAGACGAAATCCGACAACTTTTCATCGCTTTTTATACCGAAGAGTTGTTTGACTGAAAGTACTACCCAATTCTTGGCTACCATCAATCCCTTCCGGTATGAATGCCCATACCTCCTTGCAATCGCGGAAATGCGCGGAAGCAGTCTCCTTATTCTATTTTTCGTTTCTATTATTTCCATTGTCGTCCGCCCAA
>JAMCSX010000013.1 GCA_023379055.1 Candidatus Martarchaeota archaeon | reverse complement strand
GCAAGAAATGCGGAGTTGTTGTCAACTCCGATAGAAAGGCAAGTTTGAATATTGCCATAAAATCCCTGTTGGAGCGGAGAGATACTACTAACCATAATACTCTCCAGATTTCCAATAGGAGAGTCCCTGTAAACGGGCTCGTGCGTCCAGATGCGGTTGTTGAACCGATTGTTGCTGTGCGACATGTTTCATCAGCTTATGGAAAGTCCACAGGCTTTAGCCGTGGGTAGTTTACACAAGACTCCTCAGCCTGCTCGACGGTCTTGCCATTCCACCTATAAGCTCTGCAATCTGGGTTATGAAAGAATAGGTTATGGCTATTATGAGTGCGGGGAAGAATAGGACTGCAAGCCAGAATGCGGTAAATGTCTGGGCGATGCCCTTAAGCGTTGCTACAAGCGGCGCGCCGGGGGATACCGAATTGGTTATTACCCCGGTACCTGAGCCATACTGATTCAGATAGCTCTCAGACTGGGTTAGCTGCGAGAATATTGAATTGGAGGTTGTAGCATAGGCTACGCCATAAAGCGTTGGCATTATGAAGTAGAAGCCTATTGCAGTTGCCATCATCATCCCGCCGAGATGGCGGGTAGGGAGCAATGTCCTGAAGATTACTCCTGGAATAAACAGCACGGGTATGGATGCCTCCATGAAGAAGATGATCATGTAATACTGCACATAAAGGGATATCATTGCCTCTGCGGTAAAGGCAAATACCGAGAATCCTGGCCAGAAGAAGAGATAGTTTATTGCCAATGAGAATACGGAAAATGTGTTTATGCACGTTCCCTCAGATGGGCAGACGATTAAGGCTATGGAGGCATAGTATCTGGCTGTGGTCAGCAATGTAAAGAGGTGTGTTGAGATTATTGAAGACTCGTAGATTATAGATGATATATAGGTAAGTGATGCGGTAAATGGATTTAGTGTTCCTGTAATTGAGGGAAGCAATCCAAATAATACTGCGGCCATAAACATGAATAGCACCACTATTATTATGCTTGCAAACGCCTCGTAGATCTCACCTATGCCGAACGTCCTGAGCCTGTCGTTTCTTAATGCAACCCCGAACATGAATATGGAGACTGAAACAAGCAGCGCTATGGTTATCGCAAGCAGGGCTATCGGCAGATCCGTGGCCCATTCTTCTTGGACCTGGGTGTTGATGTCGTTGCAGTACCAGTTTGCCACAGTATATATTGTTCCGCCCTTGCTGCAATATCCGCGCAGGTAAGATGGAAGAAGCTGCGAAGGAGTAGGGGCTGCGGATGCAGCGCTTACAAGGGGCGCAAACGCAACAAATGACATTATTGCAAAGGCAGCGCACATCAACAGGATAAATCTATTCACCATGGACACCTACACTATTCTGGTCAATATCGACAGCAGGTCCATCCTCTCCCCGACAGCCCTTGAGAAATCTATTATGAATGCGTCAACTATAACAAGATTAAGAAGCGGCAGTACTGTAAGGCCTACGGCAACCATGCCTCCCCATATAAATAATGGGTTGAGGATAGGCTCAAAGCTATTTATTAGGGCAGTAAGGCTCAGGCCTGAACCACCAAATAGAGCGCGGTATATCGGAGATATGATTGCCCCTATCGAAGGAAGGATTCCGCCGGTTATTGAGGGCCTGTACTCTATCGCATTTACAAGGAAACCGTATGATACGCTGATCAGAAGAGGGTAGATGAACCCTATGCCGAGACCGAAGGCGATCATGGCTCCTCCGAAGGACCGCGTTATGCCGAAGGATCTTGCAATGAGACCGACCACCATAAACACTGAGAACAGGAGCATTGATACTCCGATCAGTATCTGCAACATGTCGGATGCCATGACTAAGGCAAACAGCGCACCCATCAGTGGCACCATATACTGGAATACCACCACTATAGGAACCCAGGTTATCGTAAAAGTGAAACCGAGATCGGACTCCGGAGCGATTGTGGTAGTTGGAGCCGCATTGGCTATAAGTGAGAAGTAGAATACCGACTGCACGAATTGGGCTACCAATTGGTTATATGAATAGATATCACAGGCAGCTATGCCATATAGCGTGCCTCCGTTTGAGGGGGAAGGAGATAGATCAATAAACTGTTGTTGGTCTGCACCTTGGGGAGTGGTGCCACTAAAAGAGTATACGGATGCCGGAGTACAGGAAGGCGGCAGCAGGCCGGCATTGTAATACATGTGCGCCAGCGGGGTATGGTAAAGGGTTGCAGAGAATGAGATGAATATCAGGGCGAATATTATTGACACTGCTCCGTCGAACATCTTTGCCCTGGCCCATACGCGTATGTCGTTCCTGCCCAGTAGCGGCGCTATTGCGAATATTATGCCTGCCACGCTGATTACTATTAGCACCCCGAGCATTACTATCGGAAACCATATGTTTGGGCCTGCGCATAGAAACCCAGACAGGGTATTCAGTATCCCGCTGTTAGTAACGCATCCGTTGACGACCCCCGAAAGCACGAATCCCAGCATTATAGCACCTTGCTCAGCATTCTCTGCGACTGCATCGATGGGGCGCCGAGGAGTCCGCCAAGCTTCTCTACCATCTCATATGATATGAAGAGAGATATTAAAAGTCCGACTATCTGCACTGCGGTATAGCCAATGGATTGTGCAAAGCTGTCTAGATTGCTTTCATACTGTCCTCCCATGTTCGCCAGATTCGGGAACAGTGATTCAAACTGGGATACGGAGAAAAATGATGTGTATTTAGGAAACTGCAGGCATCCGGATGTTGATGTTGATGTTGGAAGGCCGTATCCTGTCGGGCAGGTAGACGTACTCACCGGAGCCGTGACAGCCGAGAATGAGTACATAAGCGCGGGAAATACTATCCAGAATGAGACGAAGAGCGCTATCAGCGATCCGCCGGCAGCCCTTGTCCAGGGGAATGAGCGCAGTACAATGCCGACATAGAAGAATATCGGGAATAGGAAATAAATCAGGAACAACAGCATTATCAGGAATGTGCCAAACATTATGCTTCCGAAGAATATCATCTGTTCGTCGTACAGTAGCTGGGTTATCAGGCTGTCTCCTGCGAACGGGGCAAACGTGAACCCAAGCCCGTTGGGCTGGACTTGCACCGTAAATGAAACTATGATGTTATTGAATATGAGGGCCGCGAACAGTCCCGCGAAATTTGTTAGGCCCGCGTTCATTATGTTGTTTTGGATGTTGTCGCACGCTTCTATATTCACGTTGCGCGCGTTGGTGATTGCTGCTGTTGGGGCTGCGCCTGCAGTTGCCGAACCAAAATTTGCAAGCGTGCTTATTGCGCCGTCGAATGCCGGAGTGCCACCCACTACCAGTGTAATAAGGAGCAGGCTTATGAATACCTCGAAGAGCTCGCTTCTGGCGTATTGCATTAGCGTCTCTATGTGGAACGCTATGCCAGCAGCAAACACAAGGCCGAGTATGGTCAATACTGCAAGCACTATAAGGAGCGACACGCCAAGGAATCCTGCAGGATTGCCAGCTATTGACACAAGGTTCTGGTTGACAAGGTAGATGGTGGTAGCGTGAGTTGCGCCTAGGGAGGAGATGCCGTTGAAGAGGTTCTTGCAGTTTATGATATTCAGCGATGTACTTGAGGCATGCAGCATTGGTGCAGCAAGGACAGCCACAAGCAATAATAGCGCCGGAGTCTTCATCGAACCACTATATAAATCTGCTTATACCCAGTATGTTTGTCTCGCCGCCCATAAGAGTAGACAACCCGGTTATTGAGGATATGAGCATCAGAAGATTCAGTATCGGAAGTATGAACCCTGTTACGGCCTGTATGCCGTACATGTTGATAAGGGCGAACATGGTGGCGCTTACGTTCTGCGGGTAATATGAGGCTGGAAGCACTGGCAAGGCAGCTATATACCCGCCGCTCATTACGGATAGGCCTTCATCAAGTATGGACTGCGCCCCCTGGAATGTTACAACGCTGAAGATCGTGTATTCCAGTTCTGTGCCGACCACGCTGGTCGGATAATAGGAATACAGGTTTATTATGTCCTTTGCGCTAGGAAAAACATAGAAGTTAAGATTCCTTGCCGTGAAGCATGGATGCGTACTGTCGGGTTTTCCATTGTTAGAGCTTTGGGGGATATCATTGCAATTGTAGATTATTGGGGGCAATGTAGTCTCAGCCAAAACAGATTGAATTCCTAGGGCCGAAGTGCCTACTCCAGGTAATGCAAGCAGGATGTAGTTTAGGATGAGATGCCATGTTGGCTGGTTTGAAGCGAATAGGGAGCTTATACATGGATATCCCGATGGCTGCAGTTCATTGCTGCCGGTACACAGCATCTGCAATCCACGGAATACTATGCTTGAGGGCAGGGAGGTAACGCTGCTGCTTACATAGCAATATAACCCTGTGCCAGGGTTTTCGGAGTTCCAACCAGGAGGCGCACCGCACAGAACCGCATCCGGCATGTCCTGTGACAGTCCGGGAGCCTGGGCAAGCGTCGCCTGTTGCGTGATTTGGCTGCCTGGCGCTACGGGAAGGCCGAGAAGCGGCAGCGGAGGGCTCGCATTGGAGAGCGCGGAGTACTCTATGAGAAATATGGTCGGGTATATTAGGAGGGCGACCACGACCACCGCTATTAGCAATCCGCCTATGCGCCTTGTGTACGACACAGTCCTGAGCAGGATTCCGGCAACAAGGAGATATGGCCACAGGAGCAGCAGTAGGAGTATCAGTATCATCTGGAACAGGTACAGGTAGAGCATCAATGTGCCTTCGGTGGTTATTGTGGGCATTATGAGCCTGTGGAGGACGTATCCGTCGAAGGGCTTTGCGGATAACTTAACCTCGGACTCGTACTTTGGTCCCAATTCGGGTATTGCGATTGGCAGAGCGCATTGGTCTCCGAGGCAGACAGTTGTATATACGTTAACATCCCTGAAGAAGAATAGGAGGCTCTCGAAATGAAATATTGAATTGAGATTGACTGCGGACTGGTTTGTCAGGTTTGCGAGTATGGTGTACGTTGCCGCAAGCCCGTAGTCTATGTTGGCAGTGGAGCTGCTTACCCCATAAAGGTTTTGGTTGCTTGTGCTTCCCGCTGCGTAGAGGAGGTGGCATACCTGTGTCGTCGGCGAGAGAAGCTGGGTTTGGCCGTAAAGCGTGCCGGTGTTGGCCAAAAATGATATCTGTGATTTTGGAAGGTAGGTTTTGCAGATATTTGTTATGGACTTTGCAGCGTTGTTTGACAGTATGTTGCTGAAGGCGAGGCTCTCCCCTGTGCCTACCGAGTAGAGAACGCCGAGTATTATTATGACTATAAGCACGGTTCCTAGCGTCTGCTCCAGCTCGTTGAGGGCATTGCTCTTCACGAATGTCTGTGTCTTTAGTCTTGCATTGCCGAGGAACCACCCTATGAGGTAATATATTACGGATATCATGACCCCCAGGAGGATGCCCACCCCGACTATCGGGACCCAGTTGTTGAATGCCGAGGACGGAGCAAACTGGAGCGTGCTGGTGCCTGCATGCGCCATCCCGAATGCAGCCATCAATGCGATTATACTGGCAAATTTCATCAGATATTACCCCAGAACGGCCCTGTTCCGATAATCCTTGACACCGACCCGAAGCCCTTTGACAGTCCCTGTGCAAAGCCTATGGTTATGGCCATATCAATGCCTATAAGGACTATGCCTTCAAATAGATACTGTGAGACCTCTTGCGAGTATGCGATTATTACCTGCGGAAGTCCGAACAGGCTGCCGAATATCTTCTGAATAAACGGACCCGCGCCTCCGGCCCCGGTTATCGCCCCGCCAAAGAATGACGGGACAACTCCGTTGACAAGGCCCGCTACTCCTACACCCTGCACGCCGGAGGCAAGGGTAGATGGCGAGGAAGTAAAGAATGAATCAACAGGTATGTTGATCAGCTTGTAGCTGCCGGTAAATTCGTAGTACGGATTGCACAGCAGGAACTGCGGATGGGTAGATGCGAGGCCGTTAAGCGAGGTCTGGATAATGCACGGGGTATATAGCCAGGTAATGATGTACTGATTAAGTATCAGGACAAGGGGAAGTATGAAATAGAAGCCTATTGCGAGACCCATTATCGAGTCAGCGGACTCTCTGAGTCTCGGCCCTGCGAAAGGCACGGATCGCAGTATCAGCGTAAGCGGCACTACAACAGTAAGGGCCATTGCCTGTATAATCGGGAGAAACATGTAGATTACGAATATTACTCCGAATGCCACCACCATAAGAAGGACAAACGTGCTTGTCAGCGTACTTGAGAATGCGAAATAGACGGCAAGCAGGCCGGGATTGAGGTTCGTTCCGAAGAACGGATTTACCAGAAGTGACGAGACAATCTCGCCAGCTGTGTCCATGATGTTGGCATCAAACACTATTAACTGCGATTCGGCGTAGATGTTGGAAAAAAGGGAGAAGCCTTTTACAAAGAGAAGATTGCTTAGGTACGACTGCGACCACTGCATCGGATCGGAGTAAAGGATGTGCCCGACAGGCTGCGCGCCAATCGCAAGCGCCTGCCCTATCCGGCAGGTTGTAGATGAGAAGGCTATCAGTGCAAGCAGTATTACTATGCCGAGTGTCATCTGGAAATACTCGTACTTGACTACGCCCCTCAGTTTCTCCCGCATCGATACCGGGAAGAAGCCGCTCAGCATGTATACCAGTGCGGCTATCATAAACCCGGCGATTATGACAAGCAGGTTTATTTGGATCCAGCCGAACGCGTTGAGTGAGGCGGTGGGGCTCCCGAGGTTTGAGCCATAGTTGCATGCAAGATTGTATGCAGTGGTCGGTAGGTTGGTTGCTAGCATAAACATGATTGTGCACCATTATCCAAGCCTCAACTTGTTTCCAAGCTGCACCCTTATTGTTCCGCCAAGGGATTTCGCTATGCTATCGGTAAGCGAATATAGTATTATGAGGTCGAACAGGAAGAGAAGAAGCTGTATTATCGGATATACGCCATAAGAGATCATGTCGCTCAGGTATGGATATATATTTCCTGGGAACAGGGTTTCGACGAAATAGACGAGGGTCTCGCCCAGATTTACTAGTCCATTTTGAATGGCGGAAGCGGCATTTATGATAGGGTTGAATGCAGTTGTGAATGCAGTTGTTAACATGACATTGATGGTACCTGAGAAGACTTCAAAGGTATTGCATGCAATTGATTCGGCGAACTGTGCAATGGTTTTGCCAGGATTTAAGATTGCGCTAATGGATATGAGGTTGGACAAGGAGGGGCACGTCTGCAACTTGCTACTGCTACCCAGTATTATGCTAGAGATGCTAGAGGAGGGGCTGCCTGTGGCTTTGTTAACCGCGTGTTCGATTAGGCCGGCAACGTTTGTGCTGCTCGTAGTTGAAGGGACATGGAGGTCTATCGGCTGTACCGGAAATACGCTTGTGACAAGGTTGGTTATTGGATAGTTGAAGAGCAGAAGCAGTGAAGGCCACAGGAGTGCCAGCCCTATCCCCATTGCGATAAGGGTGCCTCCTATGCCCCGCACAAATGGGAATGCGCGGAATAGGATGCCGATCGGTATCAGGACGACAAGGCCCAACTGCACTATTGACGGAAGCATGAGTATGGATATGTCGACAATGTCGTCTACAGGAAATAGGACGAAGTTTACCATGTCGTTAAGCAGCGATCCGTAGGGGCCTATGATGAAGTTGCCCGTTTGAATCATCAGATTCCCGAAGGGCTTCCACGTTATTCCGCTCAGGATTGTAACATATTTCAGCGGGATAGGAATGTAGAAGCCCAGATTGAAGGAGTTGGCTATTGCAACCCCCGAAGCCATGTTCCCGAAGACCGTGAATACGGTATTGAGGTTGGTGCTGACCAGGCAGAGATAAGACTCAGAACCCAAAGTCAGTCCGGCGATGTTTCCAGGATAACCGGAGAGAGTAGACGGGATGAACTGGCTGTAGCTCGGACTTATCAGGTACGCTATGTTGCTCAGGAATATGAGAAGGAGAAATATCCCTGCTATGATCAGCGCGGATTTTATTACTTCGAAGTATTCGTTCTGAAGCCAGTTCCTGATGCCCTGATGCGTGAATATCTTGCTCAGCATGAACGCTATGGCTATTGTATCGAATGAGAGCGTGAGTGCGATAAGCGAGATGCTGAAGTCTGACAGGAGGATGTTGCCAAAACCACCGAACCCAGATGGCTGCTGATATATCTGCTGGGTGAAAAGCGGGCAGGAGCAGATGCCGGATTGGAAATTCGGTGAAGAAGGGGATGGACTGAAGCTGCACGGATTTGCGCTTGTTGAGAACGGCGAAGCGGCTGACGCATACAGGAGATTGGAGAACAACGCAGAGAATAACATTAGTAAGGAGAATATGGCAGCTTTGGTCAGACCCATGCATATGTATCTCTATTACACTTATAAAATCTTTTTGTATATGACTATGTATGGGAGTTGGCATTTGGAACAGGCGTGCCCGGACAATATTATAGCGTTGTCCATTCCAAATACCATAATAGCGTCCATTCCAAATACCATAATGGCGTCCATTCCAATATGTTCCTACAGTGACATCCTCCAGCCAGTAAAATATGCATGCTTCTTCTGCGTTCATGCAAGCGCTGCATCCCGCAAGGGACATGTTTTATCGGTTCTCAGTTCTTCTGGAACTGCCTCCTTCAATGTCTGGAAATCGGACAATAGCGCCGGTAAGGGACTGTTTTGTCGTTGTTAAGTACTGGCGATTTGGACAAACATTTAAATATAGGGCAATGCAGAATACTTAGGGTGTTAGTCGCCATGGGTAGGTTTCACAACGCGTTGCTTATTCTGTCTGTTCTGGTATCGTTATTTATGCTCTCTGAATATGTGGCCGTAGCATCGGCATCGCAGCCCGCAGGATTGCAGCCAGGTGCAAGTGCAATACCCTCACCCTTTCAATCATTGTTCAGTACCCAGGTAGTATCGCAATCAAACACCTCCCCCGTGCAGCAGGTAAAGGATTATAACAACGAGTATGCAATGGATCTGATAACGTGCCCTATCGCACCAGGCAAGACATACACTACCCTTTCATTGATATCACCGTCCCAGACTTCAACCTCTTGGCAGCCAGGTGAGAGAGTAGACTACGCCGGGAATGGATGCTACACGAATACTGCACAGCTCAACCCTAGCGTAAAGTTCAAGATAGCAGTCTCCCCACCCTCTTCGCCGAGCTCTTTCCCGGTTTCGTCACCCGACCTGCAATTCAGCGACATAGCCGAAGTAAATGCAGTAATACTGGGATATAATCCCATGATAAACATTACTGGAAACGCACCTGCAGGTATACCTCCGCAGGATATAGTGTCCACCTCGTCTGGAGGAAATAGGTACATATATAGCGCAAATCCGACGTATGGTGAGCAGGGGCTGTGGACGTGGTCTGCTGCCGCTTATACAAACTTGGGCCAGCTGTCTGGCAGCCTGTCAGAGGTGCAGAGAACACATGAATACTATGTGCCACCAGGCGCGCCAAGCTGCACGCCACAGGTAGATCAGCTTGCAACAAACTGGCCGGGGTTTGCCAATTCTTTCTTTGGAGCAGCGTTGGAGGATGCAGGATATCCTGCAACTACTGACAACATAAACTTCCTCGAGGCGCTCGGCGCATCGATAGCGCCAAATCTTGGACCGGATGGCGGGAATTTCCTGCTATGGAATCCCCTGGGCATTTCGACATCGCAGAGCAGTTATGGCAGTGCAAAAGTATTGTGCGGATATACACCGCCTGGAGACAAACTGCCAAGTACGCAGGAAATAGCGGTATTTGGAAACGCAGCTGCTGGAGAGGAGGCCCTGGCATATGAAATGAAGGCAAATTGGGGTTCCTTGATTGCTCCGGGAACCTATTTGACGGAAGGGAATCAGCCGCTCTCGTCTTTTGCTGCTCCTGGCGGGATTGATAGCCCGTTCCCAGGCTGGACTGACACTGCCGCAGATACGCGGCTAAGTCAGTTTGCGTTTGTAGAGAACATAGATATTCAGAGCAAGGCCCCCAATCCTGCAGGAGACATGAATAACCTGTTAGGCGAATACTGGAACGGCAAGAATGGGCTTGGATCGGCGATACCATCCAAAAATTACTGCACTTACTCTTATGATTATACCTCGTCCATCTCGATCAGCAACATACAGCAGCAGAGCGTGCCATTTCCGATAGTTGAACCTCCAACAAATGGCAAGCCCAACTTCGGATCGTTGAGTACACAGGTGCTTCCCTACCTGATTTATAATTACAATATTACAAATCCTGCGCCGCAGGGGGCGTATAACCTGCAGTTGTCTTATGACCTTTACAGTCCGTGGAACTATTACAAGCCGCAGGGAAGGATAGAGCCTGTGCCGCTGAATTCCACAAGCCTATTTTTTAACGGTGGCGTATTTAGCATAAATCCGGCATCCTCGACCTTCCTGAATCCATCCCTAGCCTATTATAATGTAACGGGACTTGGACAGGGACTTTCTCAGGCGATAGCGGATACTAACTTCGGACTGCCATATCCTGAGAGCGGAGTGGGCATACCAACCACCATATCCACGGGATGTGCTGCAAGCCAGACGGGAGAGCCGCTTTATAAGATAGCTTGGTGTGATTTGATAGCTGCGGGTTATTCGCAGATTGAGGCTGCTGGAATAATGGGCAATGCCGCACAGGAGACCGGCGGTCAGAATTACAAGAACATAAATCCGGAACAGAAGAGCAGTGGCGGAGGGTGCAATGGATTTGTATGCTTTACTACATCCTCATATCCGACATCGCCAAGTTTAATAACCGGCAATCCGCAACTGGACATTCAGAACCAGATACAGCTTATTATCACGAGCGGCTATGGCCCCGGGGCAGCATGGTGGAGCGGAGTAACCACTCCGAAAGGGGCGGCTATCGCATTCATGCAAAATTTTGAGAGATGCAGCGGATATAATAATCCACCGAACTATGGGCTGTGTAATGGACCCGTAAGGGAAAGCCAGGCACAAGCAGCATATTCTGCACTTGCATCTGGCCTTGCTTCTGGAGGCGCGTCTGGTCTGTCGTCAAATCCAGCTGCAACAAGTGAAGGGGTGACATTTAATATACAGGCAGACGCGATGACCGCAACTCCAAACGGATTCCTGTATGTTGTCGGCACTACAAAGACCGCGCAGACCGGGCAGTGCCCATATGACACAGGCACCGTGACTGCTGACATATTCTTCCAGTGCTCTATCTGGTATGGGGAAAAAGCAAATAACTTGCAGGCTACTGTGCCTTCGCAATATTCCCTCCAGTTCTTGGAGGCAGTATCGTATTTTGAATGGGAGAGTGTGGGCATTTCTGGCATACCGTCATTGCTCTGGAAAGGCACCGAACCGTTCTACAATCCCTTGCTCATAACTAACGGTGATGGGGGGGTTTCATGCAGCAACACAATTCCAGGCAAACAGATATGCAGTTTCAGCACTGCGCAGGCAGGGGAGCAGGCAACTGCAAAGCTCATGAATTCTGCAATGCTGAGTGCACTAGTAAATGGAGGGTCCCCAAAGACGATTGCAGGCGAGATTGGCAGTAATTTTGGCAAGGTTGAGAACTCGTTTAATGAATTTCTGACATCCTGGCAAAAGGCGCCGTTTGCCGGGTGCCAGGCAGTGGCCTCGGCGCTTCAAAGCGGTACACCATTGACCGGAATAAATAATGTGCTGGCTTGGGTATGCGCTCCTGCGGTGCCGGACGGATCCCAGACAAACACTAAGTCAAACGTATTTAGTACCCCTGGATTGCAGCTGTTTGTCCTTAAGCAGGTGCAGCCCGGATACTACAATACTTCGCAATACCAGCCTAACAGCGTGCAGATTGCAACATGCACGCAAGGGGCAAGCGCAGCAAGCACATGTTCGCAGACATTCGCCAGCAATTGGAACACTTACTGGAATAACGTACTTGCAATGCAGACAAGCTCAGTCTACCTGGCGAATGCAATACCTCTCTCATCTGCATTGAATATTAATGTAGCGTCAACGGAACTTACAACATTTGGAGAGAACAATAAGATAAATATGCTGTCAAGCGGAGATATAGGCGGCTCCACGTTTGTGCCGCTTGGGATGGCTTCGGATTCTCTTGGCGACGTATATGTAACAGGGTATTATGTGATTGCGGCATCGGCGAGCAGTAGTTCAACAGCAGTAACCTATTCAAATGCAGTAACGGTTCCCGCAATAGTCACGATATCGCATGCAAATGGAAACGGGCCTTTGCTTATACAGTCGCATATTGTTAACTGCTACGCCTTGTCTCAATCGCCACTTGTATCGCAGTCGCAGATTAGTAGTTCGTCATTAACATCCGAGCAGCAGAATGAACTGAGTAGCGCGCTGAGCGGAACAAAGCCCTATTCGGTCATCGGGTGGCCGCATACGACTGTGTGGCCAGAGATAGCGGTTTCTCCTGATGGCTCTGAGATATACCTTGCAAATGCCTCGACAGGAGGGTATATTGTAGTGTTGAGTGGAAGCAACCCAAACATCTGCGCTGGCGCAATAGACCTCTCATATTCTCCGGACATCGTACACGGATATAGCAGCACTTCGGCAGCCGGAGCAGTAGGTGCAGGCGTGCAGGCGGCTATCAGCGGCATTCCGGTAGTCGGATCCATAGCTGCGGACGTGCAGGCGCATATAGACGAGAATGGCGTAGGGCTGAACATAACAAACTGGCTTGCAAATGGGGGTTTTTATGGCATAACGCCATCACAATCCGCAAATGCCAACAAATTACAAAAGGCAATGTCTTATATAATAGGTGATGCAATCCCCACCAGTGGAGATGTAGCTGGAAAGAATAACCCCGGCATAAGTGCTGATTATCTTGATAAGGCAACATACCATCACCCGGTGGGCATAGCCGATGTTAACGGATACTTGTATGTGCTTGATGACTGGAACGGGAAGACAGGAGAATGGGGGTGCGGAAGCTCAGGGATACAGGAGTTGTTTCCCGTAATACAAAACCTTTATACATCAGGCTGCCAAGGGGGGATTGCATTCAATTTCCTTACGTTGAGAGTGATAAATGCAAGCGGAGTAGACGTACCGATAACCCCATACATACCTCCAAGCAGCGCAGGAGGAAAGAGCGATATCTGGCAGGTAAACCAGGGAGGTTGCGGTAATTCACTTTCGCCAGGGACAGGCATAGCACTGCTGGCTGTGGCAATGGCCTCCGGCCCCATTACGGCTGCGGCAGGATTATTTGGAGCATCTAAGCTTGAACAGGAGTGCATGACAGTAACGCCGTATTCAGGCAAATATAGCGGATACGGATATCCGCCATATGGATGGATACTGTCAGGCCAGATAACTGCAGGAGGATCCGGCCAGACGCACGCAACCATAGATGTAAGCTCTGATATAATACAGGGATGCATTACGAGCCAGAGCGAAACGAACGTTGGGTGCACAACCTATCCAACAAGTGTACTCACTTATACAAAACCGTATGCGCCGATAGGACCGCAAATAGCATCATGGTCGTGTACGGCAGATAACGTAGGTCTTTTTGGATTTGGTCCGACATTCCATCATAGTTGTGCATCAACTCCACTTTCAGGGGTACAGTTCTCTGTGTCAATCAATAATACGGTGTCAATATATGTGCCGAGCTGCGCCAAGCTGGTAAGTGAGGGCCAGTTCAATGGAGCTGACTGCGCCTGGGGCGGAAATGGGGGTGTAAACTTTGACAAGTCGCCTGCAAACCTTTATGGCGAGCTGCTGTTCCTCAAGTTTGATCTGCAGAACTACACGCTTCCTGTAGGCGTTGGATATCCTGGAACCGCATCGTACAACTGCTATACGACAGATAGCGGAAGTTCAAGCTACATAAGATCTGGAAGCGTGGATATTGAGCAACCCCTCATCTGGGATAGGCAGGATGGAATCACCGATGCTCCCAAACCACAGTCTCCCGGACTCTGCCAAAACTATGGGCAGACATCTGCTGATCTTGTTTACAGCATAAATCCGCCAATATACTTCTTCACCAATCCGTTTGTGTATGATCAAAACAGGGGATATGCGCAGAGCCTGTCACTTGCACAGACGATGGCAAGCGAATTCGGGTACGGGGTGGGTTCAAGTACCAACATAAACAATAACCCGTCTGCCTTCACTGTGCAGGAGGGCACAGATTTGGAGAGTGCATCAAGTGCATCTAGCGGCACATTCCTGAATAATCTGATCGGGGGTGGGACTTCGCAGCCATCTGGCACGGGCCAGCTTGCAACTGCAGAGAACAGCCACATAAGCGGTTATGTACTATTTCCGTACTCATATTCGTATACGCTTACGCAGAGCATTGACAATGTCAATCCTGTCTCCCAGTCTGCATGCACTGGATTCGCACCACCAAAGCTCCAGCAATCTACAACCCAGCAGACAGTATATGCGTATACACAGGCAAACGTAGTACCTAACTACCTTAATGCCACAGTATCTGGAGGCAGCCTTTATTCCGAGTATGGAAACGGAACATTGTACGTCCCGAAATTGGGCAGCGTATCGTTGCCGCCGCAGGTAATAACCCGTTTGCTTGGCAATAGGATGATAGGCACCGCATATGTAAACATAACTGTGCCAGGAACCGGGGTCCAAAATGCGCAGGACATAGTAAACGCTACGTCCCAGATGACATTTGCTGATGTTGTAGCTACACAGCAGGGCGGGGCATTTCCTGGCTTCTCGTATATCTCTGCCAGTGCGAACCCCGGAGTGCCGTGCTACGGACCCTCATGCGCCCAGTCATTCGCCAACGCAAAAAACAGTTTCGGTAGTTATAGCAACTTCGATGCGCAGAATATTTACCTGCCTACACAGATCGCATTGCTGTACATGAACAAGATACCGACTCGCGTATTTAATGAGCAGCTGTTTCTTAACAGGTCTGGCACGTCATACAGCAAGCTGCTTGGATACCACAGGCTCATATTCGCTTACGCAGATGCATTCAACAACATAATATACCAGCCGATAGATGCGGACATAGCAAATCTTACGCAGATAAACATGACAGTTACCCCGATAGTCAATAGCACGAATGCAAACGACACCATAATCAACATAACCGGGACTGCTGGCTGGATCCCGCAGGGTGCCACAGCAGAAATACCTCTTAAGAACTCGCCGATTTACCTGTACTACGATGCAAACTTGAACACAGAAGGGTATAATGCGATAAGTTCGTACGCACAGGTACATGCCATCGCATCCCAGTGCATTTTCAATGCCAGCAGGAGAGCCGCCGATTCTGGATGCCAGCTCGCAAATCCAGTTTATAGCGGGCTGCAGGGTACGCCTAACGGCCAGCACAACATGGGATATGTGGGTCCTAACGTCACAACATACAATACGCAGTACAACTCCACAGGAAGATGCAGCCCTCCTCCGAGTAGCCTGTTCACGCCAATACAATATAACTGCAACATATACAACAATGACAGTCTGAACAGAGCCTGCCCTCCATACGTAACCAATTCCAAAGGGGGAACTTATTTGCCGCCCTACCCAGAATACTGCATGCCCATCGCACTTAACGGATCTGGGATATGCACAAGCCAGCTTGGGCTTGCAAACATAACGCAGACAAATGCCCATGGAAAATTCAACGCGTTGATAAGCGCATGCGGATACGGATACTCGAAAATAACCGCAGTATATTATGGCACTCCGCCCCCGGAGCCGACAACTGCAACACAGGTGCCACTTGGATACTCAGCATATACCCTCAATCATCCAACGCCAATCACTTTCGGTGTCTTCAATTATTCATGGGTGCCTGCAAACCAGACAGTAAGCGTGCCGATAGGCACGTTCCTGCTCGGCCTCGGCCGCGTGTCTGCGTTTGCGCTTCTGGCAATTGCTGCGCTTGTTGTGGCGTTCGCGTTCATGCGCACGCGCACCAAGAAGCGCATATCAAAGAAGAGAATACGCTACGCCTAGGTTATGCCCTTCTGCTGCCAATTTCTAGAATGAAATAGGGGACTCGGGTCCCTTTTGAGAATTGCCGCACTGCTGCCAGTGTAGAAGATTCTGGACCATTACATATCCCAAGTGTGCCAGCGCGTACGTGTGTTTGAAGAATACGCGATGCGTTGGCTAATTATTTGGGTTCTGCCGATCCGCCTCCTGTGGATTCGGTCCCTTGCTTAGATGGAGGGGGAGGAGAGATACTAACTTTCTCTTCGTTGTGGTATACCTCTGCTTTGCAGGAATCTGCAATGCTGCCTATGTCTCCTTCAATCTCTATTGTTCCGCCTGATGAATAGCCCCCCACAGCATTGCCGGCGTTTTGTTTGATTGTGAGTTTGGCGGATCTGAACATTCCCTGGCCTGCACGGTTTCCTGCGGAGCCATTTATTGTGAGGGATGCAGAGCCGGACATAACCAAACCTGCAGAGTCTCCTGCTGATCCGTTGATTGTGAGTTTGGCGGAGCCGGACATTCCCCAGCCTACATAGTCTCCTGCGGGGCCGTTTAGTATTACATGGCCTTTCTGGAGATGATGTGCCACATGGTCCACTTTCGCTCCGTTGAAGTCAAGTGTCACAGTGTCGCTCTCTTTGATTATTTTGTTTATCGCTGCGGAGATGAAGTATCCTGTATTGTCATTTATTTCTATTTTTGGGCAGATCTTCTCTATGTCCGTAAGGGTATAAGTTATACGCTGTAATGCATCATTTAAGTCTGAAATTCCACGCTTACTTGCGTTGTCTTTGAGTATGTCCAGAAGTAGCTGCTGGGAATCTTCTACAGACGCTTTTCCAGTTGTTTTGGCCGCTCCCGGCAGTGTATTATCCTCCAGAGGTTGTGTAGAAGTTGAAGCCGCTGCCCATGGTTTAGCCTCTGAAGATCCTGCAGGTGCGTTTTCATCCATTTCAAGTACTGCCTGCGGTACTATTGAACTGGTTTCCGTGGCATTACCATACTGTGTGCTGTCCCTCCGCATAATTGACTTGATCTCTTCCAACCTATCAAAGAACCGGTATACCTGATTAGATGAGTTATATGTGCCATTGTTTGTTATGCCTATCTTTTCAAGAGAGGACAATATGTCTTTTTGCACTTGCTGTCCGGCAACATCGTTGTATTCTGGACCGAGGAGGGATATGTTGGAGAATACTTCTGCTGAGTGTTTGTCGTGATCGAATATTTTCCTTATGTGCGTGCTAACTGCATCCATATGCGATATATCTACGTTGTTGACAGTTACTCCCGCGTCTTTGCAGGCTTTGCGATAATCATCTCCCATTTTGTTTAAGATTTTTGTGATGTCGGATTTGGTGTTATCGGTTATCCCATTTTCCGAGCTCAATGCCATTTCAAATGCATGGGCATGCATAATGTCCTCATTCAGATCATTTATAACGCTCTTATCTCCATTAGCTAGTCTACCGAGATTATCATTAAATGAGGGGCGTAAATTGTTTTCCAGCCAGAATAGGAACGCCGTCCCAGACTGACCTGCTACTCCCTGCGTTGCCTTGCTTGTAACTGGTATTTCTGCCGTTGGTTCAGCCTGCTCTGCGGAGCGACTTGCCTCAGCTTTAGTTGCCATGCGTTCACCTAATTGTATTATGGATTTTCTGATATTTAAATCAATGCTTTAGCAGCTTGAATCTGCTCATGTACGCCTCTGCCATGAAGATCACAAAGAAAGGTACCACAAACAGAGAGTTGAGGACTAGCACAACGTACCTTGACAAGAACGTGCCGAATATCCATATGCATGCCACGTCAAGCACCGACACCACTACTGTTATCAACACAAGCCACAGTATGAAATACTGCGGCTCGCGCACTACGAGCCTTGCGCTGTCCTTTATTGCGCGCCATACCCTCTTGTCGTCTACAACAACAGCGCTTGGCGCGTAGAATATGATTGCAAAGAGGAAGAATCCGACTATTGCGGTAAGCAGGGCTGACGCCCCGAGCGAGTAGCCTATTATGTTGACAAATGTGAGTATCAGGGCGTAGAGAAGGAAGATGGAGAATACCTTTCCAATGTATGACTCGATGTTCCTGAACGCCATGGCCTTTGTGCTGGAATGGGTCCTTCTTGACTTGACAAGCAGACTTATGAGCACGAATGCGAAGCTGAGGAAGAGCAGGGAGAATATTGTTGAGAGCGTTATGACTGCAAGGCTGAGCGGGTCTATATTGCCGTTCACGAATATGCTCGCGCTCCTTAGGAATATTGCGCCTGCGCTCATGTATGTTGGAAGAGGCGCAATGAGGGGTATGGCGAATGCTATGATAAAAGGTATTGAGAATATCAGTGCAAGGCTTATCTTGTCCCTGTAAAGATTCCATGACTCATTAAGTACAGACAACAATACACCGGATTAATATGCAGATCAAAAGGTGACATCCTCCCACCGATAAATCGTGTGGGCTTCCCCTGCATCGAAACGAGGCAGGGTATGTTCCTGATTCACTGGCGTAGTTTGCATTCCCTTTTGGAATGTAGAGGCTGCGCCTCCAAAGGCGTTACTTCGGGAGTGTCCCTCCCTAGCTTTTTCAAGTATCGGCCTGTAATTTATGACTCTCGCAGAGTTCAAGCCCCTGTTCATCCGCATTCCGCAGGCATAGCATTGGTATATTCTGTCCTTCAGGGCCAATTTTTCCCTTCCTTTCTTTACGTTATGGCAGATGCTGCATTCCTGCGTCGTGTCCCTTGGATCTACAAGATTCACCTCCATACCGGCACTTTCAGCCTTGTATGAGAGGATTTGCCTGAATTTCGACCATGATGCCTCGCCGATTGACCTTGCGAGATTGTGATTCTTCATCATATTCTGCGGTTGCAGTGCCTCCATTTTGAAAGAGGTGTATTCTCCAGAATCTACGAGATTGGTAGTAGCCTTCTGCATGAAGTCGTCGTTCTGGTTGTTCACGTCGTTCCATGCATCCTGAAGCCTTATGACTGCCCTTCTCCTGTTACTCGTGTATTTGCCCCGTTTCTGCCTCTTTGCGACTTCGTCCTTCTTTGCGATGATCCTTTGCCAGTGCGCAAGCTTCCTTTCCTTTTTCCTTGCGAACTTGGGTTTCTCGATTTTAGTGAAGTCGGAAAGCATCGCAAACGTATTTAATCCCATGTCAATCCCAACCGGTGCAGTATCCTTTACTTTTGGAATTGCAGTTTCAGTTGAAGTTATAAAGATTGCATAATAATTGCCTGCCTCACGTTTTATCGAAAGCATCTTTATTTTTCCTCCTATAGGCCTATGAAATTCAATCTTCATTGTTCCGATTCGTGAAACCCTGAGCCTGTCCTCTTTCTTTATCTTTTCAATGGAGAAGGAACCGTTGTCCTGCGGGTATGTCAATGATTTGTACCTGTCCCTTGACCTGAATCTTGGAAAGCCTGCTTTTCTGTTTCCTTCCTTGAGCCTCCTGAAGAAGTTCTGATATGCCTTCATAAGCCTGTATTCTATCTCGCATCTTGTCTGCGAATACAATTTCAGGTATCTCTTGTCCTCTTGGATTATTTCCTTGACGAACTTGTTGAACTGAGCAATAGATACCTTTGTCTTTCCATTCCTATAAGATGCAACTGACTTCTCAAGAATCTTGTTGTAGAACTGTTGTGCAAGGACTAGCCTTTCGTCTATCTCTGCCTGCCTTGTGGCATCAGGATAGATCCTGAATTTGTAGGCTCTTGTCAGTTCCATTACGCTCCCTTTTGTTCCTCTATTTTTATCTCGATCTATCTTTATATGCTTATCTGCGGTTCGCTCTCATCCCACCCCTGAAGGATGTGGGATTTCCCGCTCACGTTGTTAAAAATATATGCCCGTCGGTTCAATTCGGACAATGGCTTCGGAAAACGCTATGCCAAGCGCGCCCGGAACCTGGAATCTGAAAACTTTGCCTGATCTGCTGCGGACCGAATAATTCCGGATCGCGCAGGCTTATGCCCAGCCGCTAGTCTGTTGCAGTATCAGGGTCAGGAGAAAAGATTAATTATGCCGGCCTAAAGCATGCGGATTTTGCGCGGCCGTGAATAAGTGGCTCCAGGGACTGCGGATGGTTTGAAGTGTTATAGCATGTTCAGCGCATGCGCCGCTAGGGACTGGTACGCTTCGCAGGATGTCCATTGCCGTGGCTCCTTTCCCTCCGATATACTCTGCCTTATCTCTTCCGCCTGTGCACTGTGCCAGATGCCTGAAAGGTCATAGTTTATATTGCGTATGTTGCCCAGTTTTCTGTCCCACATTATTGATGGGTATATACTGCCCACGCTGTCCATGAACAAGGAGGCGTTCAGGCTCATGCTCTTGCAGGGCTGCCTATCTGTCCTGACAAATTCCAGAAGCCCGGACATAAATGCCCCTTCCAGCACATGCATGGGGTCCAGACTCGGCTTTGTTCTCTTCATGATCTCTTCAATTTCAGATGTTGCAATATCTTTCCTACAGGTTATTGCCGCCCCGCCGTTTCTGTAATAATTATCGGAGGTCTGTGCCAGATTTATGTGAAAATCACTGTATTTTACTCCGGGAAGCTCTTTCCCTACCCTCTCAACAGTCTTTATAAGGTTGCCTTCATTAAATCTGCTGATTGTATAGCCAAAGAAGGTGGATATGCCACGGTGCTTTTCCTTCAGCTCCCTCAGGCCTTTATATAGCGTCATCACTCTATCATAATTTCCAGGTATTCCCCTGATACTGTCATGCAATTCCCTATAGCCGTCAAGGCTGAGGGTTATTGCAATCCTAGGCACCTTAAGTTCTGCAATCTGGGAGATCCGGCCCAAGACCTTGTCTGCATTGCAAAGGGAGTTTGTAGGGACTGTCAGCAGATACAGGCTTCTGCAGCTTTCGCTGAATGCCTGCACAATATCTACAATATCGCTCCTCAGGAACGGCTCACCGCCGGTCAGGGCTATCCATTTGAAGTAGCTGTTCTTCTTGGCAAATTCCCTTATTTCGCCTATGTCCAGCTCTCCCTTTGGCCTTAATGACCAGATGTTGCAGGTACGGCACTGTGACTGGCACGATAGCGTTACTGCGTAATTCAGTTTATAGGGTTTGGTCAGCGGCCTGAAATTGGATGCCAGTGCCGAATAGCCCAGACTTAACAGCCTTCTCATGCAAAGCACCTGCGCATAGATACGGTGTGGCAGATATATATCTTTTGCTCCAGTATCTTGAATAATCGGGATGGCGCTCTATGGGGACGGGAATTTTCAGGATCATACTTGCAGTTCTATTTTTCCTCTTCCTGGTTTTGGCCATAGGCAATCTCTTAAGTATGCTCAACGTGCTGAACTTGCAGTATAGCATCGATTACAGCGAAGGCGTGATTGTCTTAACCAAGTTGCATTACCTGTATAAAAGCTTCGATTCCTATCCGTACCTAATCACATATTATCCGCCACTATACTATCTATTTGTCGCGGCGCTGCGCTCGGCATATAGTGCAGGCTCCATATACTTTTATACGAGATTCATAGGCCTTGCGTCTGTGCTCGGAAGCGCACTGATGATGTATCTCATAACAAGAAAGATCTTAAAGGGAAAGAGCCTGCTGAGCCTGTTTGCGCCAGTCCTGTTTCTGTCATCGTTAATAGTTCCGTACCTTGGAATGATGCCGGACCCTTCTGCCACTGCCCTGTTCTTCGACCTTCTTGGGCTTTTTTTAATCATAGATTACAAGGGAATGCGCCAGGTCGTATTCGCGTCCGTGGCGCTGCTTGTGGCCTTCTTTATAAAGCAGGATGCAATATTATTTGCCGTTGCGGTGGCAATTTATCTGCTCCTGAACGGCAAAAGGCGCGATCTTGCCCTGTTCGGCGGCATTTTCGTTGCGGCAAGCCTGATTGTGGTGATATGGCTTAACCTAGTTTCTAGCGGGCGCTACGTAGTGTCTGTATTTATATTGCCGTTTATCACCCCGTTTGAGTGGGCCAATCTAGCTAGTACGCTGTTATCTTTGCTCTTTTTTACCCCGTTTATCCCGCTTGCTTTTTTCGCTTGGACGTGGATTTCGAGGAATATCAGATCGCCGGTGTCAATCGCAGCAGCTTGCAACATAATGCTGATAGTCAGTTCAGGCAAGGCCGAGGCGACTCCTATTTATCTGTTCGCGCCATTATCTCTTTATATCATAGCTGCGGCCTCTGGACTGGGGAGTTTGTTTATTGGAAGGGAGACAGTGGGGAAGTATAGCGCATTGTCCTATACACTTACCCTGGCTATCACATACTCTTTAGCATATATGCTGACCTTAGCTTGGCCGGCATCGATATCTTATAATCTGGGTGCTTACGAGGTTGGGTCATCACTTAGGGCTTTGGGAGGAAATATATTAACCGAGAATCCTGCCGTTAACGTGGCGGCAGGTAAAAGTCTGCTTTTCGAGCCAAGCGAATTCTGGGCAATGCAGGAACACGGATTGTGGAATGACTCACACATAGTTCACGGAATAGAAAACCGCAGTTTTGCTGCCATAGTGGTTCCTGAAAACGGCATGGGGCGTTTCGGTTATTATCCCAACATAGTAAACGCGATAGATTCTAATTACCATATCAATAATACGGGGTATGATTGGGACGTGTATGTCCCAGATGCCAGGAGTCTGACGTAAAGCCGATTCGCGCAGAATCAGGATTTGATGTATGATACTGCTGGCGACGCATAATAGACGGTTGTGTTGTAGAGCACCGCGGATATGTACGCAGGGGTGGGCATGTTAGCCGGCAGGTAGGCAGTGAGGTTGTAGTTCCCAGAACCGGATAGGTTTATTATATTCACATTCACAGAGCATGGGAAACTGCAGTTGAGACTGCTGTTTATAATGCTGTCGTTGTATAGGCCGAGGTATCCCACGCTGCCAGCCGCGCTTTCCTGTATTAGCAGGGATAGCTTCATGCTGGTATCTGGCACATAGCGGATATCAGAGGAATATGCCAGTGTCCTCGGATCGCGCATTGATATCGATATGTTGCTGATTGAGATGCCCACGTGGCTGGAATAGGTGCCGTGCGATGCGAGTATCATGTAGGCAGACAGGAGTGCCAGCGCGGCAAATGTGCCATAATATGCATACTTTGCAGGTGCTGATCTGCTGATTGATCTTTTAAGCAGGTTCCTGCTTTTCTCTTCAAAGCCCATGGCAGAGATGATGGCAAATATGCTTAATGGAAGCACATAGTACATAAGCAGGCCGTGCCCCAGAAAGAGAAACGGGATGATGCTGAATATCAGTATTAGCTTTTTTTCGTTTATATAGAGCGACAATAGGATTGTGGCAAGGATAGATACGGCAAATAGGTAGGTAGTAGTGTTCAATGATACGTTAAGCAATGTTATCAGCGCATACCCTATTGGAGAGAGGCTGTTTGGCAACAGGCTCGTTGCAGTTCCGAATATGTTGTTTATGAACGCTGCAGGATTCATTATTATGAAATATCCGTTTATTGCAATGAAGACTGCAATAATTCCGGCCACGTCCATGAACCCCCTCTTGATCCCCTTGGTGTTGAATGAATACGCTGCAAATAGGGCAACCAGCACCCACAGCTGTTCCTGGATTGAGGCTGCAAGCCCGAGGAATAGCCATGAATACCTGCTGCCCACATCGGAATATTGGACAAGAATTAAGGCGGCCATGATGAATACGGGCATTGAGCTGAGCGAATTGAATAGCAGTGCCAGCGAGATATACGCCAAGATTGCCGGCCCAGACCTCTTTCCTTTTTCGGCAACAAGCAGGTACGCCAGTATAAAGATCAGGAAGAACGTGATTGCCTGGTAATGCAGGAAATTCCCGGTCAGGTTTGATGCTGTTGGATTTGCCAGGAGGTATAATGGGAGGCTGATTAGAAAGAACAGCGCAGGATACTGTATGCTCCCTGCTATCCTGTTGCTTGTGCTTATGCTTGCCACAAGTCCGCTGGATTCGTGCAGGTTATATAGTATGGCAGAGAAAGACTGTGAATATGGATTGGATCCGTTTAGGAAACTGGCAAGGCCGTAATAGGAGAGCGTTGTCTCATCGTCAGCTATATACCTGACGTTTGAGAAATACAATACGACCAGGATTACTGCGATTAGCAGTATGAATACCCTTGTCCATTTATTACGGGTATAAAAATATACCTCAAGTATGAAGAAAAGCAGAAAAAGCATCATGAAGAATACTACCAGATTTTCAATAAAGTAGATTTCATGCGCAGAGGCCATGCCCATGAGTACATATCCGAAGGTAGCCAGGAGGAATAATGCGATGGACAGCACAAAGGATATGCTTATGAGCAGGCCAAGGGTCCGGCTTGGCCTGGACTTGTACAAGCCGCATGCAGTTGCATAGAATATGATGAGAAATGTGAAGGACAGCACTACTGCAGACCCATATGTAGAGAACGATGGAAACCAGTAGTCCAGCACTGCCACAAATAGAAGAAAGGACAGTGTCAGGCCGTATTTACCTGCACCCAGTACTTTCTCCGGCATCTCATTGCCCGACTCATCCTATAAACTTCGACTTGACTCTGGCAGATATCAGCTGCAGGTTACTACGGCAGCTATGCCTCCTGCGCTGGATATAAGATGTATTATGCCAGGGGCTGCGATTACTATTATTATGCCGACTACACCGCCAACTATCATGCCGAGCGCCCAGCCCTGCATGTTTCCTTTCAGGTTGCCTGCTGCTGGCATCATATGTGCAATTGCATAAAGTGCGCCGCCCAGAATGAACATTACCAATGCTATTATCGTTACAATTGACTGTACTGTAGCGACTATTGTACACAATGAAGAACTCAAAGCGGAAGTCACTCCAGCATTTGGGGTTCCTAAGGCAGTGGTGGCCTGAGCATATGCAACTGACAACATCAGGGACCCGAACATTGCAACGTATACCAATAGATACAATCTTTTTATCCAGTTCATTAGAGCCATTTTCTCAACCTTTAACGCGTATATTATGTTCGGAACAGTTTAAAAACTTTGCTATGGAACTGACGAACTGAGCAGCGGGATCTAGGAGACCTGGCCGACAACCGCCTCTGGCATAACGCAGCCAGGCGGGTACGATTTCTTCCCTATCCACAGTATTGGCCCAAAGCCGTTTGCATACCTCTGGGCAAGGGGAAGATACGCCTCTGGAGATTCTGCCTCTGCACCTCAAAAGGAGGCTGCAGGCATGATCGTTGAATCAGGAATTACGCTTGGCGTTTCACGATGACCAATCAAAAAGACACCATTGGAAGCCCACATGATTTATCGGTTGGAGGATGTCACTGCGATCATCTGCTGAAACTGGGAACCTGATGCAAAGGTCTGGTTGTTGTATATTGTTATTGGCACCGAGGCAATAATGTTTGCATGGGTTGTTGTGGTCACGGTGCTTGTGGCAAGGGAAGTTGTAGTCGCGTATGTCGTAGTCTTTGTGGCAATGGCCGGGATAAGACAGCACCTGAGCCGAAGAATACGTATAGAAATATGGCGAGGAGGGCGATTATGATTATTGCGCCCAGAATGTATGCGTTTGTGACGGATTCACTGCCAGAGCTGGACTGCCATAGATATCTTTACGCCACAAACCTATAAAAACAGGCTGCCGGTTTATGCAGGTTTCCTTCTGGATTGGATTTGCCTTCAGAAGGATCCTACTATTATCAATACAACCACTACAATCAGTATGACTGCAATAGACGCAACAAGCGCAGCATTTGACATGCGCCTCACCCTTGCAGTATACTTTGCAGAAAAAGCGCCTTTTGACAATCTTCGCGGGCTCTTAGTTCTTCCTTTTGTCATCCCAATCACAACAATAGGATGTATTGTGTCAAAAAAATTAATAAAGATATGCTCTGCAACTGGCTGCAGCTGCGGCGCTTGGCAGGGCAGGCGCGGCTGCGCAGTGCAGATTAGTTTTATAAGCTTGAAGATAATAGATTATAGCGATTGGGAATGGCCGACCAGGAAGTTAAGACAAGCATAGACGCCCTCGTGGCATACCTGAACGAGCACGGGGAGACGGACGTAACTGCAGTGGCGCATGCGCTCGGTGTCAATGAATCAGTCATACTCGGATGGGCGAATGTGCTTGAAAAGGCAAACATACTGCGCATAATATACAAGGGAGGACGCGCCTTTCTTTCGCCTGTCACCGGCCTGCACGCAGGCACCGCAGTGGAGCGGTCAGTTGCAAAGGCAGAGTCCGCGCATCTTGAAGAAGAGCTTGATTCCCAGATTGCAGTAGTAAATCAGGTGTCTGCAAGGATAGAAGAATTCAGCAGAGGTCTTCTCAGGATAGATGAGCTGTTCAGGACAAAATACAAGGGAGTAAAGGACATGCTAGACAGGGTAAACAGGATAGAGGGCTACATAGAGGGAGTGGAGAAGAAGATGGAGAAGCGCACTGCCCACATAAAGAGCGTGTCGGAGAAGGCGCAGGCCGACCTGGAGACCGTACAGAAATATCTTGCAAGCCTGTCGGGAATTACTGCAGACACGAACAATGCACGTGCAGTATCGCAGGACCTGCACGGCCAGCTCGAGGCATATGACAGGAACATCGGCGAGATGTCAAAGAGCCTTGAATCGGTCATATACCAGTACAGGAAGAATGCGCTTGAGATATCGCGCAAGATAAGGGAGAGACACGACGAGCTTGCCAAGATACTTGAATTTGAGGATAATCAGATAGACGACTACGAGAAATCCATTGCAGAATACAAAAGGGCGTCTGATGCAGCCATAAGGCACACCGGTGAGGCTGGCAGGAGGGTGCTTGATGAGCTCACTAGTGGGACTAACGAGATAGCAAGGCTCTCGAAGTCTGTCAACTCCAGCATGTCCGAGCTCAGGCCTGAGGTGGATAATATGAAAAGGGATCTTGGAAGTATCGGAGAGCTTAACAGCGGACTTGTTGGCATAAAAAAGGATCTTGATGAGGTCGGCAAGGAGAGGGATGTACTATTGGACAAGCTTAAGAGGATGAAGGATGATGCACGCATACTTTCTGAGAAGAGGGCAGTACAGACAACGTCGGCGGAGTCGATAAGGAAAAAGTCCGCGAAGGTAACCGAGTCGGTAGGGGAGCTAAACGGGAAGCTCAACGGTGTTGGGGACAAATTCAGGGCTCTTGGAAATGGGAAAGGGGAAAAGGTTGGGAAGGAAAATGGAGATGGTGATTCTGATGGCAAATGAGGAAAAAAAGCCTGCTGGCACTAAAAAGGAGTACGAATCATATGACCTGGACGCGAATGGCATAGTGGCGCACATACACATAATTGACACCGGCGAATTTGTGCCGGTATACGACGTGATAATGCCAGGGGTCGGTGAGGCGACACGCGTGCTTCTTACGTCGCTTAGGCAGGAGCTTCTTAGCATAGTGCCGATAGACACCGCGAAGATGGCAGACCAGGAATATGCAAAGGAGCTCACGGTAAAGTACACCAACGCTGCGCGCGTGGTGATAGACAAGTATCTTCCCGGGACAAAGGAGGACACGAAGAAGGTGCTGATAGCCTACATAATCAACATAATGCTCGGCCTGGGCGACCTCGAGGTGCTCCTGGCAGACGACAGCCTTGAAGAGATAGCAGTAAACTCTTCGAAGGAGGGGGTTTGGGTATTCCACAAGAAGTACGGGTGGTGCAAGTCCAGCCTGAAGCTCTTCAGCGATGAGGTAATCTACGATCATGCGGAGGCAATAGGAAGGCGCATAGGGAGGCAGATAAGCACTCTGTCACCGCTTATGGACGCCGAGCTTGCGGACGGATCCAGGGTAAACGCAACGCTCTTTCCGATATCGCAGAACGGCAATACGATAACAATAAGGAAGTTCACGAAGAATCCGTGGACCATGCCAGCGCTCATTGCAAACAAGACTGTGTCTCCGGAGGTCGCAGCCATAATATGGGAGTGCGTGCAGAACGAGATAAGCCTGCTGATATCAGGAGGCACAGCAAGCGGAAAGACGAGCTTCCTCAATGCAATGTCTATGCTCATGCCTCCGAGCAGGAGGATAATATCGATAGAGGAGACAAGGGAGCTCACGCTTCCAAACTTCCTCCAATGGGTTCCAATGCTCACAAGGCCGCCCAATCCGGAGGGTAAGGGGGAGGTCGGGCTTTACAATCTGATGGTGAACTCGCTCAGGCAGAGACCCGACATAATACTTGTCGGGGAGGTAAGGTCAAAATATGATGGCCAGACGCTATTTGAGGCAATACATACGGGACACGCAGTATACGGGACAATACATGCAGACAACGTTCTAGACACTGTAATAAGGATGACAAATCCGCCCATAGAGATACCGAAGATAATGCTTAACTCTGTTGGAGGCATAGTGTCTCTGTTCAGGCACAGGCGGCTTGGAATAAGGAGGGTGCTTGAGTTCGGCGAGATGGGGCAGTCCGGCGACGCCGCTGTGCTGTACAGGTGGAACATGAGGGAGGATGCCGTATCCCGGGTCTCCAACATGTCGAGGCTATCTGATATAATATTGCTCTATGCAGGATACACACAGCCAGAGCTTCAGGAGAGCCTCAACGAGAAGGTTAAGATAATGAACTGGATGGTTGGAAACAATATAATAGGGGTGGATGCCTCAGGATATGTGATAGCTGAATACTACAAAGACAAGGACAGGATAGTGAAGCTTGTCGATGAGAATGCCAAATACACCCCAGAACTTCTTGGACTGAGTCGATGAATTACGAAGAATCTGTGCAGGCCATAGGCGCGGCTGAGACGTCGGGTACAGGTGGCAGCCAGGCTGCAGTAGACGTGTACGATCTCGGGCCTGAAGTGGCAATCAGGAAGTACACGGACGTGGAGGTGGAGAGCACCCTCACATTTATCGAATCGACGGAGCGGACTGCTGCCTCAGAACGCGCGCCAGAGGCGCAGAGGGTGCAGGCAACAGGCAGCGCCGCAGTCGCGCGCATGCAGGGCTCGGTGAACGCGGTGAGGTCGGAGATAAAGTCGTTTGGGACAGGAGTGCGCGGCGCGGAGGCGACGGGCATGAATATTGCAAGGGAGAAAGAGGATGCGATAGCAAGGGAGCTAGGCTCCCTTATATCCAAGGCTGAGGGAGAGTTCTCTGACAGGATTAGGTGGCGGTCAGAGGCAAAGGCTGCAAATGGAAGTCTGAAGAGGAATCCAGTGTCCGGGCAGAAGCAGCCGAATGGCCCCTCTGCACCAGCAAAACGCGAGACGGCGATGAAGCAGCAGCCGCTTGTGCTCCCAGGGCTCTCGCTGCAGGACCAGATAATAGAACTTGAAAAGATAAACAGCGTAATAGACAGCAATTCTCTGACAGGGGGGCAGCTCGACATAATAAAAATTGAGATAAAAGGGCTGCTGGCAGATAGGTCAGCGCAACCTGGGAATGTCCAGCCAGGACTGTCAGAAATAAGGGATGCAAGGCTTGCAGAGATAGCTCGCAAGATTGGATTGGGTTGATGGTTTGAGGCTTGGCAATAAAAAAAGGATAGACAGGCAGATAGTCGGATTTACAAAGGCCAGAAAGATACTTTTCTTCACGATAAAGCCTAAGCCCATATACAAGGAGACAGAACCTGTCGGTAAGAGCCTGCCTGCAGCGCAGCAGAATGCTGCAGCACCTGGCAAGGGATTTGGGACATTGGCCTCGTCAGCCCGGGCAGAGCTTGCAGCCTCGCTTATTGAGATGGGAATGAGGGTCTCGCCCGAGGCATATGTTGGCCAGTGCGTGAGGAAGGCCGAGATTATCGCAATTGCAGCTGTGATTGCTGTCGGACTCGTGGTGTTCGCCGGCGGAATCCCTGTAACCGGATTGGTACTTTTACTCATTGTGCTCATCGGCATGGCAGCATACTTCAGCTCTTACCAGGCCCTGCTCTCATATCCTGTCAATAAAATAAGGGCCATGGGAAAGGATGTTGAGAAGGACATACTATTCGCTGCGAGGGACATGATAGTGAGCATGAGATCCGGACTTCCCCTCTTCAACGCGATGGTAACTGTAAGCACGGGCTACGGGGCGGCAAGCACCGAGTTCAAGAAGATAATAGACAGGGTACAGCTGGGCATGCCAATGGAACAGGCGGTAGACGAGGTAAGCGCAAAGAGCCAGTCGAAGACCTTCAAGAGGCTCATGCTGCAGGCAAGCACATCGATACGCGTTGGCGCTGACATAATAACCGCGATACAGGAGGTGGTCAGCGACGTCAGCCAGGAGAGGGTGATAGAGTTGAGGAGATACGGCCAGAAGCTTAATGCGATAGCGATGTTCTATATGCTCTTCGGGGTCATATTTCCGAGCATGGGTCTTGCTGTCGCATCAATAATGTCCTCATTCATAAGCATCATACCGATAACCAATACAACGCTGCTGTTTGCAGCTGCAGGCATTATAGTGCTTCAGGTGGTGTTCCTGAACCTCGTGACTTCATCGAGGCCCGCATTCACAACGTGACATTTATGGCAATAGTATTCGAGAGGCTTGTAGGAAGGAACGTGGCGCGCGCCATATCCGAGGAGCTTGACCTGGCAGGGGTGAAGACAAGCGCAGACACCTTCATAGAGGCCGCTATACTTGGGTGGATTGCGATAACTGTAGCCGTATCATTCGCATTGGAGATATTCACGACAATAGGCGCAGGACCTGCGCTGCTTGGAGGTGTGTTCGTAAGCTTAATGTACGAGGTGCTTCTCTACTCAATCCTTGAACTTAAGATAGAGCAGAGGAAGGATTTTGTGGAGGCAGTGCTGCCAGACTACCTTCAGCTTACTTCAGCAAACATAAGGAGCGGCATATCACTTTCAAGGGCAATGATAATGGCAGTAAGGCCGGAATTTAAGTACCTCGGAGACGACATAAACATACTTGGAAAACAGCTTTATTCTGGTGAGACGCTCCACAACGCGTTCAGCCAGCTTGCAAACAGGTACAGATCCGTCACCCTGAGGAGGACAGTGAGGATAATAATAGAGGCAGAGCAGTACGGAGGCGGGCTGGCAGACCTTCTCAACCAGATAGCCAAGGACTTGAGAAGCGAGGACATTGTGCAGAAGGAGGTTTCGGGCCAGCTTTTCATGTACACGATATTCATAGCGTTCGCGGCACTTGTTGGCGCGCCTACGCTATATGCGCTCACCAGTCAGATGATAAAGGTAACCTCGGCAGTATGGTCAAAGATATCACTGGGAAGCATTACGTCAGTGCCTTCCTTTGGCGTATCATTCCTTAAACTGTCAAAGCCTCTCATAACGCCGCAGGCATACTTTTATTTCTCGCTGCTGGCCATAGTAGTGATTGCAGGATTTGGCGCATTCATCATATCTGCAATCTCAACGGGCAGGCCGCTGCGTGGACTGAAATATCTGCCAATCTTCATAATTCTCGGGTTGGCCATATTCTTCGTCGTGTCCGTGCTCATGGGCAACTTCTTCAGTTCATTCGGAAGTCTGTGAAATGGAACTCTAGGCAGACTTCTCAAGGTGCATCTGCGGCACTATTATGCTCCTTGATGTTGACTTTGATGTCCAGATCTCCACTACGTATGCGTCTCCCCTCTTCTCCGTAACCTTGCCCACCCGGCCCCTATACCTTGGATGTGGGATGTTATTGAGATTAGACTTCGGGGAGATGATTACCCTATCGCCTACCTTAAAGTCCTTTATGAGCCTTGTTATGCCAAGCCTTGAGGGTCTTGAGTGCCTTGTAAGATTCCTTGTCCTGCCTGCGAAGAGTCCATGGGATTTCTGTGTCATTAAAATCAGCCTAACTGATGATATGTAAATACGATTGTTGCTACACAAATATATATAAATACCTTTCAGTGCCTATTTAAAGGCAGTGGTATAATGGGAAAAGTTGAAACTGCGCATACAAAGTCAGGTAAGAGGGTCACGCTCAACCCTAAATTCAAGATAGAAAATATAGTTGCGAGTGCAAGCCTTGGGGTAGACCTGGATCTTTATGGCATAGCAAAGGCATCTGCAGACGTAGACTATGAACCCGAGCAGTTTCCCGGTGCAATATGCAAAATACACGAACCCAAGACCGCGCTGCTCCTTTTCAAGAACGGCAAGATCATCTGCACCGGAGCAAAGACCGAGGCAGACATAAAGCGGGCAATAGACCAGGTAATAAAGATAGTGAAAAACTACATACTTGAGCCATCCTGATTACGATCTCATCATTCTTTTCAGGAAGGCTTCATAGATAAGGTATAATACTATGGACAGTACTGCTATTGATGCAAGAAGCATCTGGGCATTTGATGCCGAGAGGGCGTAATATCCGAATGCCATGAGCGCGGCATTCCAAATCGCTGCGCCTGCAATGGAATATAGGTAGAATCTCTTTGGGGACATCTGTGCAAATCCCGCAGGAAGGCTTATCAAGCCCCGCACGATGGGCAGCAGGCGCGACACAAATACCGCAAACGAGCCATTTCTGCTGAACCAGCTGTCGAACGCGTCAAGTGATTCCTTCTTTATGTGGAACAGGCGCAAATGCTTGTATATGACCTCCTTGCCAAGCAGATACGCTATAAGATAATCTATGGTTATGCCAATAAACGTGCCAACAAGCGCAGCCATATATGCGATGTACGGATTAAGGATGCCTCTTGCTATGAGATCTCCAACAATTGGGAGCACGACTTCGCTTGGTATCGGCAGTGATGCGCTTTCAAGTGTCATCAGCAATATTATTGCAAGCGAGTAATGCGCAATTATGAGTGCACTTATATTTGCGTAAGTGCTGGAGAACATAGACATGATTGAGAGTATGATGAATTGCATAATATGCACAGTCTTGCTACTCTATATATTTTAAGGTATTCGTCCCGCCGGCCTGGTTTGGCGACCCGGAGACCACAATGTACCTTCTTATCCCCTTCCTCGCAGCGAGCACTTTCATCTCCCTAAGCATCATATCTACAGTATCGTATCGGTTTATCTTCTCGCTGTGTATGCCATGATATATATTAAGCATTCTTCTTACCTTTTCCGATCTGCTGAGCGCTATTATCTCAGACCTCGGCCTGAGGGCAGACAGTTTTACTGCGGTATTCCCGGTCTGCGTAGGTGCAAATATGCAGTCTGTGCGGTAATTGTCTGCTATTTCAGCTGCTGCAAATGCTATGCTGTCGCTTATCCCTGTGATCTTGAATGAAGGCTGGGCCAGGGTCACTGTCTCGGCATTCCTTGCGGTTACCGAGAGTGTGCGCAGCGCATCAACAGGATATCTCCCTATGGCAGTCTCCTCACTCAGCATAAGGCAGTCTGCACCGCTTGTCACTGCAGTTGCAATATCATTTACCTCTGCCCTGGTGGGCATTGGATTCTCTACCATGCTTGCGAGCATCTGCGTTGCAACTATAACTGGCTTTGAGAATCTCCTTGCCGAGCGTATTATCCTTGATTGCATTATGGGTACCATTTCTATCTTAACATCAAAAGCAAGGTCTCCGCGTGCCACCATTATGGCATCCGATTCGCGCGATATCTCATCTATCTCACGTACCGCCTCCGCGCGCTCTATCTTTGATATTATGAATGCACCAGGAGCCTTTCTCCTCATTAAACGCACATTGTCAGCAGACCTCACAAAGGAGAGTGCAATGAAGTCAAAATCATTCCTTTTTGCGAATCTTGCAAGCTTCACGTCCTCTGCGGTAGGTGGTACTGCAGTGACATTGCCCTTACGTATATTGATGCCCTTCCTGCTGAGAAGTGCGCCAGAACCAAGTGCCCTGCAGAATATCGACTTGCCTGAGACCCTTTCCACTGCAAGGTCTATGCTGCCATCACCTATTGAAAGCACAGAACCCTTCTTGACATATGAATGTATATCATACTCCAGAGGGACTGCGTTGCCTGTGTATGTTCCATATGCAAGCTTCAGGTGGTCGCCCCTGTGCAATTCCATGCTGCCACTCTTTATATCGCCAAGCCTTATCTTTGGGCCTGGAAGATCTGCAAGGAGTGCAACCTCCTTATGAGCAGACTTTGCAGCTTTCCTTATATTCTCGATGTACTCCAGCCAGCTCCGCTCGCTGCCATGTGACAGGTTCAGCCTGAAGATGTCTACGTGCTTTATGGCCCTAGATAACACTGATGGCTTGTTAAGCGCCGGGCCATATGTTGCAATTATCTTTGTCTTCATATATGCACATAGGAATAATTACATGGATATGTGACATCCTCCCACCCGTAAACGGCGTGGGCTT
>JAMCSX010000012.1 GCA_023379055.1 Candidatus Martarchaeota archaeon | reverse complement strand
TCCCTTATGATGTCCGGATTGGACTGGCGTTTGTATATCTCCTCCACGTAATCCACATCCCGCTCCGATATTGCGGCCGCGTTTGCCGTCACTCCCTCCTTTGAGAGGAACTGCATCAGCCCCTCCCTGCTTATCTTCTCCTTCCTGTTCTTTGATTCCATTGGATTGTAGGTTATGATTATCCTGTTCTTTACGAACTCCACCTTTGCCTTGAGCACCGAGTCTAGGAGAAGGAGCCGGTACTGCAGTCTTGCTGAATAGGGTATGTCCTTGAGGTCGTACGTATTCAGCTTCGAGAATGTCACCTCCTTGACGGTCTTGTACGGGATCCTGTAGTGCTTCCCGTCTATCAGGACATGGTCGTCATATTCCTCCTCCCCGTCCTTGAGGTCCTTCAGAAACCCGCTCTCCTCAGGAGTATTGCTTCGCCTATCCATGCTAATCCCTTGACATGCAATATTTATAGACCTACTGACATCCGCAGCTTCCGCCGCATCCGCAGGAGTCCTCATCCTGCTTCGGGCTGCTGTCTCCGCCTCCGCTGTTATTTGGTTCCTTCTTTGCAGCGCTTGCAAAAGCCGGAACTGCAGATGGCTGCACTGCTGCAGCAGGATACTTCCTTCCAGTCTGCATGGATACTGCCTCGGCCTCAGCAACATTTATTGGAAGCGAAAAGTAATCCAGCATTCCCGAATATGTCTTCTTGTAAGCGTCCGTGGACTCTATCTCCTTGACGTCCCTTACATACTTGTCCCCGCCGTAGTTCCAATCGCCGTGCATGTTCTTCCACTCCTTAGAGGGTATTGCATACTGCCGCTGTATCTTGTCCCTGTATACCTCCGGGAACACGTTGAATGTGCAGAAAGGAAGCACCCTCCCGTCAGGCATGGAGTAATGAATGTCGCACTTCTCCACCCGCTTTATGTCGTAAGTGTATTCGTCCTGGAAGTGCATCATGCCCAGGAATAATGACTTGAGCTGGAACTTGCCCATGGTTGCAAAGTCGTGCTTCAGAACCACTGACATGAAGAGCTTAGTGAAGTTTACTGACTTGGGCTGCTTCTCAGCGTCTATGTACCTGCGCATCTGGCTCAGCGCCTTGAGGGCCATTATCCTTCTCTGCAGTTTTGGCTTGCCCTCCATCTCGTTTATCGTGTTCTGAAGATGCTCCATCAATCCTGCAGCATCGAGGAACCTTGTGAGAGGCACTATCTTTCCGTCAGGGTCAAGGAATATGTATGATCCTGCGCCGCATGCAAAGTGTATTGACAGGTCGTATTTGTACTCTCCGGAAAGCGCCTCTATGAACCTGTTTATTCCACCGACATATGGCACCGAGAACCAGTCCTCCTTTGTTATAACCCCGCCAGTCTGCTGCTCTATGAGTTTTATTGCGCCGGGTATTGATATTCTCTGCTTCTCCCTCAGCCTTGAGGGCATCCTGCCCACAAGGGACACCGGCTGGAAGTTGACCGCCCGTATTATATCTATATTATTAAGTGCGAAGTTCACTATTCCGCCAAGCTCATGGTCGTTTATAGTCCTTATTACCGTAGGTACAAGAACTATTCCCAGGTTGGCCTTCCTGCATGCTTCCAGGGTTGCTGGCACCTCCCAGTGATTCTTAGGATTAGCCCTCTTCGAGACACCGTCGTAGCTCATGTACAGGCAGCTTACGCCAGCATGCTTAAGCCTTATGGCAAGGCCAGGGTTTGCACCTATGTTTATGCCAGTAGTATTCAGCTGTATCTGGTCGAACCCAGACTTCTTTGCCATCTGCACTATGTGCGTGAGATCCTCGCGCATTGTAGGCTCACCTCCGGTTATCTGAAGCGCATTAGCAGGTATGGGCTTCTGATTTCTAAGCACGCTGAATATCCGTTCTATTTCGTCGGTTGTAGGCTCGTATATTGCTTCGCCTTCCTTTGCGTAGAAGAAGCAGTACCAGCACGAGAGGTGACATCTGTTTGTTATTACAACATTAGCAAGACCCGTATGAGATTTGTGCCTTTCACATATTCCACAGTCAAATGGGCAGTTTTCTCCCTTATTTACGTAATTGGGGTTATCGAATCCCCGCCCATAATAATTGTAATTCTTCATCTTTATGTACATGTCATAGTCTTCCCAGTATTTCTCAACGGTAAGCCCGTGCTCTGGGCAGTTCTTTCTTATCATCACGTTCTCTTCGTCCTTGTAGATTATGCCGTCGACTATCAACTTGCACTCGGGACATACGGTCTTTGTCCTTTCAAGAACAGGCATCCTTTCCATATACTCCATTGTCCTATGGTATGGAGCAAGAACAGGATTTGACGAATAGTCGTCTTTTACTTCGGTCTTTACAACAGATACTGTGCCATTATCTTCCAAAACCACATAACACACCTAAAGTATAACTCTGTTTTAAAACGAATATATTTAAAGCTTGTTAAGATAAACTTAACCCAAAAAATAGGTTCTGTAATATTTGGCGCTTGACGAAGTTTTTACAGAGAGACCTGTCTGAAGGGTTCGTCTTACGCCGAATGTTGTGTGCTCATGCTGGTGTATAATTTTATACTGCAAAAGGCACAAAGCCACTTATGCAGTAAAACGGGTGGGGTCTTGAGGACACATATTTCCCAAGACGCATCCTCAATAATATATTATGGCAGGAGTGATATATACGCATTGCGATGGGTTTGACATGCGTCTATTCTTTGTGCAGCAGCACTGCAGTGAACATTGTTGCACGCAACTCAAACTTCGCACTGGGGCAATATGCCATATTGTTGCACAGGCACAGGGGGCACCAAATAAGGATTCTAGAACTTGTACATGCTCAATAATGTGTGGACTTGAATAAAACTTTTCAAGGAGCAGAATTTTGAAAGTGCACAGTCCATCTATTTCTGCGACCAGGTAAATACATGGAGATAGATGAAGAGATCCTATCTCTCAATCCAGACGAACTCGAAACGGACGAAAAAACAAAGGCACTGATAAGAAAGGTACTGAACCTCTTAGAACAGGTCCTGAAAGAGAACGCGGAATTGAGGGTAGAGATTCAGAAACTGCGGGATGAGAACGCAAGACTGAAAGGAGAGAAAGGCAAACCAAGAGTATTACCTAACGTTAAAGGAATAAACGCAGAGGAAGACAAAGAAGAAATGGAGAAGAAAACATGGTTCAAGGGCCCCAAAGTTGCACAAATATCGATAAATAGGACAGAAACTGTAGAGATAGATACGCGCAAACTTCCAAAAGACGCTGTGTTCAAAGGTTACAGGAGAGTTACAGTACAAGAACTCAAGTTTGAATCGGACAATGTCCAGTTCCTTATAGGAAGGTATTACTCAAAAAGCAAAAACAAAACATACGAAGGCGAACTTCCGAACTGGGTGGATGGAAATTTCGGCCCAAAACTGAAAGCATTCATCATAAATTTGTACTTTGCCGGTAGGGTACCTGAAAAGAAGATACGCATAATACTCACGGAGATGGGTATTGTTATCTCGGCAGGTGAAATATCAGACATAATCACAAAGGAAAAACAGAAAATGTTCACAAAAGAAAGAGATGACATATTCAACGCTGGCATGGAATCTACCTCATATGTCCATGCCGATGACACTATGCTGAGGCACAAAGGAGTAACAAATCATGTTATGGTTCTCTGCACTGCGCTTTTTGGGGTCTTTTTCGTCAACAGGTATAAAAACAGGGACACTGTCAGAGAAATATTGGGACTGAAGCTTGGCCAACTCTTCAATAAGATACTCATTTCGGACAACGCAAGGCAATTCTGGATGATTGCATACATCCAGTCATTGTGTTGGGTACACGAGATAAGGCACTACAAGAAACTGGAACCTTGGCTGAAATGCAACCGTGATGCACTCAAAAAGTTCAGGATTGAGATGCGCGGATTCTGGCATCTGCTTAAAGACTACAAAGTCCAGCCAAACAAAGAAGGAAAAACGCGCGTATTTAGGGAATTTGACAGAATCTTCACCACCACTACTGGTTACGCAGATCTGGACTAACGAATAAAATGCACGTTTGCAGAGAAAGACAAACTACTTGTCATACTTGACCATCCAGAGATACCACTCGATAACAATGAAGCAGAAAGGGCGTTGAGAGAGATAGTTGTTAAACGCAAGGTGAGTTATGGAACCAGAAGCGATGACGGAAAGATAGCGTGGGAGAACATGATGACAATCCTTGACACATGCCGGAAGAACGGAGTCAGTTTCTATCATTATGTTAGGGACATACTATCGAATGAGTATAGCATGCCGAGGTTATCAGAACTGATACTGACGAATTCGAAATTGGCTACCACAACTTATTGAGCATCTACTAGAACTTGGTATTTATGCATTATCTGCGAAAAATAGTTATTTCCTGTTTCTATTCTGCCACCTTCCGTGCTGCCTCTTCCTTTGCCAGTCTCCACGCCCCCTATTATCCCACCTTGCCTGCCTTGGTTCCTGGTCGTCTTTGCCAGGATTGCTTGCCTCTACCCTCTTTATCGCTGCGTCAAGCTGCTCCTTTAGCTTGTCTGCTATGAAGTTCTTCGATATTGCATCTGCGCGTGCTGCAATTGCAAGCTTTGTCCCGTAGATGCGCGCGATCTTTCCCTTGTTTCTCCTGTTTGCCGTGGTTATCTGCTGCAGTTTGAATATTACACCGTACTTTGGGGGTCTTGTTCCAAACTTTATGTGTTTGAACAGCGCCTTCTCTGCTCCAAGAAGCTGCACGGTTCCCGCAGGCATGTTTGCAAGCTTGCTTAAAGACCCTGCCCTTCCAAGGAGCTCTGCAGCTACCTTGTAGTCTATGAGATATGTAATGTTTGGCATCAGCCTCTTTGTTGTGTGGTCAAGATAATCATCAAGCTTGGCCTGAGCGTCTGCCACCTGCACCTCAAGCGCTGCCACGCCTTTCAGCATCTCGAATTCCTCTGGCGACGGCTCGCGGCCTATGCTTGACTTTGCAATATCTGCAACAGAGTCTGCAGAACCGCCAAGAAGCTTCCGTACAGCTTCTATGTCTGCATTCTTCTTGTCAGATCCGAACTCAATGACAAATTTTGCGTATGTCGTCTGATTTGCAAGCCTGAGCTCAGGGAAGAATATGCCATACCATTCCTCAAGTTTCTCGTGTATCAGGTTCCTTGTCTTCTCGAGCTCGTTGAACGACGCTATTGCCTGTATAACTGAATGCTCGTCTCCGGAGTATGCAGCGCTCAGGCTCTCCCTTGCAAGGTTCAATAGCCTCTCTCTCTTCTCCTCGGGTGATTCCTTCTTCATATTGTCACCAGATCTCGACCAGGTCCATTTGCCCAGATGCAGTTGTTGAACAGATTGTTGCTGTGCGACATGTTTCATCAATTTATGGAAAGCCCATACCCTTCGAATGGCTTACATTAGGGATATGATGAATAGTTATTATAATGTATTACTTTTGCCATCCATCATGTTATTACTACGGTAAGGTGGTGTTTGCATCCTTGGACGCTATACCAAAAGACCAGATTTCTTAAGGAACTGCCCGATGTCAAACGCAGTATTCTTTGACAGGAATTCTCCGAGATCGATTACCTTCGCTCTCTCCTGCTTCTTGTCGTCCCTGTGCCTTACGGTCACTGTATTGTAATTTTGCGAGTTACTGTCAACAGTGTCGTAGTCCACAGTTATGCAGAATGGCGTCCCTATCTCGTCCATCCTTGCATACCTTTTCCCTATTGACCCTGAATCGTCGTATTCAATCCTGAACTGTGTCCTAAACGTGGTATATATCTCCCTTGCCTTATTCTCAAGGATCTCGTCATGCTGCAAGGGAAAGATACCGGCAGCAAACGGAGCAAGGTAGTTAGGTATCTGGAGCACAGACCTCTCGCCTATCTTCCCGAACATCGTGTCCACAAGCGCCCATACGTTCCTGTCCACGCCGAAGCTGAGCTCCAGCACATGCGGCATAAACTTCTTTCCGCCCACAGATACAGACATGTCCTTATTGGACCCTTTTGAATGCGATGAAAGATCATAATCAGTCCTGTAATGGATGCCACCGACCTCCTTGAATCCTCCCCAGCTCTCCACATCGACCTCTATATCCATGTGTATCTTGTTGTAGAATGCCCTGCTGTCAGCCCCCTTTTCAAGGAACCTGAACTTGTGCTCGGGTATTCTGAGCACGAGAGTATAGAATAGGTCTATTAGCGCCATGTGGTATGCATAGAACCTTGGTATCCCGCGTTTCTCAACGATCTCCTTAACCGTAAGCCTCTCAACGCCACCGGCCCCGTGGAAGAACACGCTGAGCGTCCTGTGCGCCAGCCTTTCGAAGTCAACCTCGAAGTTCTCTGGATCAAAGAAGATCTGCAGTTCTGCCTGAATCAGTTCACGGAGCCTGTACAGGCCCTGACGCGGGGATATCTCGTTCCTGTACGCCCTGCCTATAAGCGCAAGGCCCATCGGAAGCTTCTTTCTTAGTATGTTGAATTCCCTGTAAAAGTTGAGATACACGGACTGCGCAGTCTCAGGCCTCAGATAGGCCTTTTCTGTCCTCTCAGGTCCAAGATATAGGTCGAACATCATATTGAACGGTTTGGACTTTGCCATTGCGCCTTTGCACTTCGGGCACTTTACGCCGTTCTTCTCCACTGCGTCATCTATCTCTGCGGAGTTTGCACCTTCAGATATCCTTATACCAACGTCGCTGAGTAGAACATCAGCCCTGTAATGCGTCTTGCATTTAGTGCACGCAATGAGTATGTCGTTGAATAGCGCAGCGTGGCCCGAAGCCACAAGCGGCTTCTCCGGGAGTATGTTAGCCGCATCGAGGAGGTAGTAGTTATCATTCGATTCTACGAAGAAGGATGTCCATGCAGTCTCAAACCGCTTTTTAAGCAGCGCGCCTACATGCCCGTAATCATATATTCCTGAGGCTCCCCCGTAAATCTCTGCAGCAGGCCAGAAGAACCCCCTGCTCTTGGCAAGCGCCACAAGATCATCAAGATTCATACGCATACCTTTTCATTTTATGGATTGAAAGCGCAGGATAATAAATCCATAAGGGCACTGCGCTTTTTAGGGAACAGAAAGAAGGAAAAGGAGGGGATTTATTTTGTAAAGAGTTGGGCGCGTGGGTTTAGCACGCGCACCATTTGGGATTGGGTATGTTGGGTCTGTTTTACAAAAAACAGCGTGACAATGATGTTTGTTATTTCAGAGTACTTTAATATAAGAATGAGTTAGCTTTCGGAGACCTATTATTAGAAATTTAAAGAGTAAATTCAGCATTAAATCGCTTTTTACCTAATCTATATCATTTTATATTTTATACCATATAAAATGATTTTGCTGTGTCGGCGAAGAACGACAAATGTCAGGATTCAGAGAAATCCTTTTATATATACCATTTTAAATATACCATATATGGAACTGCCAGAAAAGATAAGGGAAGCGCTTGGAAGGATACGCAATGAGCGCAGCCATTATGTCGATATAAAGATCATAGGTGGACGGTGCTATGTATACGAGTCAATAAGCAGATGGGACAAGGAGCGCAGGAAGGTAAAGAAGATAGCAAGATATATAGGAAAAATAACCGAGAATGGAACATTTATAGAGTCAAGGCCGCGCAGCCCTGGGCTTGAGGCCGCAATTATTAGGAAGCCCGATAGGAAAAGGGCTCGACAGGGGATTGATGAGGAGACATCGGAAAGGAAAAAATACGACGAACAGATACTCAAAGTGCTGAGCAAGGACGGCAGGGCCCCGGTAGCCGAGCTGGGAAAGGCAATAGGACTTGGGAATACAGCAGCGGATGCGCAGCGCAATAATATTGAAAAGAGATATGGAGTAAGGTATGCGGCAGAGATTGACATTAGTAGGCTGGGCTACCTCACATACTTCGTATTCATAAAATTTGAGGACAAGAGGCCGAGCATAAGCCTGGTGAAGAGGGAGCTTGAAAAGGTGCCCAACATACAGCTTGCAATGCTCACATACGGCAAGTATGACATTATAATGTATGTTGCCATATATGGAAATGAGGAGGTCAAGGACCAGTTATACAACATAAGGAACAGCATATTTGTAGATTACGACCTTAAGCTATATCTTGCACCTTTTTATCAAGGCTATGGGTTTGTACCGTTGAGAGATGCGTTCTTTGACATGCTAAGCAGCAGGGTATGGACAAGAAGCGCGCAGAGACCAAGGCCTGCCGCAGAGGAACTGCTGATGAGAGAGTACGCCGTGCTTAAAGAGCTGTCTGAAAACGGAAAGGAAGATTTCACTAGCATAGACAAGAAGTATAGACTGGCTGATGGAAGTGCGCGATACACATACCATAGACTGGTGGAAAAGGGAGTTATAAAGAGGATAACCATATACATGCAGAGTCTCCAGCTCAAGTACATATCTGCAATATTCCTGAACAAGATAAACCAGGTAAAGTACAGGGATTACAGGCCAATGATACTACAGCACATTATAAACGACTTTAAGAACTCGGCGGTGAATAAGTATGCCCTCGAAGGAGACATAAAAATGCCGGAAGGGGTGTTCTTCCTCATGCCAGTACTAAGCGACAGCGATGTCGTAGCAGTTGATGACGAGCTCAAGAGAGTGCATGGAACTGAAGTAGATAGCCTCATAGTTACAAATATGCTGGTAGGCTCGCTAGGGTATAGGAAGCTTGACAAGAAAATGACAAACCAGTATGCAATACTGAAGTCAGAATATGGTATCGGCAATAATGAGGGATAAGGCTATCCGCCGTCTCCGCCACTGCCTCCGACGATTTTTGTGTAGATCATATATAACACTTATTGTTTCAATATATTTATCATGATGCTTTATAATAGTTTCTAGGATACTGAAAATCCTGTGGTTGAAGTCAGCATGGATTTTTGTGTTCCAAAGTCATGAGGTGTGGCAGGTTTTATTGTATCCTGCTCACGCTAACGAAGATACGTAACGGAATTCTGTTATACTGTTTTGTCGTCACTCCATGAAGTGCTCCATGAAATTTGCAATAAGGCAGGCAAACGCGTGCACTGCCATCTTCTTTATGCCTTTCATCCGGTTCGATGTGAGATTGTAGTCCGTTTCGAGCACAGAGTTTGTCTGTTCCAGAAACCATCTTTTCCCATATTCCTTGTCTTCTGGTGTTTCGGAAGGATAGTGGCCTCTACCGTTGACCGCTATTACGTCAGTCATCTCGTTCACTTCCCTTACCCTCTTGCGTATGTCTGCAGAGTCAAAAGCGCTGTCACCGAGGAATTTCGCTCCATACTGCACATTGAAGTTGTTCACCACATAAGGAAACAGCTCGTAGAATGGTCGGGAATCGTGCTCATTTGCAGGTTTCACTACCGCCGTCAGAGGTACTCCGGTTTCGCAGTCTTCGATTATGTGCAATTTATATCCGAAGACATATGCTTTCTCCTTCCTGTCCTTTCCAGTCATTTCGTTCAGTTGCTGTTCACGCCGTTTCTGTGTTCTGTGACCCAGTGTTGCTTCAATGTCTTTTTTGTGAAGAAGGCAGGCATGTCCGTACTGTCTTCGTCAATCAGGCAAAGTAGTTTACCTTGGCACAATTCCCTGACGAGTTCATTGCAGGCAGTTGTTAAAGCCCCGAACATTGCATACTTTCGCGCCTTTGCGAAAAGCGACGGATTCGGTGCCCTGCGATATCCCATCAACTGGGCGCTGCCTGTTTCCCAGAGAAAATCCGCTAGTTTCTCGTCACTCTTTATGCCGAACAACTGCTTTACGGATAGTGCAATCCAGTTCTTCGCCACCACCAATCCCTTCTTGTATGTATGCCCATACCTCCTTGCAATCGCGGAAATGCGCGGAAGCAGTCTCCTTATTCTATTTTTCGTTTCTATTATTTCCATTGTTTGTTCTCGGCGGTCGCTGTCACCGAAATGTGGCAGCGGCCCCGCTAACGTTTGTGGATATCCATTCGGAAAAGTCTTACGGTAGCCAACCACCGCATTATATTGGAATAGAAAAGGAAAATAACTTCTTGCATTTGTGGAAGTGCGGGTCTTTTAAATTTTCAGCATCCTAAATTATATTTACTGTGAATTCATGGAATACAACACAGATAAGAAGGTATCAGACATTGGGGATAACGGCGCTATGTCAATAAAGGTGGGCGGAAAGCCCATTGCGCTGGTAAAATACAATGGAAGAGTATATGCGCTAGACGGCAAGTGTACACACAAGGAAGGCCCGCTTGGAGAGGGACGCGTGGATAACGGCAGGATTGTATGCCCTTGGCACAGCGGCGCATTTGACATAACCACAGGAAAGGCCGAGAAAAATACCCCGTGGGTAACCAATATTGGTACGTATAAGATCAGGGTAGAAGGCGCAACAGGGGAGATATTCGTAGAGATGTAAGCGATGAGGAATGAGAAGCTTACAAAGTCAATTGCGGAAGGCAGAGTAGACACGCTGTTCAGGCTTGCCAAGAGCAGGACATTGGCCAATATGGCAACAGATAGGCTCTCAAGGAGGTATATAGGCATTGCAGAGTCAATAATAAGCCATTACAGGGTAGGCCGGAATACACATATTAAAATGGAGGTATGCAAGAAGTGCAAATCTATTCTTGTTCCTGGAATGAACTGTTCAGTAAGGCTGGCAAGCAACACGGGGTATAGAGTGATATTGTGCATCTGCGGCGAGGAAAAGCACCTATTCTACAGATAGTGCCATTGAGTTATTTTGCGCCAAGCCTTCTTATTATCATATCTGCAAAGTCCGTTATCCTGTCGCTATTGCCAAGGGTAAGAATTCCGCAATCAAATTCCAGGTCCTCCTTTGAGGGCTTTCCATGATACAGAAGCACAAGCCTTTGCGTCTCATCGTCCTTTGGCATGGCTACCTTTACGTTTGCAATAATGTTCGCCCTCGCAACAACCTTTATGCCGTTGTTTATTGCGCATATGAGCTTCTTCCTCATCGAGAACAGCCTTACTGTATCGAGCAGTGGCCTGAAGTCGTAGAGCTTGTAGCCGTCAACTCCTGGCCCGTCTACAAGAACAAGCGCGTCAAAATCGTCAGGCTTCACGGCAGCGGCATTTAATGAGGGAGTGTATACTGCGCCATGATAGCCCATGCAATCATGGTTTGAATAGCTGGTTATGATCGGCTCTACGCCCCACTTTTCCAGCATAAGCCTTATGCCAGACACAGACTCATCCTTGAAGTCCTTTGGGGCAATAAGCAAAGCTACTTTCATGGTATTATTGACAATATCAATAAATATAATATTATGGCAGATATTCTGACATTTTGGTATAACAGGAGGTATGGGATTATGCTGTGCGCGCATGGGTTGCGCGCGGATCACCATGGCGCGAGAGGCGCCTGCCTGCCAGCGCATATGCTATCATCCCGATTATGACCATCATTGCAAGTGCGGCAAGGTCCGAGTTGGATATAAACGTTATCTTTATTACAGCATCCCCATAGGATAGTGAATGCACCACCTGCCCGGAGAGCAGTGCAGTTACTGTAGATTTCCCGTATGGAACGTCCGGAATCTCTATATGTCCCGAAGTACCGGAATACAGTGATTCTGAACTGCCGTTCATGAATTGCACGTCAACGGTTGCATTCACAGGGCTTCCGAATACATCCGTAGTATATATTTCTATGTTGTATACCGGAAGCACAACCTGGACGATTCCTGGTGATGATACATTTACTGTCTTGGACAGCGGCATGGCCACGCCTTTGTAATATGCGCTGCTTATGTTGTATCTGTAGTTGTCGAACAGGAAGGAATGGCTGTTTATCAGATCTACGCCAGAATACAGTGATACTCCACTTATGCGTTGCCCGTATGCATCAGTGCTCTCTAACGTCTCAAGGGACTGGTTCCTGAATGTCGCGTTTATTGATATTGGGGAATTCACATTAAGTGTAATGTTGTCATTCATGTTCCCATTACTCCACGAGAAGAATGCACGCCTACGCCTGCTCGTCTCATTAACATACCTGCCGATTATGCTAACATTCGCTGCTGAATCCTGCGTGTACCATCCAAGACCTTTTATCTCTCCGTGCGCGGTATGCCCATTTACCAGATACTGCTTGTTCCATAGCGCGGATACCGAATAAGGCATGGTCATCAGCACATTATTGGACATGCCTGTTGCTCCGCTGCTCCATCCGCTAAAGTTCCATCTGGACATGTTGCCAGCATATATGTCGCTTTCGTTTATTGAGTACGTCGCGGTTGAATTTGCATTGTACCAGCCGCTTCCTGAGGTCGAGCCGATGCCTGACGATACGTTAAGTAAATATTGTATGCCCCAATCCGCATGCTCGGTTATATTCTGAAACATGGTCACGTTTGCATCGTCAGAGCTTCCGCTGTACGATCCTGGCCCACTGCCCTGCCATGAAAGAAATACTGCCCTTGTGCCATTGCCTGCCCGAGAGTGCGGCAGCATTACTGTGGAAAGTTCCGGATATGATTCTGATTCCTGCAGGCGATTGCCTAACTCGGGCAGCGGCACATTCCTGTAAGCAACAAACCCATATGTACCGGACAGATTTCCATATTGTGATGTGATGGTCAGGTAATATCCAAGCTGCCATAATTGTATTTCATTAAGTGTCGGCAGCCCGGAACCTACCTTAAAATAATTTATCCTGCTGTCCACCTCTTTTACTCCATAGGGGTTTGGTATGCCGCTTGCGCTTCCAACCCCGTATCCTATATAAGAATACCCGTGCGTCGCCTTCATGAACCTGCTGCCATTGTATATGGATAGATTGGAGAACATTACAGGCAGCATGATTGGCGTAGTGGATGACGTATTGGCCACCTCTGCAAAGCCCACTGCGGAGTTGCTTCCGGAGTTGTTTGTGCCAAGAAATACCGCCCCGAGGATCTTGCCATCCATGAAAAATGACCATTTGTCGCCGGAGGAGAAGAAGCCGTAGGTATGTATGCTTCCGTTAGGTCCTGCTGAATCATTAGGACCTATGTTTCCTGTGAATGTGTGAGTGCCTGTGCCGCTAAAATACTCGTAAAACCACTCTGGGGCACCTTTTGAAAGATATGTGCGTGACGCGCATCCATTGACCGTGCAGTTTGTAGGATAATATCCGGACTCGTTTGGTATCAGGTATCCTACTTGCAGGAAGGAGTCGTCAGCAAGTGTCTCTCCTGTCCAGAAGGCCATTGATCCGTGGTTTACGTTCTGGTTTGAGACAGTCTGTATGCTTATCTTTGCGCCATGGTTGAAGTATGAGCCCGTACCGGCCCGCACGCCTGACTGAAACCAGTATTGTGCACTGGAAAGTGGCAGGAGCAGCAACAGTATGAAGAGTGATAGCAGATTATATCCTTTCATACCCAATCCCGATGCTATCAAGCTTCTTTATTATTCTTGTGCGCAGGTCAGATCCAATGCTCTTCCAGTCTATGATCGCTGATTCAGGCCTATCTGAGGATTTTGTAGCTGCCTGGTCTATTACGTCTATGCTGCCCATATCGGAAAGGGAGTATTTTGGCAGGATGTGTGAGAATGCATATTCCTTGTCAAGCGCAAGCCTTGTGAACTTCTGCGGATAATGCGTGCAGCCTATGCCCATTACGACCTTTCCGGGCTCTGACTCGGCTTCTGCAATCTGCTCCGCACTCCTACACACTGAATCGGCAAACGCGCGTGCTATTGTTTTGCTGTGTATGGTTTCATCATTGCCCCCAAACTCCGCAAACATTGAAGGCGTATTGAGCAGCGGGCCGTGGTGCGTGGCCTCGTATGTCTTTTCAAGGCCTATGTCAACGGAAGCAAGCCCCTTCAGCACCATGAGCATTGCTGCTGGTGCAGCTACAGAGAGCGTTCTGGGCAGGCCCCCAAATCGCGCAGCAGAAGACCAATTTCCAAGGGAGTGCACAGTAAGTGCAGGCACGCTCGATGCACTATTGTGGCTGCTGAGAAATATTACCAATTCGGCACCGAGCTCATCAAGAAATTCTGAATGCATGAGGGATTCGTCTATTACCCTCAATTCTATCTCGCCGTACGGATACACGCCGGGAGAACTGGCGCGCAGCCCCTTTGAGGATATTATTGCATTTGCAGAATTTATAGATGCAGTATCCTTTGAAGAGCATACTATTTCTAGCATAAGTTTATTCATCGTTGCAAAAAGATAATAAGCAAATCGATTGGCGCATGTTATCCGGACGGGAAGATAGGATATATATTATTATTGGTGCCTTAAGACTAATAGCTAATTGTGGGTTGCTTAAATGTTCGAACTGAAGATTGACAATGCCAAGTATTGGAGGGATTGCGTCGAATCGATAGTCAGCTTGGTTGATGAGGGTCTGTTCAATATAACCAAGGAAGGCATAAGCCTGAAGGCCATGGATCCGTCAAGCATAAGCATGATATCGTTTTCAATGCCCAGCAAGGCATTTTCCAAATACTCGGTAGAAAAGCAGGCAGGAGTAGGATTGAGTCTGGAAAACCTGAGCAGGATACTGTCAAGAACAAGGGATAACGAGTCGCTTGTGATGAGGGATGTTGACAACAAGATCCTACTTGAATTCATAGGGCCAGGAAGCAGAAGGAGGTACCGATTACAGATGATAGATGTCAAGAAGAGCATAGAGAAGGAGCCAAGCGTGGAGTTCGATGCGCATGTTGAGATAATCGGCGAGCCGCTTAAGGACATGATAAAGGACGCAAGCCTGATCTCATCGTACATAGCATTCAAGGCGTCAAAGGATCAGTTTGCAATAAGTGCGCGCGGGGACTCTGGAGAGCTTGAAGAGCTTCATGAGAAGGAGGGGTCGCTCATAAAGAAGGTTGAGGCGCAGAAGAATGCAGATGCAACATTCAATCTTGAATTCCTTGAAAACATGGTGAAATCGTGCCCTATAGGCAGCCACATAAACATAGACCTTAAGTCAAATGAGCCGATGAAGCTCAGCTACAAGATAGGGGATGCAGACCTGGTGTATTATCTTGCACCGTACATGGAGGAGTAGCTGCGGAGAATGTCTTGTAAAAGTTAGTGCATCTTTTACTTATGCTCTCTTGCCCGTTCATAAAAAGGTATACTATGGAGCTTGAAGATAGGGTAAAAAGGACTGTGGCAATATTTAATGAGAACGTATCTGCAGTTGCAGGATTAAATCTGACTGAGGCGGAAGTCAGGGTTGTAGAACTTGCGAAGATGTATGCAAGCGACACCTCCGCTTTCATTAAGAATGGAGATTATGTTACTGCATTCTCAGCAATAGAATATGCGCATGGACTTCTTGATGCAATAATAAAAATAAAGAAGGGTTAAATGGTGAGGATAACAGAAGGAAAGGCAAAGGTATACGTAAACAACGCAGTTTTTTATAATCCTAGAATGAAAGGGCTGAGGGATTTGTCAGTCTCTTTTCTTAAAGCGATTGGCTGCGAGGACAAAAGAGTTTTAGATGCAACTGCAGCCACTGGAATACGTGCAATAAGGTATGCAAAAGAATGCAAGGCAAAGAAGGTCGTTGCACTGGATATAAACAGGGATGCATACAATATTTGCAGGAAAAACATAAGGCTAAACCGTCTGAAGATAGATGCAAAAAACATGAGCATACGGGAATATGCATCAAATTGCAGGGATAAATTTGAGATCGTGGACTTTGACCCGTTTGGCAGTCCTGCCCCAGTCCTGCATGATCTTCTGACACTATGCGGGGATGGGAGTATAATTATGGTAACTGCTACGGACACGGCAGTGCTATGCGGTGCGCATGCAGCAGCATGCATAAAGGTGTACGGATCAAAGCCGCTCCATAATGAGCTATGCAAAGAGGTCGGAATCAGGATATTGCTAAATTACATATCAAGGACAGCATCGCAGTTCAACTTCGGCATTCTGCCGCTCCTATCCGTATCTGATATGCATTACATGAGGGTATTTGCAAGGCTTGAATTTGGCGCATCCAATGCTGTCGGATCGGTTAACTCCAACGGATTGGGATCGTTCTGCAGGAAATGCTATAAATTCGCCTTTGCAAGGGGGATTGCACCAAGCATAGAAGGAGTATGCCCGACCTGCAAGTCCAAAGTAGAGTTGTTTGGGCCGTTGTGGCTTGGCCAGCTTTATGACAAAGGCATATTATCAAAAATGAGAAAAAATAGCGACTTGAAAATTATAAGGACAATAAGTGACGAATATGATACCTTGCTTTTCTACTCTGTGCCGAAGATTACAAAGCTACTCTGTCGCAGTTCGGTATCACAGCGTAGAGTAATAGAATCCCTGCTCAGATCAGGCAAAGAGGCTACACGCACGCAGTTTGATATTGATGGCGTAAAGACTGATGCTGAGCCGCAACGGATTCTCAGCCTTATAAAAAAATTGTAGGCATTGCAGCGATAACACTGCTAGGGCATTACTATCGTATGCCTTTTTTGCAGCATTATGTCTTCGGGATTAGACATGTTCCCTATCTCGGCCCGCTTGCCAGTAGATTTTACAAAATCTATGCATGACTCAACCTTTGGGCCCATACTCCCTTCCTCAAAATATCCAAGATTAAGGTACTCTCTGATTTTTGCGACCCTGATCTTCTTAAGCAGCTCATAGTTCTTTTTGCCAAAATTTATGTAAGCCCCATCGATGTTTGTGAGTATTATGAATCTGTCCGCCTTTATCTCCTTTGCAAGTAGTCCCGAAGCGCGGTCTTTGTCTATTACCGCGTCAACATACTCAAACCTTCCGTGAGAGTCTATCAGGGGTATTCCCCCTCCGCCGCATGCTATCACTATATGCCTTCCCTTAAGCAAGTACTCTATAAGGTCCTTCTGCAGTATCGTTTTGGGATGAGGAGATGGCACGACTCTTCTGTAACCATGTATTAACTTCTTGATGCTAAACCCCTTTTTCCGGAGCAGTTCTGCCTCCTTTTCATTATAGAATCTGCCTATTGGCTTTGAGGGATTTTTGAATGCGGCCGGATCGTTGCCAACCAGCACATCGGTAAGCACAACCGCAGGGATTGAATGGCTGCGTGCGATATTTGCCTTCGTTAGGGCTGCACTTATCTTGTTGCTTATCTCAAGGCCTATCCATGCCGCTGTCTGCGCGGTTAGTATGGCAAGATTTCTCCTTTCAGATTTTGCAAGTTCTCCGACTTGCGGGCCGTTTCCGTGAGTTACAACAACTTCATTTCTCCTTGCATAAATACCTGCTATGACTTCGGCGACATGTGCAATAGACGAGGAATCCTTTATCGCATTGCCGCCGAGTGCTATTACATATCGCATTTTATCAAATTTCAAATTTTTGGTTATTTATAGATAATAGAAACGCTTAAATATAACCCATTGCTTAAATACATACTTGGGGAAAACAGGTAGGTAAATGGTTTGTGGGAATAAAAACCTTAGTGGAGAGAGTGGGTTCTGCGACGTACAGATGCCGTTCAACAGAAAGATAGCTGAATCTGATGGCATTGAATGCAGCGTTGCTAAGGCAGAGGAAAAGGACTTAAGGCATCTTGTAGAGAACAGCTGCTTATCATGCAATAGATTTCTTGAAAATATGGAGATAAAGGTAGTGCCCCCGAGATACATACAGGATAAGGACAGGTATGTAAAGGCAGGGGCGGTAAACAGGAGGCTCATGTGCGTTCAGTGCTACAATGCCTTGAGATCAGTCATGCATAACAGCGTGAGATACAAAGATACCCCTGCTGCAAAAAAGAGCTTTTTCATAAGAACTGTGATAAACAACATTCTTCTCAGGAATTAGCAAAACAGGTAGCTGCCAGGCTTGGTTGCTGTTGAAAGGATGAGTCCAGTTCTTCATAAAGGATTCTGTTAATTTCGGCCACTAATGCAACTATTGATTTGTTCTCCGCCATACATATTTTGGCCTTATTCTCCCGAAATAATCCAAATGCCCGATTATCTCTTGGTCCTGTTTTTCCTTCTGGTATCGGTAAGCACCATGTGGAAATTGCTGTCATACCCTAGAGACTGCCTGAATGCGTCATGATCCAGGGTTATGGTGCTGTCTGAATAAGGATCGTTTATGTAGAACGCATCTTTGTCATACCCCTTTACCACTACCCAATGTGGCGAAGATTCGAGATATGGATTGAGCGCATTTGCATCTATCAGTACTATCGGTATCTGGTTTGAGGACAGCGCCTTCTTTATTGAATTCAATGATATGTTGACTGAATGCTCCTCGTATACGGACATGCTCTCGGATTTTGTCTTTATCTCATTGTATGATGCCGTTAGCGTGTCTAGATTAACATTTTCATACACTGCAAGCTTTCTGTCGTACCCTTCATCTTTTGTATTTGATAATATGCTTACCTTTGCCCCGGATCCCCGTTTTGCTATTGAATATGCAAGCCCGTACTTTGAGCCGTGCCATACACTGCCGTTTACTGCTTCCTGCCATATGCTATACTCTTCTTCCTTCTTCATCTTGAAGTTGGGATTAAGATGCTTAAGCACCATCATTGCACATGCAGCAGAGCTTGTGAACTCCTCAGTCTGGGGGTAATGTTCAAGCTCAAAGAGCACCTTGTCCTTGATCTTCGACTTTGAGACATGCAAAGGCTTGGAGGAACGCTTAGCAGTCGCATGCCCCTTTTTAGTGTGCGACGCCCTCCTCACAGATGAGGCCTTGGATCTGGACCTTGACTTTAATGAAGCACTCTTTTTTCGTTTTGTTGAAGTCTGCATGTTTGATCACTTTAAAAGCACGATGCAGGGGGAGAGATTTGTCCATTGATTTTGAACTCTCGTAGGCCTAAGCCAACGGATCTTGAGTCCGCCGCATTTGACCAGGCTCTGCCACCCCTGCAACACATACTAATTATAACCTATCATATTTAAAGTTTGATTCCCTGATTTAACGATGAGTATTATTAACACGTTATCTCATATATATATCTTGCTATTCGATAAGAGGGTTATTTTTGGACTTTGAGGAAATCGACAATTATAGGTTTAAGGTCGGCAGGGATTCGTCCAAAGGAATGAATGTAGACGTAGTATTATACACAAATCACAACATGCTCCAGAAGGTAAAGACGGACAGAACCGTTCAACAGGCGGTTAATGCATCAATGCTGCCAGGGCTTGCAGGCGCAATCAAAGTGATGCCAGATTCGCATGAAGGATACGGCTTTCCGATTGGAGGTGTTGCCGCATTTGATGCTGAAGATGGAATAATATCGCCAGGGATGATAGGATTCGACATAAACTGCTCAGTAAGACTGATAAGGACAGAGCTTGCTGAGAAGGACATACGGCCCGTCATAACACGGCTCGCCGACGCGTTGTTCAGAAATGTGCCCAGTGGCGTTGGAAGCAGACTGCAGCTAGATTTCACGCAGTCTGATCTTGAAAGGATAGCTGTGGAAGGGGTCCCTTATATAATAAGCAAGGGATTTGGTATCAGTGAGGATGCAGAGAGAATAGAGGAGAATGGCACGATGATGGGTGCAGACTTTTCCAAAGTGAGCAAGGAAGCAAGATCGAGGGGCTTGAATGAGCTAGGAACCCTGGGTGCTGGAAACCATTTTCTTGAGGTACAGAGAGTAGAACGCATATTTGACAGCCGCACAGCCAAGGCATACGGGCTGCACGAAGGACAGATAGTGATAATGGTACATACTGGATCGCGTGGCTTCGGACATCAGATATGCAGTGATTATCTTAGAACACTTGTTGAATATCAGCAGAGAAACAGTCTGAAAATACCTGACCCTGAGCTTAGCTACGCACACATAGGCAGCAGGGAGGCAAACGATTATCTGGGTGCCATGGGATGCGCGGTGAACTTTGCATTCGTGAACAAGCAGATAATAACGCATTTTATAATGAAGAGCTTCAGTGATGTCCTTGGAAAGAGCCCTGATTCTATGGGCATGGAGCTTTTGTACGATTTGTCACACAATATAGCCAAGCTTGAAGAGCATGAGATCGAAGGCAGGAGAAAAAGGGTGTATGTGCATAGAAAAGGTGCAACAAGGGCATTTGCTGCAGGTTGCAAGGAGATACCAAGGGCATACAGGGATGCAGGCCAGCCCGTCCTTATACCCGGAAGCATGGGCACTGCAAGCTATGTGCTGTGCGGGGATGACGAGGCAATGAAGGAGACGTATGGATCAGCATGCCATGGCGCTGGTAGGGTGATGTCAAGGCACCAGGCACTTAGGGAGATTCCTGCAGAGAGGACATTTAACTCGATGACAAGAAAGCATATAGAGATAAGGGTAAGATCAAGGAAGCTAGTCAGCGAAGAGGCAGAGTGGACATACAAGGATGTAGAGGAGGTAATTGACGTTGTGAAGAATGTTGGAATTGCAAAGCCAGTTTCGAGGAATGTCCCGATAGCGGTTATCAAAGGATGACGCCTATTTTGATTCCTTGAATCGTTCAGAATAGTCTACAAGTGCCTCTATGAATCCTGCATGCGGAAACAGCTGTGGAAAATTCCCCCTGGGCTCCCTTACATCCATATCCATATGTTCAGAGAATAGTGTCAGATTCATCGAATTACTCAGGAGGCATTCAAGTGTGGCCAGCGCATTCTTCTTATCTCCGAGCTTTGTATAAATTCTGGACATCCACGTATTGATCAGCGTGAACGGATGCGCCGCTGTGCCAAGAAAGTCTGACTTGTAGCGTATATACATGCCATTTCCGACGGTAAGCTCCTTCTCTATTTTCTTCAGCGTAGCGGAGAATATCGGATCCCTTACATTTATGAAATCGTAAAGAGGAAGAAGCAGAAGCGCGGAGTCTATATCCTCGGATCCGTAATAATTCACAAAGCATCCCTGCTTTGCAGACACGCCGTTTGACATTATGTCTGAACGTATGCCCTCACTTGCAGCCCTCCATGTTTCGGCCTCATCGTTCTCGCAGGCCATTATTGCCAGCTTATATGCCCTGTCAAGTGCGACCCAGTCCATCACTTTTGTATGTACGAAGTGCTCGCTTGCGGATCGTTCTTCCCACAGGCTTACTGATTTTGACTTCCACGATGACATTGCCCAGCTTGCTATGGACTCAACCGCCCACCAATTCTCGCCGAGGTAGTTCTTATCTCCTGAGCGCGATATGTATGTATAGAAGGCGTCAATGAATTCACCTTCTATATCCTTCTGTATCTGGTTTGCAGCCTCATTGCCAACCCTCACTGGCCTTGATTTCCTGTGTCCCCTCAGCCAGTTAAGTATCTCCTCTGTCTGCGGATATGTACCGTCGACAGCGTACAGGGGGTGATCAAAACTCTTTGATGCTGGCTCTATAACACTGGTAAGGAAGCTTAGTATTCTCCTGGACTTTGAGAGGTTTCCGGACTTTACTAGGCTGCTTGCGGCAAAAGATGCATCGCGTACCCACACGTATCTATAATCCCAGTTCCTTGATTTTCCTATTATCTCTGGAAACGATGATGTTGCCGCAGCAATAACTCCGCCGGATGGAGTGTACATAAGTCCGAGCACTACTGATATAGACCTATAATATGTGTCTTTAAGCGTCTGCTCCTGAACCATGGCCTCTATATCCTGATTTTTTGGTACCTGCTCTCCCCAGTATCTAAGTGAAAATCTAAGCGCTTCATAAGGATCGCCGTATACATAGCCGCTGCCTCCGAAAAGGCCGTACTTTATGTCTTTAGAGTAAAGGGAAAATATATACCCCTTTCCAGGCTGAAACTCGTATATCCCATCGTCTATTACCTTATATGATCCCTTTATGCTCGCCTCAAATCCCTCGCGTGTCTTTGTATTCCTGAATATTATGCCTCCGTCTACCTCTTCTGTTGACGGAGTTATTAGGCCATATTCAAATATGGGCTTTATTTCTACCAGGAAGGGCACAGAGGACTCGTAGATGCGCACCAGCCCAGTAAGTCCAAGAGGCATGAAATCAGTAAGGAACATCTTGCCCCCTCTCATATTGAATTCGTTACGCAGTACGAGGCTGTTTTCGATGTATTTTGAGGTCACGTCGTAATCCTTTTCGAGGGGTTTTATTGAGAAATATCCCCCCTTCTCACTATCGAGTATCTTTGAGAAGATTGCCGGTGAGTCAAACCTGGGGAATGGGAGCCACTCTATGGAGCCATCGAGCTCTATACATGAGGTATATCCGTTTGATAGAAAGGCATAGTTTCTTTCTGAACGATCAGACATAGAACCAACACTATTACTCGGACGCCATATTTAAAGTATTTGTAGGTCATTGACACGCTACGGTTTAGATGCATCGATTACATCGTTCAGCGAATCCATGAAACTTACTGCCTCATGCATCCCTGTCTTTTCTATTAGCCTTTTGAGTACAGACTCGGCCTTAACAAGATAGCCATTTTTTGCAAGATGCCTGGAAAGATAATAAAACGAGTTCTGTATGCCCAGAGATATTGAAGATGATATGAATTTTTCTGCAGTCTTCGTGTTTGTCTCCACGTTGAATACCATGTTGGCATAACTTTGGGGGATCTCGCCTATGGACGGAGCATTGAGAGAACCCAGTGCCTTCTTTGCATGCACGTATCGTTTAAGCTTTATGTTGGACATGAAACCCATGAGCAATAAGGATTCGCTTGGATTTGGCGTATCGTTTATTAGTTTAATGGATTTGAAGAGGTACTCCTTTGATTTGGATATGAGCGCCATTGCATTATTCTTGTTTTTATGTAGCTCGTCACTTCTTTTTTCTGCATTACTGTACATAAACCCCGAAAGATTATAGTCAACGTCGCTATATACCCTATCTGAATAGAATCTGTAGAAATTTGCAACCCCAAACATAAAATGCAGGTCATTGGTAGTGGCAAGTGCATCGGCATATTCCGCACCGTCTTGCCACCTGCCTTCAACTGCGTTTTCTTGCATTTTTAGCAAGTTGTTCTCTATCTCCCTATTGCTGTGCACTATGTTTATGTCATTGGCATTTACGTATGATTCACAGAAACTGCAGATGGATTCCTGCGCTCCAGGAAGCACATACAGTGCAGATCCACAGCATCTGCACAATAGATTAGACTTGGTTATACCTTCAATCATCTTGAGGTATCCTGAAACATCCATGTGTAATATTATGCCAGAGATGCTTTAAAAATATGGCTTGGATATGGGGATCGCGGGTTCTGCAACTATTTTTATAGATTAACAGCACATGTTATGATGCGAGGCGCTCTTCAGGGCTACCTTGGTGAAAACTATGCAGTATACGATACATGATGGGGAGACTCTGGTAAAGGCAGCGCGAAATTCGATAGAGTTGTTTTTGAAGTCACCAAAGTTTGAAAACAGGATGATAGAGAGGCATATAGAGAGATTCACTGACCGTCGGGGCGTATTTGTTACAATAAAGCATTATCCAACAATGTCGCTCAGGGGATGCATCGGGTTCCCGAAGCCAGTAGCGCCCCTTAAGGAGCTTGTAATAGAGGCTGCCATAGCCGCAGCGGCCGAGGATCCGAGATTTGTGCCACTGTCCCAGCATGAACTCGGGGAATCAGTAATAGAGGTAAGCGTTCTGCACCAGCCAGAGCTTATCTCCGAGACCACGGCTAAAGGAAGGATGAATAGAGTAAGGGTAGGGAGAGACGGATTGATAATACACTATGGATTCAAGAGCGGGCTTCTGCTTCCGGTAGTTCCGATAGAGGAAGGATGGAACACTGAACGGTTCCTCAGTGGAGTATGCGAGAAGGCAGGTCTTAATCGAGATTCTTGGAAAAGGCCGGAAATAAGCCTGTATAAGTTCACTGCGCAAGTGTTCAGGGAATCAGAACCTGAGGGCATTATAGAGGAAATGCCAATAGGATGACAGGATCAGGTAATAGTTATGCGTACTGTAATGCTCGTAGACATGGATTATTTCTATGTTGCATGCGAGGAGCTTAGGCATCCAGAGATACGCGAGGTTCCAGCAGTAGTAGGAATGGACCCAAAAGGCGGGAAGGGGAGGGGAGTTGTTATGACATGCAACTATAAGGCGAGGGAATTCGGATTGAGAAGCGGCATGCCGATCTCCACTGCATATAGGCTAAAGCCAGACGCAGTTTACCTGAGCCTGGATTACGATTATTATGAAGGAATATCCAAGAAGATAATGGAAGTGATACGGAGCTTTGCTGATAAATTTGAGCAGGTAAGCATAGACGAGGCATTCATAGACACCACTGACAGGGTAAGAAGTGAAAATCCGAAGGATTATGCCCAGAGAATAAAAAGTGCAATACTTGAGAAGACAGGGATAAAGTGCTCAATAGGGATTGGGCCGAATAAACTGATAGCGAAGATGGCGTGCGGGAAGTCCAAACCCAATGGAATAATGGAGGTAAATGAGAATGAAGTTGGCCAGTTCCTCAGCGGAATGCGGATAGACGATCTTTATGGGATTGGGGCAAAGACTGCCGAGAAGCTTGAAAAGCTGGGATACGCCACAGTAAGCGAACTTGCCGGGGCAAATAGAGCAAGGCTGGTTGGCAAACTGGGTTCATTTGGATCAGAACTTATAGACTATGCCAATGGAATCGATGACAGCGAGGTTATGGAGGACGCTAGTGCGAAATCTGTAAGCAGGGAGTTTACATTCGAATCTGACACTAACAAAGAGGAGGAGATAGCGGAGGTTATAAAGAGGCTGGGTACAGAGGTGGTTGCAGAATTGAATAGAAGCCAGGAGTGCTTCAGAACAGTGACTGTGAAGATAAGGTATGGGGATTTTACCGAGCATGTCCACAGCAGGAGCGTAAAGGTTACAAGCGACCCGGACACTTTGATCGATACTGCAATGGAGCTGTATAAAGAGAATGCGAATGCGGATAGAAAGATAAGAAAACTTGGAGTGCGGGCTTCTAATCTCTCAAACTATCGCGGGCAGAGGAGGATTGCGTAGGCTTACTCTGTATTGGGTAGCAGTCATCTTCCTTTACTGAAGACCCCAGGCCATGCTTTGATTACTTGACATCCTCTCCCAACTGAAGGTTGGGATATTCCCCTGCATTCCTGCTGTATGGGTATTTTGAGGTTTGTTTCTTTCACGAATTCACCACACTCAGGGTCTCTCGAACCAAAGGATTCTCACCGAGCCATTCATGTTCATTCCAATGAAATACCGCTGGATTTGCCAGAGCATCCAGTACTCCTATCCCGCTCCCCTTTGACAGCGGAATTCGGAGATACCGCAATATTGTCTGGCATCCAAGGCTATGGCCTACGAGATAGGTGTTAGCGTCTGAATTTACCACGGCATTTGCCAGGAACGCTACCCATTCGCCCATCTTCGGGTCTGCTGCATTGGGCATATGCAGTACATGCGCTTCGACTCCTTTGTCCTGAAGCCGCAAGCCAAGCCACGACATCCAATTATTCTCTGGACTGCCGTCCCATCCGTGCACAATGAATACGCGCTTCCTTTGTGGTACAGTCATTTAGGCTTCTCCTTTGCTTCGAGTTCCTGGAGATAAGCCCTTGCCGCAAGTGCTGCCTTCACTCCGCTTCCACTTGCAGTTGCAGCCTGCCTGAAGGTATGGTCTGCAACATCACCGGCAACGAACACGCCGTCTATATCAGTGTATATCTCATCCTTTGTCACAAGATACCCAAGCTCGTCAAGCTTGAGCTTGCCGTTGAATATGTCGGTATTGGGATGATAGCCTATTGCAACGAACACGCCGTCAATCTTCATCTCTGTTACCTCATTCGTAACAAGATTCTTGAGCTTGACTCCGGTTACGACCTTGTCTCCGAGCACCTCTTCTATTGCCGAGTTCCATATTACCTTTATCTTTGGATTTGAAAGTGCGCGATCTTGCATCATCTTGCTTGCCCTGAACGCATCCCTCCTGTGGACTATCGTGACGCTGTTTGCAAACCGCGTCAGGAACACTGAATCCTCCATGGCAGTGTCTCCGCCACCAGCCACTATCACGTTTTTGTTCTTGTAGAAGGCGCCGTCACACGATGCACAGTTTGACACGCCCCTTCCTATAAACTTCTTCTCTGATTCTATTCCCAGCCATTTTGCATTTGCGCCAGTTGCTATTATTATTGCTTCAGTCTCGTAGTCCTTTCCACCTGCACTCACCTTGAACGGCCTGGAATCCAGATCCACTGCAGTGGCATTCTCGTATACGAAACGTGAGCCGAACTTCTTTGCCTGTGCAAGCATCTTCTCTATAAGGTCAGGGCCGTCAATGCCGTCAGGAAAACCAGGATAGTTCTCCACCAGCGAAGTGAGTATAAGCTGGCCGCCCGCAGCGAGGCCGCCTATTACGAGCGGATTGAACATCTCCCTTGACGCATATATTGCAGCCGAGAGGCCTGCAGGCCCTGCACCTATTATGATAAGTTTTTCTAACATTATATCACGATCATAATCTTGACAGGGAAAGTATAAAAGGTTTCAATTGCAATCCAATACACGGCGACTGGAATGGCTATAAGGGTAGGAGAGCACAGAATATCCTTGGATGTGCGGGATCCTGAAGCAAGCCTGAATTTTGTTTCGCATGCACACTCTGACCATACTGCAGGGGTGCGGAAAACTAGTACAATACTGTGCAGCGAAGCTACAAAGGACCTTGTCGAGACGCGGGTGAATTACAGGCTCAACGTAGCTGACATGCCGAAAAGCGTCAGCCTTCTCGATTCCGGGCATATGCTCGGATCAAAACAACTTTATGTTGAAGCCGATGGATACTCAATAGTTTACACTGGAGACTATCAGATGCAGGAATCTCCGGTAGCGGACATCATAGAAGTAAAGAAAGCAGACGTATTGATAATAGACTCCACGTATCCGTTCCCGAACGTAACGTTTGATGACAATTCGGAAGTGATAACTGCAATGCAGCACTACATGAATTCCAAGAAAGAAACAGGAAGCATACTTTTTGGCGCATATGCAATGGGAAAATCACAGGAACTGGTAAAGATATGCAATGATATAGGCATCTCTCCAATAGTGGACAGCAATATAGCAAAGATAAACGACATATACTCGAAGCATGGGATAAGGCTTGATTATAGCGCCAGGAGCCTGGAGGAGGGATTGGTGGAGGGAGACTTCAGGAATCCAGTCTGGATAGTAAGCATGAACAAAATGAACCGGGTGCTTGAACAGGTTTCGTCCATGAATATGCGCGTATTCACAGCAGTGGCAACGGGATTTGCCAGAATGCAGAGATTTAACACCGATGTGCAGTTTGCACTTAGCGACCATGCCGACTTCAGCCAAGCCATAGACTACATAAGTCAGTGCAATCCGGATATCATTTACACAAGAGGATCCAATCGCGATACATTTGCAAAAAACTTGCGTGCCTATGGATATAATGCTGAGGCGCTTGGTAGCTCTAATATGAACACCATGCTTCTTAGCTATGTTTAGGTACCTTTATGCTTAACCTAGGGCTAATCGCAGCTTTTGCTTCTATGATGTTTCTGTCATCAGATATTGCAATAGCGAAACACCTCACAAAAAGGCTTGGAAAATTCAGGTATTCGGTAGGAATACTCGGAATTGGCATAATACCTATGCTTATTTATGCGCTCGCGGTAGGCATACATGCTTACAGCATGGAGATTGTGATTTTGTCCCTGCTTGCAGGCGCATTTCTTGGGGCGGGATATGTGCTTTACTACAAGGCCCTTGAAACTGAGCAGATTACAAACGTCTCTTCAATAGGTGAGATACAACCGGCGTTTCTTTTATTATTTGGAGTGTTTATCCTTGGAGAAAAAATAACCCTGATTGAGATTGCGGGCATATTTTCCATATTCGTAGGGTCGTTCTTAGTTCTTAGGACAAGGGGCTTGGAGATAAACAGGGTGATGATTCCGGTAATCGTAGCCAACATATTATGGGTAGTATATTGGATACTGATGGATTACGCGATTACGCTTCCTGTTGCAAGCACAT
>JAMCSX010000011.1 GCA_023379055.1 Candidatus Martarchaeota archaeon | reverse complement strand
CCTACACGACGCTCTTCCGATCTCCTGCCTGCGGCAAACGTTTATATTCATTAAAGCAGATATTGTAAGGCTAAACATGTGGTTTTATGATAGACATAACAAACGACAATTTCGAGTCGGAAGTGTTGAAGTCAGACGTTCCTGTGGTTGTTGACTTCTGGGCAAGCTGGTGCGGTCCGTGCAGGATCATGGGTCCTGTGATAGAGGATACTGAAAAGGAATACTCAAAGAAGGCAAAGTTTGCAAAGCTCAATACTGACGAGAACCAAGAAACAGCTACAAAGTATAACATAATGTCAATACCCTCGGTCCTTCTCTTTGAAAAGGGAGAAGTAAAGGCAATGTCTGTGGGTGCACTTCCAAAGGAGACGTTCAGAAAGTGGCTTGACAAGAATCTCTGATATGATTGAATGTCAATAAAGTCGCCTCAAGGCACCATAGTTGATATTCCAAGAGGCACTTCCGATTATGGTACTGCTGATGCAATAATGATCCATGAGATAATATCGGTAGTTGTGGAGGTATTCAGGCGTTTTGGATTCTCCCCGATAATAACGCCTGCAATAGAGAACACTGCTGTGCTGAATGCAAAGGCATACGGCGAGGAGTCAACAAAGGAGATATACCTTCTGGACGGGAAGGACTCGGCGCTCCGCTTCGACCTTACGGTTCCTCTTGCAAGATTCATGGCTATGAATAAGGACCTGAAGCTTCCATTCAAGAGGTATCAGGTAGGCAGGGTATGGAGGAAGGACGAGCCGCAGTTCATGAGGTCAAGGGAGCTGTTCCAGGCAGATATAGACATTGTAGGCAGTGCAGACATATCAAGCGACGCTGAGTGCATAGCCGCTACCCTGTCTTCGCTTGAGGCTCTCGGAATAACGGACTACACCCTGCTTATAAACAGCAGGACTGTCCTAGATCTCATAATGAACCATTACCGCATAGCCCCAGATAAGCACGGCCTTGCCATGCGAATAATAGACAAGATGTCAAAGGTAAGCATGAGCGAGGCGATAAGTCAGCTCGTAGCGGCAGGGCTCAATGAGAACTCTGTGCAGCAACTTGTATCATTCATAACTGAAAAATCAGATAACGGCAGCAAGCTCAATAAGCTGGAAATGAATATAAACGACGCAAAACAAGAGGCAGACATGATCAAAGGTCTGCTCGACAGGCTCGAAAGATACGGGGTAAAAAGCAGGGTAGAGGTGGACTTCTCTCTTGCAAGGGGACTTGACTACTACACCGGTTTCATATGGGAGATAATAGTAAAAGATGAGAAAGGAGACAGGCTTCCCTCAATAGGGTCTGGCGGAAGATATGATAAGCTCATGGGCATGTACTCAAAATCAGAGATTCCATCAGTTGGGTCTTCAATAGGCATAACCCGCGTGTCTGCAATACTAAAGAACAAGTCTGAGAGAAAAACATATGCAAACGTGCACGTCATTCGGGTAGGCGACGATGTCGATGATTATGCAATAGACGTATCTGGCGCTCTCAGAAGGAGCGGGCTGTACGTTGACCTTAACGTTACTAAAAAGGGCATATCAAAACAACTGGAGCATGCGCATGCGCTAGGTATAAGATATTCCATTATACTTGGCAGGCAGGAAGCAGATGCAAAGAAAATCCGGCTGAAGGATATGCAAACCGGTACAGAAGAGCTTTTAGATATATCAGATGCAATAGCACGGATAAAAGGGTAGTTGCAATGGCAAAACAAGAGATTGAGGTAATGACTGACAAGGCTCTGAGAAGCGGTGGCATGCTTTGCAGACTCTACTTCGACATGCAGAGCGAGAAGCAGGAGGATCTGCAGCCCCTTATGACAGACCTTGTAAACAACAGGCTGCTTAAGGCCCCGGGAGTGCTGTACTGCTTCGGCAGCATAGACGAGCCCATAAAGCTCAAAGACGTCTATTCAACAAACGCCATAGTCACCGTACTGTTCAATGACCTTGGCGCAGTGATAAACGTGGTGTTCAACCTCTCACCAGTAGGTATAGACGTGCTGAAGCCCGAAGGCGAATACATAATAAAGTCAAGGGACCTTACCAGCGTGCTTGTCAGCCTGTCCCAGATATCCTCCGAATACTCAAAATACATACTCACCAAGGTGCTGAGCGGAGAAGAGCTCGAGAAAGTGAAGAAGGACACGCTCTCAAGGGCCGAGCAGGGAAAGCGGCTGCTTGAGAAGGAGGGCGGATCCAAAGGCGCAGACCAAGGCAAGTGACATTAGCTTGCCCTGCAGGAATTGGACTTGAAGCGCATCGCCCAAGGCACAAGATGTGCGTCAGGCACATCTCCGACGAGGAAGCTTTACTAGCTTGTTCGACCCCTACATTCAGACGTTGTTGGTCTTGTCCGCACCAAAATCATTCTTTGCAATCGGTTTGCATCTGATATGCTACCTAACCTTTCAACGAACTGAGCTTCTTGACGAATTCCTCAAAAACAAGGTGTTTCTTCTCAGGACTTAATTGAAAGACAGTTTTTATTATTGCACCATCTGTGATTGTGAATATATAATTCAACTTTATCACACTGTCCTGAGCTGCTCCCTCGTTTGTAGAGATGTGTATTCCTTTCATCTGAAGGTTTGTAGTTATCCCTGCTATGGCTATGTTGCCTAGTTCCTCGAATAGCACCAATGCGGGTCTGATCCTTGAGCCTTCGCTATCTGCAAATTGTACCCTTGTTATTATCACATCTCCAGCTTTAGGCATGCTCCCACGCCGAGTAATCACCTTCCCCCCATAGCTCTTTCATCCTGGTTTTCTGAGCTTCCTGAACAAACTTATCGAACTCTTTCATCTCCTTGGCGCTTTCTATAAGGCCTAAGATTATCTCACTATAAGTCTCCCTGGGGTATTTCTTGATTTGCTTCAGTGCCTTAACTACTGACTTGCTTAGTTGTACTGTAGTTATTTCATCATACATTATATAACACCTATAGTTAGTATATAGCATACTATATATTTAAGCCTATGCTTGCAAATCTCATACAATTTAATATCAAATGATATAAGATTATCTGTCGAGACCCCTGAAGAACAGCCTCTTAAGTATGAGACTTGGCCTGTCCATGTCCCCGTAGGACCCAAGGAAGCTGTCCGCTCCAAGCGCATTCATCACCCTCAACATTGTTCCCATAGACTTTGGGCTTGACGAGGAATATATCCTGTTTGCAAGCGTGTGCAGCTTCATGTCAAGCCCGTACTTTTTCTTGAATGCGGCTTCGTAGTCAGCAAGCCGTGCAGTTCCATCGAAGTATCCCTTTATGATGTCTGCTGCCATTATTGCCGCATTCCCCCCGAATATTATCCCACCGCCTGTTGTGGGTTTGACCTGCCCTGCGGCATCCCCCATAAGCATTACCCTTCTTTCCTCGTCAACTATCCTTTCACGCAGTCTCATCGGTATTATGGATGCACCTTCGGATACGGGCTTTGCATCCCCCACTATATTGTGTATTTCCTCTGTCTTCATGAAATGCTCAAACGCATTCTTTGCGTTTCCGTGCTTTGAATCTATTCCCACGCCAACTTCCAGTATGTCCTCTGCATTGGGCGCAAGCCATGCGAACAATCCCCTGTATCTGCCTCTGTCAAAGAATAGGTCCACCATCCTTCTGTCAGGTACGTTTATGTTGAAATCAGCCTTGTACGTAAGCGCGATGCTCTTTATCTCTCCAAGTCCAAAATGCCTGGCAACGGTAGATACTGCTCCGTCTGCGCCTATCAATACGCCTTCAGAAGACATCGCGTCAAGATCCTTCGAAGCCATCCTCTTGCCCGTAATAACTAGTGCGCCGGCTCCAACAGCTTCGTCCCTGCATCTCCAGTTCAACTTCTTCCTGTCTAATATGTGCGCTACTGGCTCCTTCGAAGTTATCTTCATTACCTTCCCTCCAGCATGCAGGTTTGCCCCGTAAAGGGTGTTCGTTATGCAGGAGGAGTAGTCTATTCCAAGGGTCGACAATCCAGTTATCGAGAGTATTCCAGACGCCCTTACCGGCTGCCCCAGTATCTTCTTCTGGTCGTAAACTACGGTATTTATGCCATGGCTGCCCAGCCTCTTTGCTGCGATAAGGCCTGCAGTGCCAGCCCCTATAACTACCACATTTCCACGCATCATACCACAAGAACACGCAGAATGATATTTGTGATAAAAAGTTATTAATTAGTGCTGGAACCTGCCAAACTGTGCATTATGGTGTCATATCCCTGTATTCATATGCCAATTGACTTGGCGCCTCAAACGATCAAGGTCATGGGCGTTCCATTAGCCGCCTATTACTATGTCTCTGGCCCGTTTGCACCGTCTACGCCAACAATTTCCAGGCCAACTCCTGAGAATTCGGGCTGTTATTCGGGACTACTGCTACACAAGAATTGACACTAATAGAAGTACTTATATATCAGAAAATCCAAACAAATACTGATGATAATATGGCAACCCTTACGAAAGCGGATCAAGCCACGGATGGAATGGCAAAGAGTGCTGCTGAGAAGATTCTTGCAATGACAGACTGTATAAGCGACAGGTTCTTCGTATCCACTCCTGTCAAGGAAACTTCCATAGCCGACCGCAGCCCCGAGGTAGTGCTTTCAGTGCTCTCTGCTGCATTGTACGGAAACGAGCTAGTATATGGTAACTGGGGGCTTGGAAAGACCACGCTTTCAGAAGTCGTATCTTCTATAATGTTCGGCTTGCCAAGAGGCGTTATACGCGATTCTGAGGCGCATGGAGATCCGGAAGTGACAAAAGAGGAATTCATAGCAATGCCAGAGCTTCCTGAAATGAAGCGGATACTGTGGAGACCCTTTACATTGCTCACACCCAAAGTTTTTGATGAATTCAACAGAATGCCTTCTGCTAAAGAGTCATTATTCCTTGATGCAATAGACAGGGGAAATTTTGAGTACATGAATCATACGCTGCGCTCGGAAGGACCGGTATTTGCAACTGTTAACTGGCCTGACAGCGCAAACGTTGATATGGTTCTCCCGATGCTTGATAGGTTTGATATCGGCATAATGGTTGAAAGACCAAATCCTCTCCTCAGAAATATCGTCCGTGGTATGGATTATTCAATACTCGAAGACGAAAGCGTCTCAAAAGAGATACTGAGATATCTCAGTGATAGTTCTATGGAACCTGGGGAAAAAATGTCGCGAATAGCAGGTATTGCAGAAAGATTCAGACCGGAACTTTCTTCAAGGCTTGGAATACCCCTGCCAACAGCAGAAGAGCTGGCAGCATTAAGGTCCTACCTGAATCACATGCCATTTGACGATGATGCAAATAACTACCGTATTTTCTTAGAATCTGAAATGCAGTGCCCAGTCCATAGCCCGGCGCCAGGGCAGACACATCCCGAAGGCTGCCACTATGGGGGTTCTGAGTACGCGTTCTTAAAGCTGGCAACTCCAGTGTCTGTAAGAATGACAAATTCTTTGGACAGATTCTCTGCTGCACTTTCGTTGACTTTGGGAGATGATTGCATAACTACCGGAAGCATTGCCGCGATCTTTCCGTATGTCTTGTGGCACAGGGTTGAGTTCAGCGATTCATTCAAGAGCAGCAATAGCCTCCAGGGCATTTCAGATGGTATTGAACTGGCAAGAGTACTTGGAGAGGGAATATATAAAAGGTTTGAAGAGAACTTCGCCCAAATCGGCAAATTACAAGAAATCCTGGTCAATGGAACGGCAATTGATCAATTACGGCAGAACGACCATCCCCTCTTCCAATACGCCGCTAGGCTCCTAAGGGGCTAATGCAACGATCAATTGACACAGATAGACTATGCAATAAGGCGAGCATGAAGGTGAAAACAATGGTCCAAAGAACAACAAAGGCATCAACCGGGATACCGAGAATAGACCCTGGGTCCCTACTGCGTCCAGTACGTACAGGACTCTCCGAAGAAGGAATAAAAATACAGGAAACTGCAAGACAGAAAGAACCCAAAATGGCACTTCTGGAAATATTCAATTCAAAAAATAACTACTACAAAGACTTCCAGAATGCGCTATGTAACGTATCCTTCGAACTGAGTGACATAGAAATCCTCTGCCCAAAAATAGAAATAAATGACAACACAGGATACTTCATCTCCGCAGCGATAAACAAAATAATCAAAGAGAGCGACACTGTGACACTTGACTTCAACGGAGCGAAAGTGGACCATGTGGCATATCGCCTCCAGAAAGGCCACGTAATACTAACTGGCCCCGCAGGAGACAGTGCAGGCTGGCAAATGTCCGGCTCCGCATTCCTCACAATAAATGGCTCTGCAGGAGACTATGCAGGCGCTGGAATGTCCGACTCCGCATCCCTCACAATAAATGGCTCTGCAGGAGACTATGCAGGCGCTGGAATGTCCGGCTCCGCATCCCTCACAATAAACGGCCCTGCAGGAAACTATGCAGGCCGGTGGATGTCCGGCTCCGCATCCCTTACAATCTACTGCTCAGTCGGAGACTATGCAGGTCAGGAAATGTCCGGCTCCGCCAGACTCACAATCAAACAAAACGCCGGCAATACTGTGGGGGTCTATTCATCAGGCGGAACAATAGAGATTGAAGGAGACATAGGCAGCATTGCAGATTCCTGCAAAGCAGAGGTATCCGCAAAGAAAAGGGAGTGAGATCATGGATCAAAAACCAAAATATGCACCAGCACCAGGAATAAATCTGAGATTCCTCCTGCACCCAATGAACATAGGGCTCTCCGAAGAAGGAATAAGAATACAGGAAACTGCAAGACAGAACGAAGTAAAAATGATATTTCTGGATATATTCAAATTCAATTCAAACAATGAATACGATAACTTCCAGAGTGCGCTACGGAACATAACCTATGCCTTGACAGACATAGAAATCCTCTGCCCAAAAATAGAAATAAACTACAATACAGGATACTTCATCTCCGCAGCGATAAACAAAATAATCAAAAAGGGCGACACTGTGACACTTGACTTCAACGGAGCGAAAGTGGACCATGTGGCACATTATCTCCAGAAAGGCCATGTAATACTCTACGGCCCCGCCGGAGACTATGCAGGTGCTGGAATGTCCGGCTCCGCATCCCTCACAATAAACGGCCCCGCAGGAGACAGTGCAGGCCGGTGGATGTCCGGCTCCGCATCCCTCACAATCAACGGCCCCGCAGGAAACAGTGCAGGCGCTGGAATGTTCGGCTCCGCATCCCTCACAATCAACGGCCCCGCAGGAAACAGTGCAGGCCAGGGAATGTTCAGATCCGCCAAACTTACAATAAACGGTCCAGTAGGGGACAATGCAGGCGCTGGAATGTCCGACTCCTCATCCCTCGCAATAAACGGCCCCGCCGGAGACAATGCAGGTGAGTTCATGTCCGACTCCGCCAGACTCACAATCAAACAAAACGCCGGCAATACTGTGGGGGTCTATTCATCAGGCGGAACAATAGAGATTGAAGGAGACATCGGCGGCATTGCATATAACTGCAAAGCAGCCGTATACCATAACGGAAAGAGGGTGAAGTTCAAACGCCTGCATAACCTACTGAGAAGATGATACTATGTCAGAGAAAACAATGAATACTAACGGCCCTAATAATCCGGTTCCAGAATCCATTTTAGCAATACTACCGGAAGTATGGAAAGCGATTTGCAGGGATTTCGGAAGGCCAGCGCTGCGCACACCAAAAATCAAAGATGACCCAAGCGGTACAGCCTCAATTAATATCATGTCAAAAGACATAACGCTAGATCCGGCATTCCTGCAACAGATGGTTAGAAAAGGCATGGATCCCGACCAACTGCTCTACGGGCTCCTTTCGCATGAAGTGAACCACTACAGGCACCACCCATATGATCTAGCAACACTTTTGCTTGAACTGCATGCCCTGAGTTATCTGGACGGCGGAAAGATGGGCGGACCGAAAGCCACCCAGATAAGGCTCCATTTCGACGATCTCATAGACAATTCAAACCTAATAGTTAAAGGAAAATCGGATTCCATAGCATGCGTATATTCCAATATGGACACTCCGGCCGGATCAATACTTTCCCTGTCCCTTGCATATTACAGGGCAATAAGCGGGGATGACCATTTCGATAGCAATAGCACATCAGTAGAAGGGTTCGCAGAGAGGCTAAGCAAGATGGTGAATATAGACTTCACGAATAGATCAAATATAATGGCGAAGGTGACTGCATATGCAAAAATAGTTGAGGATATGCTTGAAAATGGCGGAAATGGAGGATCTGGTAGACAAAATGGCACAGGAAAGGATGAGGCAGGGAGCAAAAGTGAAGGCGGTTGCAGCGACGAGGACGATACTGGCCTCGGAATATGCAAGGGCATAGACCCAAAACAGTTTGATGAAAAAGATCTTGAAAAGGCCATGAAAGAGGTAGCGCAGAAGGTCAGTCCGAAAGAGTTTGATAAGATAAAGAAATATGCGGAGTCGATCATATCACATTCTGACCAAAACCCAAAGACGGCATCTGTAGAATTCTACATGGCTCTTGCAGAGAGGCATGGAATTAAGGTAGAACCTACCCCAATAGTGAGTTCTAACACCACATATCCCTCTGGCCTCAGAGAATGGGAGATTGGTTCAGGTGTGAAAGGGCTGAATCTGTTCAAGAGTGGAGGAAGGATAATCACTGGCCTCACAAAACAGTGGCAGAGCGAGAGCATGCATACATTCGGCTCTAAGAAAGGCCTTCCTGACTCAGTGATAATCATCGATTCGTCAGGCAGCATGACTGATCCAACAACATCCATATCAAATGCAGTAATAGGCGCATTCTCAATTGCGCTTGCATACACGCGCAACGGCGCAAAGGCAGACGTAATAAATTTCAGCGACTCTTCATCGGTTACCGAATATAAGAGTGAATTGGACGCGCTCAAGGCGCTTGTGGAATATCGTGGCAAAGGAACAAATCCTCCTGTGGCCAAACTTCTTGGCCTGGTCGCCGATACAAAAAAGGACATCACCGTGATAACCGACGGATTTGGAGGGGCTGGACAGGGCAGCATAGACAACTTCATGAAGATAATAAATGAGATAGGCAAGACAAACCGGGTGTCTTATGTGTACATAGGCGGAGACGTATCTGAGATCGCAGCAAAGTATCCCCACGTTCAGTTCCACAGCGTTTCCACTGCCGATGACATAGGTTCCATTGTGCTTGGAGATATGAGATACTGACAGGGGTAGTATGATCATGAATCAAAAACCAAAATACACACCCGCACCAAGAATAGATCCGGGGTCCCTCCTGCGTCCAGTACGCACAGGACTCTCCGAAGAAGGAATAAAAATACAGGAAACTGCAAGACAGAAAGAATCACAAATACTACTTCTAGAGATATTCAACCCAAACAATGAATACGAAGACTTCCAGAATGCGCTACGTAACGTATCCTACACACTGGCAGACATAGAAGCCATATGTCCAAAAATAGAAATAGAATGGAATACAGGATTATTCATCTCCGCAGCGATAAACAAAATAATCGAAGAGAGTGACACAGTAACACTTGACTTCAACGGAGTGAAAGTGAACTATGTGACATATCTTCTCCAAAAAGGCCACGTAATACTCTACGGCCCCGCAGGAGACTCTGCAGGTTTGGTTATGTCCGGCTCCGCATCCCTCACAATCTACGGCCCCGCAGGAGACTGGTCTGGCTGGGAAATGTCCGGCTCCGCCAGACTCACAATCAACGGCCCAGCCGGAGACTATGTAGGTGCGGGAATGTCCGGCTCCGCATCCCTCACAATAAACGGCTCCGCAGGAAACTATGCAGGCGAGTTCATGTCCGACTCCGCATCCCTCACAATAAACGGCCCCGCAGGAAACTATGCAGGCAAGGGAATGTCCGGCTCCGCATCCCTCACAATAAACGGCCCCGCAGGAAACTATGCAGGCCAGGGAATGTCCGGCTCCGCATCCCTCACAATAAACGGCCCCGCAGGAGACTCTGCAGGCTAGTGGATGTCCGGCTCCGCCAGATTCCCAATCAAACAAAACGCCGGCAATACTGTGGGGTCTATTCATCAGGCGGAACAATAGAGATTGAAGGAGACATCGGCGGCATTGCATATAACTGCAAAGCAGCCGTATATCATAACGGAAAGAGAGTGAAGTTCAAACGCCTGCATAACCTACTGAGAAGATGACATTTTAGGTAAGTCATGCTCCGCAAGCCATGTTGTCAAGAATATTGAATTAGTGCCAGTGGTCTTTATAACCTGCCCGGGTGTGGTTTTCAGCAGACTGTGAGACTCTTCGAAGCACAGAATAAATGCCCAACCACCACGATTCACGAAATGCAGCATAACCTTTTATAATCTAACTGGTTTACACTCTACACATCATTGCTTCTATCTGGTATAATGCCGCTTATAGTGCCTATATTAATCGGGCTAATTTCAATAATCCTTCCAGGATTCTTCCTGGCCTTAGCCCTGCTCAAGAAGACAAATCTTCCCCTGTTCGAGATTGTGGCAATAGGATTCATATTCGGCATGATATTCCCCCCGACAATGATATGGCTTGAGTCATATCTCATACCGCTTTCGCCGATATTCGCGTTTTCGACAGGCCTCTACAATGTCAACGTCGTCATACTTACAATCGTAGGGATACTTCTCTCTGTCCAGCAGGGAGCCTTCAGTTCATTTCTTCCTAGTGCATTTCCAGAAAACATGTCATTGATAAAGAAGGGGATGGAGAAGGACTACAAGAAGAGGATTGCATCGCTCAGGGAGAGGATTTCCGAATTAGGTACCGACATAAAAGTCATAAAGGACCACCAAAAAGAGGAGCAGGCGCTGATGGAAAGGCACAGGGACGAGCTTGCACTTCTTGAAAATGCCGGACCCGAGGAGAAGCGGAAGATAATGGCGGCACATGCTGACCAGGAGAGGCAGCTATTCGAGAGGCATGAGGCAGAGGAGCAGCAGCTCGTAGCAAGCACGTCCGGCGAAGCTCCGAAGCCAGGCATAAACGTAGTGTGGCTTGCGCTTCTTGTGATAATGGTGCTGACGTTCGCCACTCGCATGCTGAGCATCGGCATTGCGCCGAGGTATTTTGAGTTCGATCCATACTTCGACATGATAAGCACGCAATACATACTCACATACGGCTTCCAGCTGTTAACGGAGCATGCGGCCTGGCCTACGCTCCTCAATGGCACGATACACAGGATACAGCCCCTAGTGCCGTATCTTGAGGCGTATTGGTATAACCTTGCAGGCTCGAATCCTGCAGCATCAACTGTAAACACCACTCTTCTTTCCAACGTCAGTAGCTGGTATCCGCCCCTGACAGCTGCGCTCCTCGTATTCGTCGTGTTCATGTTCCTTTACCACGAATACGGAGAGTTTGTGGCCCTGATAGGCGCTGGCCTGGCAGCAGTAATGCCAGTCCTTCTTACAACATTTATAGCAGGAGAACAGCTTCTTGAGCCGTGGGGAATATTCGCGCTTATATTCTTCTACTCATCCTATCTGCTTGCAGTGAACAATCCAAAGGAGCTGAGGTTTGCGGTGCTTGCTGGAATAGCGTTCTCATCCAACTTCCTTGGTGCGCACTACTACACCGTCCCTGCCGGGATACTCTCAATGTACATAGTGCTGCAGGGATTAATACACGTGTTCAGGGATGAGAAGACAAAGGACTTCTTCAGGATGAATCTTGTCCTGATAGGAATAACTGCGCTATTCTACGTGCTTTACGGCCCATACAACGCAACCCTCGCCTTAAGGACGCCAAACATTCTCGGCGTTCCAATAATCGTGTCATTCCCCCTTGCAGCCCTATTATTTGTTGCATTGTTCGAATACGTACCCAAGCTTGCAAAGAAAAGAAACATGATAAATGCAGTAAACAGGACGCTGTATATCGAATGGCTGGTTGCGCTCGTAATACTGTCTATAATGGCTATCCTGTTCACGCCATTGGGCAGGCCGTTCCAGTCCTACCTTGCACTGAGCGTAAAATTCACGACACCATCATCCCCGCTGTTCATGACCGTGCAGGAATACGCGCCTACCGGGGTCAACTATAACTTCGGCGCAGGAGGGTTCGGCATAATAGGCGAAAGCATAGGCGGAATAAGCATAATAGTGTGGGCAGTAATGATCGCATTCTCCGTACTGGAGATACTTGCAATATACCAGCGCAATTCTAAGTCATCAATACTTGCAATAGCAGGAATATGGCCCCTTGCAATAGCCGGCATGATAGAGGCGAAATACCTTCCGCACTTCGGCATAGCATACATAATAGCAATAGGCATAATCCTTGGAGAGCTCGGCCTGTACTTCTCCAAAGGCGGAGTAAGCAACAGCAAGGCAAAGAGATATCTTGCAATAGCCGGGGTCGCTATACTTGCAATAGAGGCCCTTCCAGTGCTCTTCCAGCTAGTTACTGCAGCGTCAAACCCAAGCTGCGCTGCAATATCGCAGGCAGGAAACCAGCTTGGCGCAGTACTTTACTGCAACGTTGTGCCAAATTACTGGATATCGGCTACCAATTGGATGAAGGCAAACGTGGGCCCGTACGCTCCAAGGATTCTTGCATGGTGGGATTATGGAGACTGGATAAACTGGTTCGGCAACAGCAATGCAGTTATCAGGGGAGACAACTCCGTGCCAACCCAGGACTACAAGACCGCGGCCTATTACGTAATGACACCAAATGAGGGATTCAACGCCACTAAACTCGGCGCCTACATGAACAGTATACAGGCGAAGTACATGCTTCTTGACAATCAGCTTGTGCCAAAGTGGGGCGCACTTGACTTCCTGGCATGCACGTATGTGAATCAGACCAGCGAGCAGTATGCGCTGCAGCAGGGCAGGCTGTACGGGCTGCCATTCGTGCTTGGCACGTCAGGCTGCGAGATAAGGCATGATCCAGCCTATATATTCATACCAATAAGCCAGAGCATAAACAGCTACTGCCAGTTCTCCAGCAACAGCACGGCAATCGCCCTTAAGGGCATAGTGATACTCGGGCAAAGTCCCACAAATATAACCTACTGCGTTCCGCAGCAGTTCTTCAAGACAGGGAATGCAACATTCCTTCTCTCTGCAAACGGCACCCGCACCAATGCAATAATAACTACGGCGCTCTACCAGGGCTCCACTACCGTGCAGGGGCAGCAGTTCGTGAGCTTCATGCTGCTATATGCGCCTAACGGGCGAAATGATACCATAACCGATGCGCCTTCACTATTCTACAATTCAACATATTACAGGGGATACTTCCTCGGCCACCTTAGCGGATTCAGCCTTGCATATCCGAGCAACTTCACAGGAATAAACTACGTCAACTCTACTCACGACGTGTTGATATACCAGTACAACAACTATACCGGAGGGATTCCGCCTCACACGCAAAAGCCTAGCTGGGCAACGAACAACTACAGCGTTCCAGGCTAATCCAGACAGATTTTTATGAAGGTTATTCTTTTGCAGCCGTACCTCAACCTCCGTGGAGGGGTGGAGAGGGTCATACTGAAGGTGGCGCAGCATTATGATGCGAGCATATACGCTCTTGAGTACGACAAGAGCAAGGTATTCCCGGAATACAACAATATCGACATTAAAATAATAGGAAAAGACGTTCCGCTGTCCGACAGGCTGCCGTACAGGGCCTCGCAGGGATTCAGGTACGGCTACAACTTCTACAACATACGGATAAAGGAGGATTATGACGTACTGAATCCGCACATATCCCCAAGTGAATGGATAAGGCACAGGAACGAGAGGGTGCTGTGGTACTGCCATACCCCTCCAAGGGAGGTGTACGACCTGTACGAGACAAGGATGCAGAACAGGTCTACAAAGGAGAAGCTCATATACGCCGCGCTGGTCGGGACATACAAGCTCATAGCAAAGGGAATAACAAAGAAGATAGAGGGCATAGCAACCAATTCCAATACAACAAGGGACAGGATAATGAAGTACTACGGAAAGGAGGCAGCAGTGATAAATCCTGGCATAGACGCCAAGGAGTTCTCAAATAACGGCGACGACAAATACTTCCTCTATCCTTCAAGGATAGTGGCGAACAAGAGGCAGGATTATGTCATAAACGCGTTCAGCCAGTTCACAAAGATGTCAAAGAAGAGATACCGGCTGGTGGTTGCAGGCACGCTGTCAAAGGATCCCGAGCATCAGAAGTACATGGCAAGGCTCAGGGAGATGTCAAAGGGTCTTGACGTATCGTTCAAGACAAATCTGGGAGACGGCGAGCTGAAGAGGCTGTATTCAAACTCCACAGCAGTGCTTTTCGCGGCAATGAACGAGGACTACGGCTTCATACCGCTGGAGGCAATGGCAAGCGGCAAGCCAGTAATATCTGTAAATGAGGGCGGGCCAAGGGAGACGATCGCGGAAGGCAAGACCGGATTCCTAGTAAATTCGCCTTCCGAGATGGCACAGAGAATGAACGCAATAGCGCAAGACAGCTCAGAGGCGGAAAGAATGGGAAGGGAGGGAAGAAGGCTTGTTGAAAGAAAGTACTCCTGGGATCAGTTCTTCGGCAAGTTCGATGCGGCACTGCATGAGATAGCAAAGAAGTAGCAGATACTGGGCTCCGTAGCGCATGCAGTCCAATCCAGAATACGCGGCAAGGAGATGCATCTGATTGTTGCTGCCACTGGCGCAACGAAGTACCGTAAAGGTAATGCATACGCCAGTGGCATCTGCTGTGTTGAATGAATAGGATTTTACCGAGGAGGCATTATTTCAGGACTGGCAAATTCCTGCTCGCTGCCTTCTTTATCTTGGAACTCTTGAACATGCGCTCCTTGTACGGCCCTATCCTCACTATCCTGGAGTCCAGCCCGTTCCTTCTGAGGAATTCTTCCAGGTATTTCATGTCCACCCTCTGGTCGTATCCCAGTGCGATCACCGAGGGTCTGTACCTAAGTAGTACCCTATATATGTCATTCCATTTCCTTATCCTTGCGCCAAGTACCGCTTTGTGCACGAATCCCAGTGCCGATACCATCTCAAGCCTTGCCTTCTCGTCGAACAATGGCCTCTTTCCCTTCAGCATCTTTATGCTCCTGTCACGTGCAACAACCACAACAAGACTGCCATGTCTGCTAGCCGACATCAGGTAATGTATATGCCCTGGGTGGAGAACGTCGAAAGACCCGAACGCAATCACAACCCCCTTTTTCAATTGAACACCAACAATAATATCTTTAGGACAGCAACATTCTTAGAGAAGCGCTACAATCTTGACATCCGCGCATGGCGCAAATCATAGAAAACTATAAAAATATTTATATCCATATATAATATAGATTTTTGATATTCTAAGTACTTAGTAAATATATTCTACTTGTAAAAATCTAAAAAGATGAGAATATGGCAGAAAACCAATTAGGTGGGAATCAATACATGGTATTGCCTGAAGGGGCAAGCAGGCTCCTTGGCAAGGAGGCGCAGAGGACTAACATAGCTGTAGGC
>JAMCSX010000010.1 GCA_023379055.1 Candidatus Martarchaeota archaeon | reverse complement strand
GCACATACCCGATTATCTCCCCTGGCTTCACAGTGCTTCCGTTCTTCACGGACTTCTCAGCCATGAATTTCCATTTCTTGTTCCTGTCCACTGCACTTGCAGTGAGCCCCTTACCTATGAATGCGCCGCTCTTCGCCTTCAGTATCTCCAGCGGCCTCTGAATTCCGTCGTATATGTTGCTGAGTATTCCAGGGGCAAGCTCTACCGACAGCGGCTCGCCTGTCGAACTTACGGTTTCTCCAGGCGTCAGGCCGGTAGTATCCTCGTAGACCTGTATGACGGCCTTCTCCCCGCGCAGCTGTATTATCTCCCCTATGAGCCCTGCCTTCCCGACCTTCACCACGTCGTACATCTTTGCGCCGAGCATTCCTTTTGCTACCACAAGCGGACCTGATATTCTTTCAATATTTCCCATATAAACCACGTTAAGCGTCAGACATTCCTTGTTATGTCAATTCCTATTGCCCGCATGATGAGCGCACGCAGGGTATCCTCTTCCTGCAGCTGCTCATTTAGCTCCGGCACCTCCATTACGAGAGGCAAAAGGCTTGATGATATTGATTCGTTCAGCCTCCTGTCCTTTATCATCTTCCTAATTGATGTTGTCATTATTATAATGCCTATATCGTCCCGTGCAGTCAGCTCCCTGAGCCTTGATTCAGCCTGCGCAGTGTCGCTAGCCACAAAGGATTCCGTTATTCCTGCCATCTTGAATCCGAGATTAAGCAGGTTGTTGCCTACGTACGCTATCTTGTATGGCTTTTCTACTCGTTCTTCCATATGATCAGCCCAGATACCTCCTCCTTGCTGAGTCCGTATAGCTTGCTGTTTATGAGTATCCTGAGTGTGAAGATCTCTATTTCCTTCATGTACGCATATGCGAGTATTGCACCAAAAGAGAGTATGCTATGGTTAAGCAGCCGCATGCTGTTATCGAATATGGAATTTCTCAGCCTTATCTCGAACATGAGAAGCTGGTTGCTCTTACCCGCCTTGTAAAGATCGGATATCCCTTTCAGATCATATAGTTTTATCTGGCTTATGAGCGATGGGATGTCTTTTGAGCTGTTATATATCTGCTCCAGGTCCGAGGGGGACATGTTGCCGCTGCCTATCACATCGCTACCGATCTCCGAGAACTTTATGTCAGTCCGCTTAGCCTTTATCAGGAGGAGCAGGTTCTTCATGTCTATGTCCATCTTTATTATCCTTGCGGAGCTGTTGTCCACTGTCCTCAACCCTATTATGACCCCGCTGAGCGTCTGATAGTAGCACTTGTCTATGGCTGCGATCGCGTCAATGGCGCTCTTCGTTTTCTTGTACGCCTCAAGCGACTCTGCAAGTATGGGCCTGTAGGGCGAATTCATCATGCACTTGTTGAGCATGCCCTCTACGGAGTCCTCGCGCATCAGGTCCCTTATGAACGCGGAGTCGTACCTCCCCTGATCTATCAGGTATCTTGCAATAGACTCGTAATCGGCCCTTCTTTCCTTTGCCGCTATTGCCATCTTTACGTTGTACAGGTTCCACTTCCCGACTATTGACCTCATCAGCTTCTTCTCTGTCGAAGGGGAGATGCGTATGAGCTTTGCAACGCTCTTTGCAAGGTTCTTGCTTAGCGCGAAGTCTATGAGCTCGCCCTTTATCTCGAGACCGCCGTACTCCTCAAGATCGCTCTTGAAGTCCCCCTGAAACAGGATAGATATTATCGTGCTCATATCCTTTGCGTTCATTATCTCCTGCATTGTCTTCTTTCCTATGAGCCTGCTTGCCATAGCCTTTACCCTTGCGCTCGAATATCCGAAATGCCTTGCTGCTGCAGAGCCCGCTATCAATGCATCATCTCTTTTTCTTCCTTGGCTTTGCAGCGGATTGCCTTGGCCTGGACGCAACTGAAGCGGCTGCGCGCGGTCTGAACATCGCCTGCGCAATCAGCTTCCTTGCATTGTCCTTCTCCCTTTCCACTATGCTGCTGACAGTTGCGTTCAGCGCTACGCTGCCATCGGCTGAGACTATCATGAAACCGTCTATGTCCACATATTCTACATTAGCCTTGAAGTCCTTGAGTATTGGCGCATACCTCTTTGATGTCCTTATCCTGAATTCGCCGGCATAGCCTATCTGCCTGAACTGCCGTACCCCGCTTTCAAGGACCTTCTTCATTCCGCTCCTTGAGAGCCCGGATTCCAGGCCCGATATGACCCGCCTGAGCGCCTTCTCTACTGCGTCACCGCGCGCCTCAAGGACTATTGCACCAGCCTCGGTGTCCGCGCCTGCCTCGGATTCCTTGCGCAGCCTGTCTGCCTCGCTGCGCGCAGCCTGCTCGGCGTTGCTTATTATCGACTTGGAGCGCTCCTCGGCATCCTTCAGTATGCGACTTGACTCGATATTTGCCTCTCCGGCTATTGCAGAGGCCTTTGCTTCCGCCTCGCTCAGTATGCTCTTCTTTATGGCATCCAATGACATGTCAAACACTCATATTATGCCTGCCTGAAGCATTATCAGTATTGCAATCACGAAACCGAAGATAAGCAGGGTTTCCGGAATCACGAAGAAGAGAAGCACTATACCGAGGTTTTCCTTCTTCTCCGCTATCAGGCCGAGTCCTGCGCTCCCTATTCCTGACTGTGCCACCCCCGTACCTATTGCACCGCCGGCTATTGCGACTCCGGCACCTATTGCCGCTATTGCGGAATTTAGATCTATTGCCACATATTCACCATTTATTCTTTAGTATAAACTCGCTTGTATCCGAAAGGCTTGAATCGTATTCCGTTCCCTATGTAAAACTTTGAGAAAAATTCTACGAAATTAAGCCTGACTCCCTGCACAATTCCCTCGAATATCGATAATACCATATTAAGGAAGTGTAAAGCTATAAATATGACTAGGTATACCAGGAAGACAAACGCGCCGATCACACCGCCATTGAAGTGCGGCGTGAATGCCATGTCTATGAGGAACGCTATTATAACGCTGCCAAGCCCAAAGCCCATAAGCCTTGCATAGCTGAGGGGATGCGTTATGAGGTTCGTTATCTCTGTTGCCTCGCTGCCGCTTAACACTCCGGTAAGAAGAAGTGATACTACGGCTATTGCGCCAGATATCTCAGTAATGATCCCGTTGAACGCGCCGAAGAACGCCCCAGCCACAGCCATGGTGCCGAAAAGTACTACCAGAATAGAGGTAAACTTTGCATACGCTATCTTCTTGTGGCCATGGTTGTAGCTGTTATAAATGCCAAGGCCAAGACCCAGTATTACCTGTATTATCCCGAAAATGACAGTTATGGCTATCAGCTCCGGAGTGTTTTTAAGCCAGTCAAACGAGAACGGAGTGGAATAAGGAAGCTGAAATCCGAAATACTGATTAGAGAGGAATCCGAAGAATATCGCTGCGAACGAGTTTATCTGCCAGATCCTTCCTGCATTGTACATCAGCCCTTCGGGATCTGTCCTCCTGATTATGAACGTGGCAAGGAGCAGCGACGCTATGCCGTATCCTACGTCAGTGACCATGAGCCCATAGAATATCGGGAATGACAGTATGAATATCCAGGTTGGATCTATCTCGTCGCTCCTCTGCACCGAATAGAAGCTAACAAGGTAGTCGAACGGCTGCAGTATCTTCGGCCTCCTCGTATGCGTAGGCGCAAGCTCATCGCCTTCAATCTCGTCTATATGCACCCTGCCGTCGGTGACGTTGGTAAGCCTCTCCCTGAGCTCACCGACAAGCCTCTTCTGCACCCATCCCTCAATTACGAAAGTCTTGTCAGTCCTCTTGAACGACCCACTTACCTCTGATCTCTCAAGCTCTATACCCAGCATCTCCTTGAGGTTTGAGAGCCGGGAGAAGTAGTCGCTGCTTATGTCTGCAAATGTCTTAGATATGGCGCTGAGTCTCCTTGCATTATCCTCCCTTTTCTTCCTTGCAGTCTGTATTACCGAGGCAGGAGAGCCTTCAAGGTATTTTCCAGCAAGGTCAAGTTCGTTTATCTTTATTCCCTTGAGGTATTCGTCAATACTCCTGCTCTTTCCGTATGCAACAAGTACCAGAAACGACTTTTTCTGCTCCTTCCTGACAATTATCTCCATGTCCTTCTCCCTGCCAGCTGCAGACACGAACCGCGACGCGCCCTTTGCATCAGTCTCGAATGCGCGGTAGTTTATGTGGTCGCTCCTTGTCCTGCCGAAGTCTATCTCCACGTCAGAGAACACTGATGCGATGCGCTCTGCATGTGAAACCGCCTTCCGGTCATCCTCAATCAGCTTCCGCTCATTTCCAAGATCGTAAATCTCATTGAGCACCTTTAGCCTTCCGACTTCTGCAATGAGCCTGTCCGCGTCCCTGTGCCTCTCCTGCTTTATTGAGTGCGGTTGCAGGAGCTGAAGGGCGCCAGTAACCTTTATGAGCGCATCGGATATTGAAGTTGCATCTGCGGCAGGATGGTCATCGCCAATGAGAAGCCTGCTTTTGCGCAGGTCGATTACCCCCATCACATGCAGCGCAGCAACAACAGCGGGTTTGTCCCCATCCAATGAGAATACCCTTACCTTTTGCATGGGTTCGGTATGCAGCATACGTATCAATCAAGTATCTGTTTTAGTACTTTTGCAACAATGCTATCGACCGCAGTCTTGCTCAGATCCGCACTGCGTATCTTCTTTGCCTCGTTTCTTGCCTCTGAAAGCCTCTTCTCCCGTGCCTTCTCCAGCTCCACGGACACCTTCCTGAGCGCTTCCCCCTTTATCGGCTTGACCTTTGACTCTGCCTCTTCGATTATCTGCCTTGACTTCTCGTTCGACTTCGCTATCTTCTCTGATTTCCTCTTCTCTGCATCCTCGACCAGCTTTCTCGCCTTAGATTCAGCGTCTTGCACATGTTCTATCGAATTTGGCATAGTTTACGCACCATATCATTGTCAGCTTATAATTAGAATTTACAATATGAATAATCAGGTTAAGTTTAAAAAGATTCTTGTGCAGAAGAATCCGATGAAATGCTGTATCTTCTGCTCACAGCCGACAGTTTCAGGGAGAGCTTCCTTGAAGAGCTTGGGAGGATATCTAAATACAGGGTAATAGATGAGCGCAACAACCTATTTATTGCAGAGATTGCAGAAGGCAAGGAGAGGCAGCTGGAGAGGTCTGTATTCATTTACGGTTATTTTCCAATATATAATCACAGCAGGCTTGCCAAAAAATCATACATAAAATCCGTTTACAGATGCATAGCAGGGCTGGAGATTGACAGGCGGAAGGGCACAAAGCTCGAGTGCTTTGACATAAACTGCAGGGCCGGATACTCAGCAAAAGACATCGAGGTGCGGGTAGGCACCGGCCTGGAGCATGACGGATACAACATTAACATAGTAAAGCCGTCCATCCTTGCATATGCAGTACTCCTTAATTCTGTGTGCTATGCGGGATATGTGAATCTTGACGGCAGAAGGCGCGGATTCATTGACACGTTTAGGTTCTACAAGCACAAGGAGATATCAAGAGCCGAGTTTAAGCTTGCAGAGGCATTTGATACCTTCAAGCCACCTGCGCCAAGAATTGCGGTAGACCTCGGCGCCGCACCTGGAGGATGGAGCCTGTTCCTGGCGAAGTCTGGTGCAGCTGTGGTAGCGATAGACAATGCAGAGCTTGAATATGAAAGGATAAGAAACGCAGGCATAGATGCGGTTGTTGTAAAGAATCTGCACGGAGTCAGGCTGAACTTGGAAAGAATGAGGCGCGGAACCATAGTGCATCTTAGGTGTGGGTTCCAGAAGGCGGAGAAATGCCTGGATGGCGGGATTGCAGACATGCTTGCAATAGACGTCAACTCAGGAGGAATCGCATCGTCTGGCGCAGTGCTAAGGTATTCAAGGTTCATGAAAAAGGGCGCATACCTAATAATGACAGTCAAGTGCATAATGCGCAGCGTACCGAAGTACATGCGCGAGGTGGAGAGCAGACTGGGAAGTAGGTTCAGGATACTGCGATGGAAGGTCCTTCCGCACAACAGACAGGAGATAACGCTGTTCGCAAGAAAGAGGTAGCCGGACGAACCTACCTGTATTGTCCTTTAATTAGTTTCTCTCGAAGCTCCCTCGTCATTTTGCCACCAAATTATTATCAAGCCCTAGCTCAAGCCAAGCCTGAGCTTCTGCATTCTTTGCATATGCAATTCCCTTTGCATATGCACTGCACTTCTTCTGTTCAGGACGCATCTTCTCATAATACGCAATCAACGGAGTCCTCAGATGCCGTCGTCCGTCTCCAGACTCATGTGCGGACGCACTTCAACTCCCAACGAAGTTGGGGGAATGCTCCAGGTATTCATTATAGAATTTAACTGCCTCGCCCATAGTGCAATTCTTCCATTTCATTATGCCTTTTATGGTGCCTCCCCGTTTTTTGCATTTGCCATTTGTCTGCAGATGCTTTACACAGGCAAGTACATGTTTCTTCACACCTGCTGCAACGATATGGTCTCTAAACCGGTACCTCTTATTTTCGTCTTCGCAGAACTGTGATCCGTGGTCTGTCATGACTTCCACTGGCACCCCAAACCCCTTCACTCCATCGTCAAAGGCCAAGAGAGCATTGTCAGTGGTCGCATTGTCAAGTTCCCTATAACTGATGATGCGAGAAACAGGATTACTTTAAACCTAGTGTATAATTTTACGGGAATTTAGGAATTTTCTGTTGTTCGGTTTTCCCATGATATTTGTGTCGCGGACTCGTATTAATTCCTTTAAAGTCAAATGCCTCAGACGGTTTGTCGTGAGAAACAAATTTCGGGATCGTACACCGGACGAACTTACCCGCAAGGCATATATATAAGGCGGGATCTAAGTATAAGTAATGATTTATGTAAGGCGAGAGTGATGTCAAGCCAACACGAACATACTGCAACAGAGGAAGGCAGTATATAGAATGCTGTAGGGAAGGATTAGGGTTAGCCGTACCTAGAGCGCTAAACAAGAACAGAATTCTTATTCTATCAGACCTGGGAATTTTCGAAAGCATAACAAAGTTACTTACAGCTCTGTCTGAAGGCTATCCGGTACCTCTTTCTACCCTTAGATTAAACGCCAAGATATTAAGATCACTTGAATTGATTGCATCAGCAGCCCAATGCCAGCTTATTGACTTTGGGAAGTCTACGCTTGATAGGATAAATGTTGAATAAGATGGAAACAAAGATAAGAAAATATGAAGAAAGGGATTTTGTAAGAATTGCGGAAGTGTATAAGTCTGCGTTTGCGGAACAGCCATGGAACGAGTTCATGAAATGCAAGCGCTGCGAGGTCAATTATGGAAAAGATGAGGTCAGAAGAGGATATGGATATAGCAGTATAGGCGCCAGATTGGAATATGTTGAGCCAAAAACTGAGAATAGAGAATGCAAAAAGTGCGGGGTGAGCCTCTCCGCAAGAGTTAGACAGACACAGGGCGGCGCATATGTATTAACTAATAAGGATTTCACAGAATTTTGGTCAGAGTCTGATGTTAAAAAAGACCTTAGTTTTGCAGAGGCGCAGAGTAATCCGATAATCCTTGTAGCTGAAAGTCAGGGCATTCTGGTAGGGTTTACTTGGGGATACTCGATTCCGCTGGCAGAGTTTCCGTTCCTTGCAGCAAAAGTCGGTGAAGGTTCGGTGTACATGGATGAGATAGCTGTTGATCCGTCCTTCAGAAGGTCGGGGATAGGAAAACAGCTATGCCACTCTTTCGTAGAGAGTGCATCATCACTGGCAGGGGCAGGCTTGGTGGTGCTTAGGACAGATGAGAATAATGCAGCATCTATGTCGATGTTCAGATCCCTAGAATTTGAGAGCTTGGGAGTATATGACCCGAAGTTCGAGTCTAGGCTGTACCTTAAGAGGGAGATAAGAGATTGATCGAGGATTGACATGAACGTAATAAGACTTACCAAGGAGCTGATGTGGATACCGTCACTGTCTGGGGAGGAATATAAGATCGGAAGGTTCGTAGCCGACAGGCTGAAGAAGAATTTAAGCGTGAAGCTGCAGAGGGTAGGAAGTGGATTGAATGTCATTGCAACTGTAGGTACCCCAAGGATCCTGCTGACGACACACCTGGACACAGTTCCGGGTAATCTCGCAATCAGGGAAGACAGTGGATTCGTTTATGGCAGAGGAGCGTGCGATGCAAAGGGAATAGCTGCTGCGATGATATGTGCTGCGGAGAGCGCTGTAGAATCTGGAATTGTGGATTTTGGCCTGCTTTTTGATGCTGACGAAGAGGGAGGCTTTTCTGGGATAAGGAAGGCGATAGGATGCATAGATGCAAAGACGGTAGTAGTTGGCGAACCGACCATGCTTCGTATCTACAAAGGTCAGAAAGGGCTGATAAGCGCAAGATTATACGCAAATGGGAAATCTGCACCCGGATCAATGCCGGACAGCGGAATATCTGCGATAAACAGGCTATTGGACACGCTGCAGGGCATAAGAGGATTGAGATTTACGAAGGGAACGAAGATAAACATTGGGAGGATAAACGGCGGGACATCTGCCAACGTAGTTGCCGATTACGCGAGCGCAGACATGGAGATTAGGACAGTAGAGCCAAATAAGAATGTACTAATGCGCGTAAATGATGTCCTTGGAGAATGCAGAATGGTCGTAAGTGCAGATTATGACCCAGTTGCGTCTGATAGAATGCTGCCTTACTTTTCCGAGATGCCTTATTGGTCTGGGAAGAGCGATGTCATGGCGGTTGGACCTGGCAATTATAGCGTAGCGCATTCAGATAAGGAAAGAGTATCAAAAGCACAACTAAAAAAGGGGGTTGAGATATATCTTGACCTTATCTCAAGATTTGCACGATAGCATATCATCCATTACGATTCTGTGTCGGCCGCGTTGATATTATCTTGTGTATCTTCCTTTTGAAATTATCACTGTAGGCTTTGAGGTACCCCTCCAGCTTCTGTAGGTCTAATGACCCAGATAACTTTTCTAGTGCATCGTCCCTTATGCCGTGATGATAATAGACAAGATCTATCAGTGTCTTTTCAGGATCTGATACTGGAAGCCACATTTCGTAATATTTTATAAAATCAAAGCCAAAAAATAGCTCAGGCGCAACCCTTTTAACCGTGTAGTTGCTTTCCACAAACTTCCTTGTGCCCTCTCTGACATTTTTTGTGGTAAGGACTGTGGGATTTGCATTCTGGGTCCATAGGTTTCTGTATGATAATGCATCTTCAAGCCCGTAATAAAAAGGCCTGAACGCAAAACCGACTACTGCCGCATCCTTATGGAAGGTGTAAACCCCCTTTGCTATGCGTATTATCTCCTTCTTTTTTATAAGGTTGTTTAGCATAATCTTCAGATATCTCTGGCTTACCCCGTCGTTACTGAGAAATATCCGGATATCGGTAAGTGTGAATACTGGATAATCATAATTATTGTAATGCTGTCTTAATTTATTCAGGTATTTTGTCATTCTATCCTGCCTTTGATATAGTCTGCAAGAGTCTTGAAGGATGGGATCGGACCCTCGTAGACAAGCCCTTTTAGACGGTCTTCTTCTGGTCCCTTTTCCTTGGGAGGTTTCATGTGAATTTTGAATTCCTTTAATTCTGATTTGATTTTGCTTAGGTCTGCATTATCCAATAGGATCTTCATGTCATATAGATCCGTCAGGTATCTGCGACCATTGTATGCGTTTATTTTCTCCAGTATAAGCGCCTCCGGAGGCAATGTAAGTATATCAAAAAACGTACCGTCAAGATTTTCGTACTGTCGCATTACGGGCCCTGTGTAATAGTTTTTGTAATTGACATCTATTTCAGAGTATATGCCATCCAGCAGTAGCTCTATGAATAACAGGTTTCCTGTGTCCTTTACTTTTAGAACCTTTGCACCGTATTTCTCTGAAACTCCGCTTATTTTGTCTTTGAGATCCTTCCAGTTTTCTTCATGCTGCATATACACGTCTATGTCTTTTGAAAACCTCTTCCCGCCATAGCACCGCCATATGGCAGTGCCGCCATGGATCTCTGCCGTATTGTCAATTTCGTATATTATTCTTATCAGTACGTCTTCGAGAAGCGCAACGTCCCTTTGCGCACGCTTCTGCAGCTGATTTCTTAGCGGTATGTTGATCTAATCACCAAAATTCATATTATAATATAACCTAGGTAGAAATAGCCATATAAACATTTCTATTTGATCACCAGAGTTCATATTATATTATAACCTAGGTAGAAATATTGAGATTGACCAAGTTACATTATAATATAACCTAGTTAAAACACAGATTTGCTTGTGCTGATAAGGATGTGGTGTGCCGTAGCCTCCCTTCTGTTTTAGATGGCATTTGACTAAGCGGCTTGTAGCCTTGCATGCTCACAGTCTGCGCATCGGCCGTTTCACCTGCACCTGCACGCTCGTCGCGTCATCGCTTAATGTGCAGCAGCAGTATCGTTTCTGTTCCGAATCAGGCAATTACGCCACGCTTCCTCTGCATGGGGAGAGCTTCCTCAGTCATAAAGACCGTGAGCCATCCGCACACCACAAAGGTATATGCATAGAAAAGGTTATAAAGAGAAAATGAAGGATATACTCATGCTTTTTGCGGTACCTGCGTTGAATTCGATAGCGTCGCTTGCATTGGTAGCCATAGGGATAGGGCTAGTGCTGTTCGTGATAATGACGGTAGGCAAGTTGATGCTTAAGATAATAGTTGGGCTGATACTCAACATGCTTCTTGGATTTGTTGCCTTGTTCCTCGTCGGATGGGCATTCGGAATAAGCATTGCGCTTACATTGCCTATAATAGCGGCCATAGTCATATTCGGGCTTCCAGCAGTTGGCACGATGCTTTTGCTGAAGCTTTTTGGGGGAGCCGCGCTTGCCGCAGCATTATAGCGAGGGGTGCTTTATTTTTTGTATTGGAAATGGCAGAGCGCAATCTTTGAATTGCCTCCAACAACCGCAGATATCTTCCTACTTACGTGCTCTATACCGTCAGCGTCCGCAGCTTTTACTACAAACCCGCAATCTCCCTCAGTTATGAGCACCTCCCGTATCTGCTTAACTCTCATCAGCCTCCTTGCACTCTTATGTGCATTGCTGCAGCTGCTAGGCATAACGAAGAAGAGACCGTATCCACCGGCTTTTTTTTCTACAGATTCCATACCCTACACCAACATGAAATGATAAAAATGTGGGGTTAAGATCCATGCAATAAATGAGTTTGGGATGGGTATGCATGGACCATCAGCATCGTTAAATACGGACCCCGAACATATTATGACTTAACTGGTATATATTATTATCATCTTTGAACTAGTATTAAGAATAGTATTCAGAAGAAATATGCTGCATAATATTAATTTAACAACTATATAAATAAATAATTAACACCCTATGTATATTTAAATATTTAACACCCTAAATATAAAATATGGTAAATTTACCACCCAAAGTGAAGAGTGCCCTAGAGCAGCTTAGAAAGTCGAAAGGAAAGTACATAGAGATAAAGAGCATAAATGGGCATTACTATGCATTTGAAGTAGAAGGACATTGGGACAGCGCCACAAAAAAGAAAATCAAGAGATACCTATACCTTGGTAGAATAACCGATGATGGCGTTTTCAAAGAGGGAAAGCACAGGATTCCAGATCCTGCAGAAAGCCCAGCAGGCAGTGATATAAAACCAGGCAGATATGACAAGGAGATTCTCACAAACTTAAGCATGAACGCGCGGATGCCCATATCAATGCTTGCAAAGCGGTTGGGATTAAGCACCACTGCAGCCCGCTACCATGTGCAAAGATTGGAGAAGAAGTTGGGTATACGTTATACTGTTGAATTAGTTCTTGGATCAATGGGATATATGCAGTTCATTATTTTCGTTAAGTTTCTTGGCAATAGGCCCCCTCTGAGCGAATTAAAAGCCACTTTATCCAACGAACCACGCATACAGTTGGCAGCGTTGGTAAAAGGCGAGTTTGACCTAATCATATATCTTCTTGCCGAGGACTCCTACAAGGCAAACGAAATAGTGTGGAATCTACGCACCGAAACCGATCTAAAAGGTTTTGACTCATTATGGAATCTCAATACGTTTTATAGAGAATACGGATCTGTTCCTCTCCGTCAGGATCTCTTCGATAAAGTGCTTAAAAATAGAATAACTAAGAAGCGCAGTGATAAGTCTCTTGTGCACAAATACGGATTTTATGATAGAGAGGTCGCAGTTTTAAGGGAGCTTAACGCGAATGGCAGGGAAGAATTCGCAAATATTGACAGGTCTTATGGTCTTGACAGAGGAAGTGCACAATACGCATATCTTAGGCTTAAGCAATCAGGGATTATAAATAGGACAACCATTTCATTGGATTGTTTTAAGCGTAATCATGTGGGCGTTATCTGGATTTCCTATATTAATATGTCTGAGTTCAGAAAGACGCAGAACAAACTTTTATTTAACATTATAACAAATCGGGGGCCAATAAACAATTATTCACTGATGGGAGATCTTGGTGCTCCGAATGGAGCGATATTATTTATGCCTGCCACTTATTTAGGAGAATTGGAAGATAGATCAGAGGAATTAAGAAAAACAATAAAAGGAGTGCGCATTGAGACGCTGTTTGTGACAAACATACTTGTAGGCTCTTTCTGCTACAGAGCAATTGACAATTCATATTCTATTCAATACGAAAAACTGGTTAATAATAGGGCGATTACATCGAAAGAAAAAACTAGATATGAATAGGCCTCTCCGCTAATCCCATACGTGGATTGGAAGGCAGGTCTAGAACTTATCCGCCGCCTCCGCCGCCTCCGCCGCCTTTTATTGTGTTATATTGCATTTTATCACTTATTCAATAACCTATTATATCAACTCTTTTTTAAACCTTTGCATGAGGAATAGTAAAGCATGTCAATTCGGATAAGGCAGGTCAAATCCGCGGATTTTGAAGGCGTGCTTGGGCTGAACAGGCAGTTCTATTCAGAGGCCTCAGAAAATCCCAACTTCGGCGATGATATATATCTTAAAAGGCCCACGAAGAGGCGGCTGAAGGACTGGTTTGGCAGGGTCATTAAACAAAGAAGAGCCAAGGAAGCCACATACATGGTTGCGTGCAGCGGCAAGAGCATTGTAGGGCACTGTTTTATCAGACCAGTAGACAGTCCCGCATCTGAGAGATCGCATGTTGGTAATCTCTCGGTTTTTGTAAGCAGAGGATTTCGGAATCAGCACATTGGGAGGAACCTCATTAGGAATTCGCTCACTGATGCAAAGAGGAAATTTGATATAGCGCAGATAGTGGTTATGGGCAATAACCCAGGTGCACGCCATCTGTACAGAAAACTTGGATTCAGAAAGTGGGGTCTCGCAAAGGGATATGTCAAGAGGGGAAGACGATATATAGACTTGGAGTATATGTCTCGATGGATTTGATTATAGCGTTTTATGCTATCCCAAGATAATGAAGAATCAGATAAAGCACTGCAAGTATTATTATAGTCCATATCAGCCTTCTGACAGCGGCTGCTGGGCCCTTAGGCGGATTGAAGAATGGGTTCATAACATCAGTTTGTATTGTAATTGTCAGGATGCAAGCTCCACGTCCTCCTTCTTTACTGTAGTGCGCTTTGCATGGGACGCAAGCTTGGCCGCCTTATTTGCAATTGAATATGCGTATTTGTTTAGTATGTCAGCAAACTCCATGGCTGCAGAGTCGCTAACCCTCTTTGCACCAGTCTCCCTGAGTATTTTCTTGGCTGACTGTTTTGTGATAGGCATAGGTACCAAAATAGCTTGGGAGTTGATAAATTAAAATGTTTCTATCTGTTAGACAGTCACTTTGCTTTCTGCCTTCTGGTGCAATTCATTCTTCGTGCCGCGCACTTTCAAGTTCTTTTACAGTGCAAGCCATATCCTTAACTTTGCGTCGGATTCTAAGGTAACTCCATATGCCTGATTTATTCTCCTCGTTAACCTCCCTTCATAGGCGGATCAGACCCCATGCCAATTCAAGTACCTTATTAGAGGAGCCTGCAGAAGCCGCAATCTCGTCTCTTGTAATCAACGCAGTAGGGCGGATAACTGGTTCGTGTAATTTTCTCTGGACTTCCCTTGCCGCAATCCCCACACTTAGACCATTGTCCTGAAGTAGGGAATCAGGGTCTAGTGTAATGTCAAAGTCTGGGCTCTAGCAATTGCAATGGCCCTCACTTCGGAATCTTGACAGTTTGCGCTGCATGAATGAGACCTTAAAAAGATTTCCGAGCATAGTATCATTAACTTGGATGATTATGACATGAGAATACGGCCCCTTAATGATGGGGATATTGAAGCGCTCTTGGAGTTCGTAATAGGTGCATATCAGGAGTATCCGATGGCAATGTGGTTTGCAAAGTCGCCTTCGGGCGGAGAGGTAGAGCGGGTGTTCTATAACAAGATGCGTGGAATTGAGTCAAGATCTGTAGTGGATACAGTATGCGAGGACAGCGGTGGGATAGTCGGGGAGTGCGAGATAGTGAGGGTAGCGCATGATTCAGGGGTCATGGGCATTGTGGTAAGGAAGAAGTACAGGGGAAGGCATATAGGGAGCAAATTGCTTGAGGCTGCGACTAATGATGCCGCAGGCATAGGCATGGCAAGATTTACTGCAGAGGTCATGGAAGGCAACAGGGACGCCTTCAAATTCTTCATTGACAACGGCTTTGCGCCATTGGGAACAAGAGATGAAGAGAGGGGCGGCAGGCCAGTGCGGCTTGCAGTGCTGCAGAGAGACGTCACTTGACTATTCCTGAGACGTATGCCTCTGTTCCGTTTGACTGGTTTATTGCAACCTCAACAGTGTTGTTGGAATGGGCAGTTGCATAGTCTACAAGCCAGACGTTGCTGTAGTTCCGCTGCCCGAGTGTTATTGTGATGTAATGGCTCGCAGTCACGCTCACGTTCTGGTATCCGTACTTCGTTATGAACGACTCCACCTGGGGTATGTGCAGCCCGTATGTCCATGCAATGGCTATTGGATACGAGGATATTGCGTAGGGCTTGCCTGACTGCACGCCGTTCACCACGCAGTCTGCAGTGTAGTTATTTTCGACATTAGACACGAAGTTATACTTTGGATAGTCGAATACAAGCACGAAGTATGACGGGCAGGGGCGGGTTCCATTCACTATTACAGATGCCTCTATGTGCCAGCTTCCGGGATACTGGGATGCATTTACGCTGGTTATGTTTACTGCTGCGCCGGGATAGGACGTTCCTATGTAGTTTGTAATGTTGGATATTGCCTCTGCGCTTGACATCGGCCTCTGCGCTCTGGAGAAAAGAGAAGTGACTATTGCGGCAAGCGCTATTACTACAACCGCTATAACAAGCGCTTTTACCATCAGATTCATAGTAGATTATCTCCAGTATAAATATATAAAATGTTTACCTATCGGATTCACGGTCGCTGTATTCAATCTCTGCGGCCTTGACTGACCTTGATACGATTCCCTGAAGCCCGATTTCCTTTGCAATCCTGTTGAACTCCGTGAGATTTGAGTTGGTTACGGGATTCCTTGCATTTATCGAGCACACGTCCTTGTACGGCATTATCGATTCCCCATACGTGCCTATCCTTCTTGCAATATCGGTTATCTCCTGCTTGTCCATGCCTATCAGCGGCCTGAGTATTGGAAGCTTTATGCCATGCTGCTCTGCTGCTATGTTGGGCAGCGTCTGGGAGGCGACCTGCCCAAGGCTCTCTCCGGTGACTATGGCGCCCGCGCCTTCAAGAACTGCGATCTTCTCGGCAAGCCTAAGCATGAATGCCTTCATAAGGACAAGCTCATACCGCCTGCTCTTCATCGCGGCAAGCTGGAATACATGCGAAGGCACGAGATATAATTTATGAGACTTTGAGAATCCTGAAAGCACATCGATTATTTTAGGTATCTTTGATGACCTAACCTCACTTGCCGAAGGGAATCCGTGGACATGCACGTATACGGGATATAGGCCGCGCTTCATGGCATACCATGCAGCCACAGGCGAATCTATGCCGCCTGACATAAGTACAACGCATTTTCCGCTTGTTCCAGCAGGAAGTCCGCCGCTTCCCTTCATCCTTCCGATATATACAAACGCCTCTTTCTCCTTTACGCTTATGAAAAGCTCGGTGTCGTGTCCCTCCAGGCTCGGCTCTATGCCTGCCTTTGAGGCTGCCGCTGCCACGCTCTTTATTATATCAATGGAATTGAATTTGAAGCCTTTGAAGGATCTGTGCGAGTTTATCTTCACTGACATTGCCCCGCTCGCCTTGAGCATGCTTATCGAAGTGCGCGTTATGCTCTTCAGGTCTGGAATTGTGCTACGTGCAATCTCATATGCGCTTATCCCGAATGTCCTGCGTATAGGCTCGGTTATGAGATCTATGTTGCCGCCTTCCAGTGACTTTATGATAAGCCGGTCATAATCGTCCACTAGCGTAAATCCGGAGCCTATGCGTTCGGATATGTCCCTTTTAAGTGCTTGTATGTAGGATCTGCGGTTCTTGCCGCGAAGCCAGAGCTCGCCAAAATGTATTATCAAGAGCCTTCCATCCTGCGACGCCATGCCCACACTGTATGCTTATCGCTGCGACCTTTCCTTGAGTTCCTTCTTGTTCAGTCTTCTGTTGTGCACTACGTTGAACCTCAGGCACCTTTTAGAGCAATAATATCTAATTGCGCCGTTCTTTCTTACGTATATTGTGCCTGTCCCTTTTTCTATCTCGGAGGAGCAGTATGAGCATTTCATACAATCACTATCTGGCTCTTATGGGCTTGTCCTCCCTGCTCGTATCAGGAAGTCTCATCATGTCCCCTATCCTTATCTTTCCTGCTACGTTTCTCCTTATTACGCGTCCCTTGTCCTTTCCCTCAAGTATCCTGCACATGGCCTGCTTTATCTCGCCGTATATTCCTGTCCTGCCTACTGAAACGTCCACCACCTCAGTAAGATATCCCTCGAACTTCTTTCCCTCTGAACCCTTCTGCACAGGGGCCGGGGTTGGCGTATCTGTACCGCTCTTTGTCTCACTATCCGTAGCATGCCTTGTCCTCTGCTCACTGGCATTCTTCTTGATCTGCTCCTGATTCTGCTCATCTGGCATGGTGACACTTACAAGGGTTAAAGGTCAGGCCTTTTGCTGTTGCACGGCTGTCTGTGCAGCAGGCTTCTCTTTCTTTGGCTTTGGCTCCTTCTTTGCAGCCTGCTGCGGCTGGGTAGCATCAGATTTCCCCTCCTGGGACTTTCCTGTCACCTTTGAGACAACCTCCTTTATTGCGTGTTCAGCATTTCCTGCTTTCTCTATTGAGACTGCAGAGCATGGCACGTTTATTCCAACAGCATTTCCTATCTCGGCCTTTGTAGGCACATATACAAGTGCTATCTTCTTCTGCTCGCATAATGGAGGTATGTGCATTATTACCTCCTGCGGCTCAACGTCCTCTGCAACGAGCACAAGCGATGAGAGGTTTCTCTCAACGCTCTTCGTAACCTCGTTTATGCCCTTCCTTACAGAGCCGCTTGCTTTTGCAAGCCTAACAGCCTCCAGCGCCTTGTCGTATACATCTTTAGGGGTCTTTGACATTTTTACACCTCATCTCATTGGTGCAACAAACAGTTGCATAATGCAGGATTACATTATATAGTATAGATATATAAACCAATCGCTGACGCACTGCGCGTTACGTTATCTGAGCGTCAGCTTACCGGATAGTTGGTGTAGTTTGACGTTACATTCGCAGATGTCGGGTATCCTGTAGGTGTCGGATATCCTGTAGATGTTGCATTCTCTATCGGCCCTGGAAGTGAGGATATGCTTGCAAGCGTAGTTGGCGTGCCTATCGATGTTTCATTCAGCGAAGCTGCAATATCGTATCCGATGGTCGTTCCGGTTGTTACATTCGCAGATATTGTGAGGTTTAGAGGTATGTAGTACAGGTTGGATAGGCACATATTGGCACTGAAGTCTCCTGTCATGTTCGATTGGTTTATCCTTCCGTTCATAAGGACAAAGACGCATCCCTGCCCATTGTATTGCCTCTGCCCGGCTATTACCACTGAGGTGCTGTTTGGCTGCTGCGTGTTGAGAGCCCGTACTGTGGATCCCAGTTGCGTCAAGTTTACACTGGACTGCAGCGCCGGGGATTGAGATCCTGTCAATGTCTTGGAACGTAAGATGCATCTCACACCGGCCGTATTGCTCGGCGCGCCAATCTCAAATGAGCTAATGGATGTACACGAGTATGATGTGCCATTTGCAAGGCTTATCTCGGTTCCGGTCATGTTGCCTAATATAGGTATGCCGCTTGCGTTGAAGTACATTCTGGAGTTGTTGCCTAACTTCTGGTATGAAACTACAAACGGTATAGTGAATTGGACATTTCCAAGCGCACCTGCACCCTTCAGGGATATCAATGCATGACCGGCATAGGTCACATTGAGATTACTCAATGATGCCACTTTTACGGCCTCGACACCCATCACTCCTGCAAGGGTCTTGTTTGGCTGAGATGAAAGCTCGGCCTGAAACGCGCTTGCACTGCTTGCACTGCTTACACTGCTCTGCACTACTTGTGACGATTTTGATGGGGAATAGAATATATATGCGGCGCCTGCAAGTATGGCGATTACTATAACTACGGCAGCAACTGCCTTCATGGAGAGTGCCGGATGTGCCCCTACCTGTTGGAGCGGGGCGCCAGTGTTTGACGGATTGTCTGTCATACGCTCATGATATTTGAAAGGATTTAAGATGAAAAGGTATTTAAAGGTTGATATCTGGCAGACTTCGCCTTTGGATCAGTACGCTGCTTTTGATCCTGGCTGATTCCGGTTACGGGCTTCCGCAGTTCTCAGTCCATGAACTGCTGGGGGGTCGGAGGATCCTCAGGCTGGCCCTTTCTCTTCCTTATCTCTCGCACAACCTTGTCCTGCAGCTCCTTTGGAAGCCTCTCGTATCCGGCATATTCAGGATACCATATTGCCTTGCCCTGCGTAAGGCTTCTTATCTCATTCGAGAATCCTTTTATTACCTCTGCAACAGGCAGCTTTGCTATGATTGTTGCCTGCTCGTTCTCCTGCTGGATATCTAGTACCTGCCCCCTCTTTCCCTGCAGGAACGTTATGATGTCAGAGAGGTATTCCTGTGGTATGTTTACTGTGAACCTCTGCTTAGGCTCAAGAAGAACAACCCCTGCCATAAGCATGCCTGCGTATATGGGCCTGCGCATTGCAGGTATTATCTGCGCTGGCCCCCTGTGCACTGGATCTTCATGTATGGTTGCATCGGTTATGCAGACCTTTATGCCTGTGCACTTCTCCCTTGCAAGCGGGCCATCCTTCATCGCCTCATCGAATGCCTCTATGCACAGCTCCATTACCTCGTTCAGGTATTGCACGCCTTTCGTTGAGTCTATGAGCATGCTGTTGTTCCTTATGTTGACTATCCCCTTTGCCTCCTCCCTGGTCATGCCTGCCTTTATGAACTCCTCAATGTGCGACTTGCCCTTGGGCTTTCCCTCCCTGAATGAGCCGCTGTCGAGCAGCTCTGCGACGCCTGCTTCAAGAGGAGATACATTTATGTAGAATCTCGTGTGCCTGTTTGGTGACTTTCCCTCAACGTCCTTTGCCTCGCCGGTTATAGTCTCCTTGTATACCACTATCGGCTCGCTTGTCGTTATCGGAACGTGGAACTCGTCGCGTATCTTTGTCTCTATTACCTCGAGATGAAGCTCGCCCATTCCGCTTACAAGATGCTCCCCAGTCTCCTGATTGAGCTCTGCAGTTATGGTCTGGTCTCCCTTTGTAAGCTCCCTCAGCGCCTCGATAAGCTTGCCGGTGTCACGCGTGTCCTTCGCCTCTATGGCCTTTGTAACAACAGGCTTCGAATAGTGCTTTATCTGGTCAAAAGGCTCTATGTTGTCTTCACTGATGGTGTCCCCTATTGAGACGTTGTCAAGCCCGACTATTCCTGCAATGTTTCCTGCAGAGACATGGTCTATTATAACCCTGTCCGGACCCATGAATAGGCTTATCTGCTGTATCCTCTGCAGATTTGGATTGCCACTTACGTACACCTCTGTGCCCTTCCTTGCCGTGCCCGAGAAGATCCTGCCTATCGCGACTTCGCCGCTGTGCTGATCGTACGATACCCCGAATATTATGGCATTTACTTTTGCATTCTTGTCCACTGACATCATCGCCTTTGCATCATAGCTGCCCTGGTCGCCGTGCCAGAGATGCGGAATTCTGTACGCCTGCGCCTCTGCGGGATTTGGAAGGTGGTCTATGACCATAGCAAGCGTTGCTTCGTCTATAGGCGCGGCTGCCTGCAAACCGGCCTCGTCATCCTTTGCCGTCAGCTCGAATATATGCTTGAACGTAACATTGTACTTCTTCATTATGTGCATTGATATGGCCCACTTCTTTGCAGCAGAGCCTATGCACACGCTACCGTTCTCAACACTGAGCGTCCACTTCTTTGCGAACTCCTCTGCAGCATAACCGGATATCAGCTTGTTTATGTCCGATATGAGCTTGAGAAGCCTTTCGTATGTCTGCTCAGGGGTAAGCTTCAGCTCCTTTAGAAGCCTGTCGGTCTTGTTAATGAACAGCACAGGCCTGGCTTTCTCCTGAAGCGCCTGCCTGAGCACGGTCTCTGTCTGCGGCATTATGCCCTCAACAGGATCCACGACAAGAACTACCCCGTCAACTGCGCGCATGGATCTGGTAACGTGCCCGCCGAAGTCCACGTGGCCTGGCGTGTCTATAAGGTTTATTATGTGGTCAGCGTCTTTGTAGTTGAATGCGAGGGATATGTTTGCCGACTTTATGGTCATCCTCCTGTCTTTCTCTATCGCCTCGAAGTTGGTGTATAGGGATTCTCCTGCTATCTGTTTTGAGATTATTCCGGCGCGGGCGAGCAGGGAGTCAGTAAGTGTTGTTTTGCCATGGTGAACGTGTGCAATTATTGCGACATTCCTTATGTGCTCTATGTCGCTCATTACTTTTGCTACTTCCTCTGCAACGAATTCCTTCCTCACCATGTCATTACCTTGCCCGCTTTGCTATTCTTTCTGCCTCTATCCTCTTCTTTATTGCGTAGCTCTCCTGGTTGTTTGATGCAGCAAGCATTAGCTCATTTGCCAGGGCCTCTGCAATCGTCTTCTTTGATTTGAATGATACCATGAGTGCCGCAAGGGCAATATTTTTAAGCGCGACATCAAGGCGCCTCTGTGAGCTTATGCCTACCGCAACATTGTAGCTTATCCCGCCGTATCTCACTCGGGTAGTGTCCTCTATCGGGGCTGCGTTCTGCAGCGCATCAACAAGAACCTGCACAGGATTCTTTCCTGTCTTTTTCTGTATCGAACCGAACGCCTCCCGTACCAAGTGTACGACCTTGAGCTTCTTTCCCTGAAGCGAGCCCTTTCTTCTTATTACCTTTCCGGAGATCTTGCGTCCTGTACCGCCACGCATGAGCTTGCTTATCAGTCTCTCGACTATGTCAGAGTGGGAATTGTAATATGCTTGATACTTCCTTCTTCCGAAGATGTTTGGATATGAGCGTCTACCGAACCTCACATATGACACGAGGCTCTGGTCTTCCACAACTACAGTATCTACATCGTACTTGTCGAATAGGAGCTGCCTGCCAGCGGATATCTCCTGCGATATTGCTGGCTGCGGTTGCGGTTTTTTGGATCTCCTCGGCTTCGCTGCGGTTGCAGGCTGCTGGGGGGTGGCGGCCCCAACTGCGATAGCTTCCTGTACCTGATTAATAACCATTGGAACCTCGTTTTTAGTTGCATCTGCCATGATGTCATCTCTTAGGCTTCTCCTTCTTTCCCTTTACTATCTGGTATATATCAGTGCCGTTCACTGCGATTACCCTGTACTTGAGGCCGGGTATGGATCCCATCTGCCCTCTTTGCGAGCCTCCCATTCCTTGTATCGTAACCTCGTCGTGCTCTTCTATGAAATTTATTGTGCCGTCGAATGGGACATAGGCACCAACCACCTTTGCGTTCTTCACAAGCTGCACGCGCACGCACTTTATGAGACCGGAGTGGGGCTGCTTCTGCTGAAGAACGAATTTCTGGAGTACAAGCGCCTTAGCCATAGGAACCGTACCAACCGGGTCATGCTTTGCCTTGAGCTTGAAAAACTTCCTTTTCCACCACTTCTTCAGCATCCTGGATCTCTTTCTCTTTCTTATAAGCTCCTTTGCTGCAAATTCTCCTTTTGGCAAATATACACCATCAATATTCTTCGTCAAGTATCTTCGAATGACCAGGATCCATTACTGCTATGGTGTTTACGGAGTAGGGCTTTCCGCATACCGTACCAAAATCTAGAGATCCGCCATTGAACTGTATCAGCTTTATGCCTGCAATCCTGCACGCATGGTTTATATCCTCGACAATGTCCTTCTTCCCTTTTGATGCGACAACAACTGCCTTTGCCGAATTTGAGTTTACTGCGCGGAGGACCTCCCTATAGCCGAGGCTGACCTTTCCCGTGTCCACGGCAAGTCTAACGTCGTTGCTCAGATCAGCCAAGCTACCATCTCTGATATAAAGCGCCATTCAACCGTATGAAATAGCGATAAGTTATTCAGTGCTAAGGTATTTAAATGTAAGCGTGCCGCAACGCAGAAAACAGATACGTGTTGTTCAAGAAGCTGATGGGAATGGACAGCCCTTGTCAGCGGATTCTTCCAATAGGCAATGGCCGCATCTGGCCGGATGGCAGCGTATGCGGATCAGCCTGCGGTAACGTTCGTGCTTGCCGAGAGCGCCTCCTCGCCTATCAGGTATACTTCGTAATTCTTGCCTGGAACAAGGCTTACCGTAAGGTGGCCATCCGCGAGGATTATCTTCCCTGAAAATTCGAAATTATGATGTTCCCCAGCAGCAAGAGTAAATCCACTGCCTGATTCCACCTCCGAGGATATGGCCGGAAGAAACACCGTTCCGTTTGACGCTATCAGGAAATTAAGCACGCCGAAGTGCTCCAGCTCAAGCTTGCTCTTGTCAAGTACTGAAAGATTGACTGCAGCGTGCAGGACTCCTGAAGCCGATGCATGCGAAGATGCATTTGCATTTTTGGCCGCGTTTGGTATTGCGCTTGAAGATGCATTCTCGACTCCCGATACATGGACATTCGTAGAATATTCATTCGCAGGCAGGTTTACATGCGCAGACCCTTGTACGGATATGGATGCGTTGCTATGCGCAGATGCAATTGGATCCCCTGATGCATTAGCTGATATGTTCCCATGATCAGACGAACTTGCGTTTACCGATGCACCCTCGGATACATTCTCATTAAGCAGAACCTGTGCGCTCTCCTGCCCTTTCAGCAGCACATTATGTATAACTACGCTCTGGTTCCCGTTGTTCGTTAGGTTAAAAGCAAAGGTAGTGATATTTGCATTTGAATTCAGTGTTACGTTTGAGAGGGTTATGTTCATGGCAACACGATCCAGGCTGCTCCTAGCAGCCGCGCTCAAGGATGACTTGTTGCCCACATGCTCACTTGCGCGGATTGATGGAACTACCACAGCCCTGACTGAAGGTACAAGAACGAATACAGTTGAATTTGCAGTATATACTGCCACAACAGTCGGAGTGAAGTCCATAAGTATTCCTGATGATGCATTTAGCCTCTGAGCCCCGAGTATATGCGCACTGACCTGGCCGCTAGGAACCGTAACATTGTACACTGTGCCATTTACGGTTATCTGCGCCGAGGTTATTGTAAACCTCACCTGATCCACGACGGAGTTTGAAGGCAGATTGACCCCAGCTATTGTCTGCGTCACATTTACGAGCTTCAGGAGGTTGAGAGTTCCGCTAGTATTGCTGCCATACCATTCAGAGCTGCTGGTCCCTGATACATGAGCCTGCAATGATGAATAGGACAGCATGAGTGCGCTGGTGCCGTTTGGCACATGCGGCGGATCGGTGATGCTTATAGGCACGAAGCTGACATTAACTGACGCTGGTGCGGTATTGACTGCGCCATTTGTAGTTGATATTGTAGTTGATATGATTATTACTGCTATTGCCACCAACGCCACCAACACGGCAGCAGCATATATGAGACCCTTGTTATTTGACATAATAATCGCAGATTATCTGCGCGATAAAAGTATATAAATGTGCTTTGGCGGGTCGGCTTGCAGCCATGCAGGAAAGGCGATATACATTTATAATTGCATGTACCAAAAAGGTCAGGGTGCGTGTTTGAATCGTGATGATATACAGGTAGGGCTCAGTTACAGCGACGTGTTGCTTGTTCCCAGAAGATCGAGCGTAGGGTCGAGGAAGGCAGTAGACACGAAATCTGCAATAACAAAAGGCATAACCCTAAATGTACCGATAATAACTGCAAACATGGATACGGTTACTGAATCTGCAATGGCAATAGCAATTGCCACGGAGGGTGGACTGGGAATAATACATAGGTTTATGTCGATAGACAGGGAAGCGGAGGAGGTAATGCGTGTAAAGAGGTCTACGGCATACATAACCTATAAGCCATATAGCATAGGCAAGAACGTCTCAATCGGCGAGGCGCGGGCAATGATGGACAAAATGGAGGTAAGCGGACTGCTTGTGGTAGACAAGTCTAACCATCTGCTTGGCATACTGTCCGACAGGGACATGAGGTTCACCAAGAACGATAAGGAGCATGTGTCAGAGGCAATGACTCCAAGAAAAAAGCTGGTGGTTGGTGAGCCTGGCATAAGGATGGACAGGGCGCTGGACATTATAGACAGAAACAGGCTAGAGAAGCTTCCGCTGGTGGATAGAAATGACGTAGTGCGAGGGCTCATAACCTCGAAGGATATATACAAGAGGATAAGGTCGGAAAAATCCGCGATGGACAGAAAGGGACGGCTTCTTGCAGGAGCGGCAATAGGCACGCGCGGAGATTATGTCGAGAGGGCGCAGGCGCTTGCGTCTGCAGGCGCAGACGCAATAGTACTGGACATCGCGCACGGCCACAGCGACAGCGTGATAGCCGCAATAAAGGCTGTGAAGAAGGAGATACCTGACGTTGCAATCGTGGCAGGGAATGTCGCAACTGCGGAAGGCACTGCGGACCTTATTACAGCAGGAGCAGACGTTATCAAGGTAGGCATAGGTCCTGGGGCTGCATGCACTACAAGGCGTGTCACAGGCGCGGGAATGCCGCAGCTTACAGCAGTAATGGACTGCAGCGATGCAGCAGAAAGCAGCGGAGTCAATGTGATAGCTGATGGTGGCATAAAGGAGTCCGGAGACATAACCAAAGCGCTTGCAGCAGGGGCTGCAGCAGTAATGTCAGGCAGCCTGTTTGCAGGCACTGACGAGAGCCCCGGATTCTTTGTCGTGAGGCAAGGAATTAAGTATAAGGCTTATAGGGGCATGTCATCGTTCGGAGCAAATATAAGCAGGAAGAAGCTTGACAAGGACATAATAGATCCGCAGGAGGCGTTCGACATTGTGCCGGAGGGCGTTGAATCATCTGTTCCTTACAAGGGCAGCGTGAGAGAGGTAGTGTATCAGCTTGTAGGCGGAGTGCGGTCGGGAATGAGCTACTGCGGCGCTGCAAATCTTGCAGAGCTGAGAAAGAACGCAAAGTTCATACGCCTTACTGAGAGCGCAATGAAGGAAAGCTACGACAAGCTCAAGGAGTAGCGGATATGCAATACGTTGCTACCAGATTCTTTTCCATCACTCAAGCGTGCCGAGCTCTGCAAGACCGAGCTTCGCAAGGGCCCTCTGCTGGTTGTCATAGTAGTCCTTGCAGAACTCGTTTATCCCCCTAAGATCCCTGATGCCGAGCTTGTTCAGCTTCTCCAGAACCTTGGCCCTTCTTCCCTCCTCGGCTATTATATCTGTAGGCGTCCTTCCTGCAGCCTTGGATAGGACGTCCCTGTACGTCACGCTCGGCAGTATGTCTGAGCTCTTTTGTGTCTTGTAATCATAGGTATACAGGTCTGAGAGCAGCACGCGGGTCTCTGCCCCAGAGGTCTCTGACACCTGCGTTATCTTTCTTGCCTTTCTGTGATCCAGATTTACCTGAGACACTATTGACATCACATCTATCAGAGATATGGCATCCCTGCTTATCCCCATCGGCTGCTGCTCTAGCCTGTTAATCATGTCCCTGCTCGTATGCGCATGGATCGTTGATATGACTGATTTGCCTATGGACATTGCGGTTATCATGTCGTTTGCCTCTGCGCCGCGCACCTCGCCGATCAGTATGATGTCAGGCCTCATCCTCAGTGAATTCTTTAGCAGGTCTTGCAGGGTTACATAAGGGCTGGTCTCAAGCCTTACGCAGTTATCCTGGGTGCTTGTATTCACCTCGTATGTCTCCTCAAGCACCACTATGCGGGCCTCAGGCCTGAAGAAGCTGAACATCGCATTCAGCAGGGTGGTCTTCCCGCTTCCTGGCATTCCGCCTATTAGCATGTTGGCAGGCCTTACGCCCAGTCCTTCGGAATACAACCAGAAGCGCGATGCAAGGTTGTAGCTCATCTCCCCTGCATTTATGAGATCTATTATACTGTATGCAGTAGGCTTGAAGTTGCGTATTGTTATGTCCTGGCCAAGAGGCGAGTCCACTATATTGCACCTTGAGCCGTTCGGCAGATGCACATCCTGTATGTGGTTATTCGCAATTGAGCTTGTGGAGTACATCTTGAGCTTCCTTACGAACCTTGACAATTCTGCCACAGACGCCATCTTTTCTGGCACTTTTATCTCTCCCTCTGTGCTGTGGTATATGAATATGTTCTCCGTATTGTTTATCATTATGTCCTCCACGCTGTCGCTGTGCAGGTATTGGTCGATAGGACTGAAGGTCTTCGCATCCGCAACTATCTTGTCTATTAACTGCTTGTCAGCAGATGGGTCTATCGACTTTACCACAGCAGTGATGTAGGCGTAGAGGTCAGCATCAGTATGTATGCTTCCAAGCTTGCCCTCGAGACTCTCAAATGCCCTTTCCAAAAGCGCATCCATTCCCATGCCAGACATTGCTCATCCCAGAGAATATTATACATAATAGTTTATTATATATGTGATGTTGGCATATTGCAACTGCAATTCACCATCGCAACGCCCATAAGACTGGATGGAATTTCACGCTCACGTTTGTTAATTGAGATCTGCATGATATGGAAGTATATGCGCTTTCGTGGTCATTGCCCGCTGGTCATGCCTTGAGCTCCCCTATGTTCTTCAGGTCGTTCTGCGACTTCAAGGCATTATAGGTTGCAAGGGCCATGTTGTATTTGTCCCTAGTCCTTCCCTTCGAGAATGTCCACATGTCCTTTACCCCAGCAAGATCCAGCACAGTGCGCACTGTTGCGCTTGCCGCAATGCCGACTCCTCTCGGGGCAGGCTTGAGTATTATTGTACCGCTGCCGCATTTTGATTTGAGGGTCAGTGGAAGACTGTGCTTTGTGCCGCAGTTGCACTCCCATGATCCGCAGCCCAGTTCGATGGATATTATGTGCTGCTTGGCATTCCTTATCCCGGTCTGTATTGCGGGCTTTGCCTCGACGTCCTTTCCGACGCCTATGCCAATATGGCCGTTCTTGTCCCCTATCACCACCGTGGCCCTGAACTTCTGCTTCCTGTTGTTCTTGGTCATTCTCTGGACCGATGCAATCTCGAGCACCTTGTCCTCTAGTCCGGGAAGAAGGGCCTCCACTATCTCAACCTCTTTTATCGGCTTGCCTGCGGCAAATATCTGCTCCACGCGCGTTATCTCGCCGTTCTTTACCATCTGCCCTATCTTCGTCCGCGGATTCCATTCCGCCATGTTAAATCTCGGTTCCTCTTCTTGGAAAAATGCCATGGTATTCACGCCTTTGCGTCTGACTTCATTATCCTGTCCTTTGTCTCTGCAAATAACCTGCCGAGGGCCTCGGGCTCCTTGCCGCCCTTTATGTATGCGGAGTACTGTCTCTGATACATTGCGCTGTCCTTTGATTTTACGCCGGCAGCATAACTTGCGTTTGAATAATTATAAACCTTCTCGTCAATGTCTATGCTTCCCTTCACTGGCATTCCCCCGTCAATGCACCCTTTTGCAAACACGAATGGGACGGAGTTCGTTGTTGGTGATGAGAGGCCTATGTCCATTATGTATCCGCTGCCTCCGGATTTCGCAGGTTTCCTTGAAAGGAGAAGGCCTGTGAGATATGCCGTTGGACGGTTAGACCTCGGGGGCCATCCGAACGCCTTAAGTTCTGTTGAGTCTGCATGGGCAAGAACAACGTCCCCGCTTGGACTGTATCTTACGATCTGGCCTATTATTCTCCTGTTTGATCTGCGTACGACTATCCTGTCCAGTCCTGACTTTACCAGGCTGAACCTCTTCTTGTAATTAGTTACAGACTCCCTTCTTCTTCTGAACTTTACATTTTTTGTTGACCTATTCATGCGCTCACTTATATTCCTCGGCCACCAGGTCATTGATCTGCTTTATCTCGTCGTCGGTTATCTGAACCCCCTGCTCCCTGAGGTGAAGCAGCATGGTGGATTTTGTTGCATACTGATTCCCCTTTATGTGCATGTAGAAGTCATTGAATGTCTTTGTGTCTATCTTTTTCATGAGCTTCAGCTCTTTAAGCAGCCTTCTCTGCGACCTTACTCTCTTTTCCCACACCCTTCCGGATCTTGCCTTCGATGTTCCTCTTCTCCTTCCGGTTCCCCTTCTCCTCCCCTCCTCTCTTGCCTTCTTTAGAAGCATTGCCCTCTTGCCAGAGTTGTGCCTTGCAGGCACAGCATATATCGATCCCTTCTCTATGAGCTGTCTTATATCATCTTTTGTGAGCGCCTTTGCCGCGTCTGCGGCGGACTCGGGCTTTATCCTTATTGATGTGATGCCACGGTTAATAATTGCTCCGGCGACCCTTTTTGCAAATTTAACTCCCATCTCATTTCGCCCTATTCAGTATCCTTATCTTCTTCTCGTCGGCTATCCTCTGAAGCTCGGCCCTCTTTCTTGAAGAGATTCCGTGAAAAAACCTTGCACTGTATCCAGGCATCCCGAGCACTGAGATGAGGTCCGACTTGTTGTGCACAAGGAACTCGAACGAGCCGTCGGGCCTGGAGAACCTTACTGCGTCACTGTTTTTATAGCCTATTCCTGGCGTGGCTCCCCTGTTTGACTTTCCCTCCCTCTTGTGGTTGTCTATGCCCCTCTGCTTCCTCCATCTCTCCCTTACCCTCTTCCTGTTCTTTGCCCCGAAGTTTGGGACAGTAAATTTTGTCTTCTCTCGCTTTGCCATCATCATTCCTCAGTAACCACATACAAACCGTCCTGGAATACACGCGTGTCATAACCTCGTGCATAGCAGCCTCGCCTGATGTTCGCTATAGTCTGCCCAACCTCATACTTGTCTATCCCCTTTATCGTGACATCCTGTCCCTTTACCTCGATCTTCGTTGCGCCAACTATGCTTATCTCCCTAGGCACCTTCTCGCCGAAGAGATTTTTGAGGTACATGCTCTTTCCCCTTATCTCTATTGACGCAGGGAAGTGTGCAAATAGAACCTTCAGCTTCTTCTCTATCCCATTCTCGACATTGTTCATTGATTCCCTGAATACGCCTTCGAGTGCCTTGGCTGCATACCCGGACTTCCTGGCGAGCTTCTTGTTCTCGACTCCGCTTATTACAAGCCTATTTCCGTTCACCGACACGCGCACAAACTTCGTGTTTATTCGCTTTGCAGTAGAACCGAGCTTGCCCTTGACCGTAACCATTTCCCCGTCCACCTCCACGTTCACTCCGTTTGGTATCTCAAGCTCGTACATCATTTCTCCTCAATACACATATGCGATAAGCCTTCCGCCGGTCTTCTTTGCCTTTGCATCCCTGTTTGTCATTATTCCGAGTGATGTAGATATTATCAGTATGCCGAAATCCTTGCTAGGTATGTATCGCGTCTCGTATCTGTGCAGGTTCCCAGTAGATACAGGATATCTGGGCTTTATCACCCCTATGTCATTTATCCTCTTTGAAAGGTCTATCTTTATGTTGTTAAACCTTCCCTCCTTGAACTCTTTGAATCCGCGTACGTAGTTGTTCTGCTTCATTGTTCCGAGCACTGCCCGGAGAAGCTTTGTTGATGGGACTGTACATTCGTACATACCTGATGCCTCGTACACCTTTATCTTATTTATAGCGTCTGCGAATACGTCTACCATAAGATCAACCATACTTCTCGAAGCCCAAGCTATGGCCAAGCTCCCTGAAACAGCGCCTGCACACGAACAGCTTATACGACCTGATGAGTGCCCTTGAGGAGCCGCATACTCTGCACTTCCTCTTCCCTCTTCCCTTGTATTTTGAATCATAACTCACTGGCATCGTATCATCTCTCCCCCTCTACCTTTGCACCGAAGCTCTTTTCCACGTAGGATGTTATCTCCTTACTGCTTATTGACTTATGTTTCCTGCCTACTGCAGACCTTGACCTTCGTCTCTCCTCTATTCTCCTTCCCGGCCTTGTAAATGATACATTTACATTGAGGCCAAGCATCCCTATCTTTGGATCATACTTTACACCGGAGAAGTATATGTACTCCTTCACTCCGAAGCTTAAAGAGTTGTTGGATATTGATCTTCCGGATATAATGCTGTCGTTTGCCTCTATGGCCCTTTTCAGCATCTCCGACGCCTTCTCGTTCCTGAGCGTGACCATTGCGCCTATAACCTGTCCCTTCCTTAATTTCAGTTCGGGCCTTCTCTTCTTTGATACGTTTGGCACAGGCTTTCCGTCTGTAAGCTTTTCGAGCAGGAGCCTTGCATTCTGGTACATCTCCTCATTGGATCCTATGCCTATGTTAAGCACTACCTTGTCTATGAATATATTCTGCATTATGTTCGAGCCGGCCATCATTTACCACCAACCACCATTATGTTGTCCAGCAAGGTCTCAGTCTTGCCGCCCTCGCCCTCTATCTCTACCGTAGAGCTCCTGAGCGCTGTGCCGGGTTTTATGTCGCTTATTACCCCATTCTCCGATGCGTGTATTCCTTTTATTACAAGGCAGCGTGCACCTTTTTCAAGCCTGACCACTTCGCTTATCTTTCCTTCCAGTATCTTCACAGAATCGTTTACTTTCGCACCGCCCGCAGACTGGAGTACGGCTCCGCTGTGAAGCCTCAACATCTCCTTGTTGCCAGCCGCAACATACTTCCCGACCACCTTGAAGGTCTGCCCTGAATCGTTATGCTGTAACTTTGTTACGGATACTGAGCCCCTCTTGCCTACTCCGACCACATAGCTCTCCCCGCTGGATTTTAAATGCACTATGTCTCCGAATCCAAGCGGATACCGCATGTCCCTGATAACCTTTCCGTTGATCTCTATGCTGCCGGACTTTATGGCGCTCTTCGCCTCTTTTGTAGTGTCGGCAAGGCCAAGTTTTTCTTTGATGACAGTTGCAAGCGCGATGCTTGAGCCAAGCGTGTGCCTTCCGGCATTTGGCTTCATTATGTATGCATGAACCTTCCTCTCGATATGCAGATACCTCTGTGCAGCCAGCCTCTTTATATGCCTATTGTTTCCCTTACTTCCCATTAACATCGCTCTTTTGCTTTACAAATGCCGCATCGACACCGGCCTTCCTTAGCTTGTCAGACGTGTCTATGTCGGATAGATAGACGTTTGATGCTTGTACAGGTATCTGCTTCTCCTTTCCTTTTGCATCCTTCTTTATTATACCCTCTATGAGTATCTTGCCTGTCCTCAGTCTTACCTCGGATACCTTTCCGCTCTTGCCCTTGCTGTCACCAGACATGATCCTGACTGTGTCGCCCTTGCGGACCTCTATTGACCTCCTCTTTATGCCAAGCCTTGAGGACAGCTCCTTTGATATGTGGACATTGACAAAATTCTGCCGGACGTGCATTGGTGCGGTGAATCTGAATTTCCTCTGCTTCCTTGGCTTGCTGCTTCTTATCATAAACACCATCATACTATTCTTGACGCCACACCCGCTATCTTTACGAATCTCTCCACTACCTCCCTGGCCATTGCACCTTTGACCTCGGTACCTATTGGAAGGTTGTCGTCACTTACCATTATTCCTGCATTGTCTTCAAACTTTACCCTCATTCCGTTCGAACGCCTTATCGTCTGCTTCTGGCGTATTATCACTACGCGGACAGGCTTCTTCAAGTAAGTCGCAGTTCCCTTTCTTACGCTTGCGGAGACTATGTCCCCTATTCCTGCAGCACTCATCTTGCCGTGCCTTCCGTCAGTCTTTCCTATAAGGTGTATCATCCTGAATTCATAAGCCCCGCTGTTGTCAGCGCAGGGTATTACCGCCCCAGGCACGAGAGTCTTTACTATATGGGTTGACAATCCTTTCATAATATCATTTCACCACATTTGTGACTACAAATGACTTCGTCTTGCTGAGCCTTCTGGTCTCAGCGATATTCACAAGGTCGTCAACCTTCGCATTTATGCACTCCGGATTATGGGCAGGTATTCTTGACCTCTTTCTGAGCGACCGCTCGTATTTGTAAACGTATTTTGTATAGTCTACTTCCACTATCGCTGTCTTCTTCGCGCCAGTGCTGACCACCCTGCCCTCGAACTGCGTCCCCCGGTACTTTAATCCTTGATGTATCGGGCATCTTGTGTCGGTGCATTCCATTTTTTCACTTTCTTGCTCTGTAAAACCTCATAGCCCGTTCAATCCTTTCATGCGGCCTGAAATTGATCTCTTCCCCTTTTACGGTGAAGGACCCATTTCCTGAATAGAACCTGAATACAGATATGTTCTTCATCACAGTCTTTATGCCCTTACCGGTCTCAAGCACAAGGGTATTCTTGGTCTCGTCTATTACCGTTCCGGAGGTCCCGTACTGCCTGCTGTCAAGAGACTTTATTATCCTTGCCTTAAGCCCGATAAGCTCATTTATGACTATATTCCTGTTGCTATAATCCATAAATTTATTGATGGGCAAAGACTTTTATAACCGCGTAGGTATTTAACCCTTTCCATATGCGCGACCCAGGTTGCTGACGACCAGCACCTTTGTGGAATGCTGAACCCTGCCGCTTCGCCAGACTAGTACTCGGAATTCCATTTTATGATGTTGTACTCCTTCTTTGCATCTATGCTCCTAAGAGGAAGCCTTCCAAGAAGCACCTTGCTTACGCTCCCATACTCGACCCTTACCTTGTGTCTGCTAAAGTTGTCCTTGTACCTTAGCACCATCTCGCTGTATGCAGTGTCATAGTTGTCAAATACGCCCATTGTAAAGAAGTCGTTGCTTCCCACAAGCTGCGCGCAGATGACATACCTATTTATCGTGGGATAGTCCATTCCGCTTGATGTGTATACCTTCCTTATCTTGGCTGCATCCTCCTCAAATCCGTCTGAAAGTACGTACTTGCTGAATAATGACATCACAATTGACTTCCTTGGCGGCGACATCGATATGGTAAAGCGCTTTATGATGCCTAGCCTCAGCAGTTTGTTGAAGTTGTATGCAACTGTATTAAAATGCATGCCTATGGATTTTGATATGTCACTGAAGGTTATCCTGGAATCCGAGTTCAGCACCTTGAGGAGCGATCTTAGCTCTGGCTTGAGCGGCACATGGTCTATTGCCTCATTTCTTAGAGGAAAATATCCTAGCTGTTCATGTGCAACGTCAGAGGCATGCCACGACACCCCGTATTTGGCAAGTTTTATCTGCGTGCTCTTGTCCCAGTGCACATAGTCGCTGCTTGATGTCGCATTTGCATATATGAACAGGTCGTACTTTCCTTTCATTGCAACTGCAAGCTGCGGTATGTACGAGGAGGAGAGTATGCGAGTAACTTCATCGTAGTCCGGGATATTAGTGAATTTCGCAAGTATTACGTGCGGGCTTGTAAGCTTTATTACGCTTTCATTGAACTCTATGGTGTATCGTATCCCGAGCTCACGGCGCAGCATGAGCAGCCTGTCCTTGGCAGTCTTCCTTGATACTTTCAATTTCTTTGATAGGTTAAGTATGGATGTCCTTGAATTTTCCGATATCTGCCTCAACAAAAGCCGTGACTGCTGAGTGTACCGTTCATCGAATCCGCTTACAAATTCGCCTGCTTCCAATTCCTTTTTTTCAACCATATGCATCTGACCACTTACTAATTAGTATATAATACAAATGCTTATAAATAGTGGCAGAATAACAACGAAGTGTAATAATATTGTAAAACATCGAAATGTATTTATACCAGGGCAGATCAATGGAAAATCAGATATAATGGAGCTTAAGACAAAGGCGTATGCACTGCTTGTGCTCACATTATTCTCCGGAGCACTGATACCAGTATTGCTGGTATTTTCCAAGGGAGTGAATCTTTATGAATTCTTTCTCATGCTTTACGGAGTGTCAGTGCCGGTATCAATAGCATTTGTATGGTATAGGGGAAGGCTAGGCGAGCTTGTAGCTTCAGTGAAGAATCCAAAAAGGCTTGCCCTACTTTGCTTTACAGGGATAGTTACCTATCTTCCTATAGAATTTGGAATTGCGTTTGCGGAAAAGTACGTAAGTGCATCACTTGCAACTGCGGTATTCAGGCTCTCGCCGCTTCTTATGCTTCTCTTGCTTCCCACGCTATTGAAGGAGAGATTAAGCAGATATCAGATCGCAGCGCTGTCGTTTGCATTCGTCGGATTATTCATAGGAATAAGCGCAGGCAACCCTCTTGCAATATTTCAGAACAGCAATGTTGGGATAGTAATATTCCTGATAGCCATGGCATTCATGTATGCGCTGTCAGTCATAATGATAAAGAAGTACATTGTTGATATAGGCGTACTTGTTGCAGTTGCCTCTGCAACTATGCTCGTTATTTTCCTTGCATTGTTTGTGCTTGGAGGCATGCGGATTCAGGCACTCAATACCGCACAGATTGCAGTGCTTATGTATATTGGAATTGTCTTCAATGTATTCAGCTTCTTCCTTTACCTTACTGCGCTTAGGCCAATAAAGGCAACCATAGTATCTAATGTATATGCATTCTCACCGTTCATAACCTTCGTGCTCGCATATATCATGCTTGGTGAGAATATACAGCCGTATTACATTGCAATAGCGCTTCTGGCAGGAGTAGGCATTGCCCTGCAGGGCTTTGATAAGTATGGTGGCAGATACATTGCTATCAACAAAGACAGCAGCATAAACCACATGACAATATTTGATGTTACAGGAATATTCGCGGACACTGGCGAAGTTGCAATAAACAGCGCAATACGCGGAGGCGGAAGGGTACTTGCAGTAAAACTTGGAGCAGAACATGCGAAGAACTTAGGCAGTATAATAAATGCAAATGAATACGGAGGGGTATATACCGATGCGCACGAATCCGTAAGAAATGAGTCCAAGTTTGTGAAGAGCGTGCTAGGGGCAAGGAATGACGACATCGTGGTAATGAAGTCTGGAATGCTTAGGGATTGCGAAAGATTCTTTGCGGACCTGCACAGCAAGCTTGGATTAGGGGGCAGGTAAGCTTATTTTACTGTAAACCATTTTGTACATTGAGAAATCAGGAATTCATCCTTTTCTGCCAGGAGTATTCTCCATAACCTTCACCATGCTTTCTGGAAGCTCAAGCATTCTTGTAAGGGAAACGTTGTAAGGCGCCTCTGCAACTCCGAGCTCCGTGACTATTGCAGACACATGGCTTGGAGGCGTCCGGTCAAATGCCGGATTGATTACTCTTACGCCCTCCGGCACTACCGTGGTTCCGCCCAGAAGCGTCTCAACCTCCTCTGGCTTTCTCTGCTCTATCTTGACATCAGCTATAGTGTGCACAGGATCTATTGTTGATGTTGGAGCCGCAACGTACATCTTTATGCCTAACTCGCGCGCCATAAGCGAGAGCCCGAAAGTACCTATCTTGTTGTATACTGATCCGCTCTCTTCCGTATAGTTTCCAAGTATCCTGTCCGCACCTGCCCAGACCGCAGTTGCCTTTTCCTCCCTCATGAGATGGCCGGCCATGTTGTCTGTTATTACCTGCACAGGTATGCCGTCCTTGTGGAGCTCCCACGCAGTGAGTCTTGCACCCTGATACAGCGGCGCAGTATATGTTGTGAGCACCCTGAATTTTACGCCGTCTGCCCATGCAGCGCGCAGTGGTGCAGTTGACGTGCCAAGTCCGTCGCATGCAAGGGTTCCGGCATTGCATACAGTAACAAGAACATCGCCATCATGCACAAGATGCTTTCCCTGTTCGCCCATCTTATGCGTTGCCTCGATGTTGTCTGCCTGTATCTTCTTTGCAGCAGATATGGTTGCGCTCTTTATCTCCTTGGGGCCTGCACCCCTGCCTATCTCATCCTTTACTACGTCCTGTATGCACCGCACTCCCCAGCTTAGATTTACTGCAGTAGGCCTTGCGGCAGCAAGCCTGTTGCCGTGCTCGGTCACATTCTTCAGTATGTCATCCTTGGAGTCGTTTGAATTATTTGCAATCATTGCGGTTCCGTACGCTCCGGCTTCACCCAGTATCGGCGCGCCCCTAATCTCTAGCTTCTGTATTGCATTGATAAGCCTTTCGAGATCCTTTGAGGAGACGTTCACTTCTTTCCACGGAATCTGCGAATTATCAAGCCATACGATCTCTCCCTTTCCATCATCCCACCTTATGGGCACCACATTTGTAGATACATTGGTCATGAAATCGCCTTTTTTCGCTATAGATAATGCATCCATTATGGGCCGGGAACAGCCTGCAATGATATATTATATTTTTTGAGATCGTTGAATAATTCACTGTTTGTACTGAACAACACCGCATTAATACCCGACCTTATGGCTTCTTTTACATGTTTATCATTGTCGTCAATAAACAAGCATTCGCCGGGTTTGACATCCAGTTTCTTTAATACGGTTTGGAGCATTCCTTCTGACTTTGTCTTGTGAAGCTTGAAAGAATAAAATTTTTTATATTTTTTAAAATGGTTGCCGAGCACTTTGGGCAGAGTGGCACTTATTGATGGAAAATTATCTGAGACTATGCATACCTTTTTACTTTCTATCTTGCTTAGCTCCTTGATTAGGACTTTATTTGCTTTTATTTGCTTCGTAAATAACTTGTAATATTCATTTGCATGAAAATGCGTATCGAAGACTTTATTTATGACCTTTATGTAATCATTTGGTTTTTCTGACCCTCTGTCAAGTGAACCTAAATGAAACCCCCACAGTGAATTATGTAAGTCATAATTCATTCCGTATTTTTTTTCCATTTGATAAATGAAACGTTTCCTCTCCTTTCCATCAGTAAGCACCCCATGTACATCCAATAATATGTATCTGATTGTAATCTGTTGAAGCCTTTGTCCTTTTTTACTTATGATATTTGCCTTTTGCATAAAGGTTGCCCAACGTTTTAGAATATACTCAATATTATGCCATTATATGAAAGTGTATGGCTTTTCCTTGTCGCCAGCATCTATCGCCCGTCTGGTCGCCTCTGTAAGACTGCTTCCGATTGCCATCAAACCGTGGTTTTTCATCATGACTACATCTGCTTTTTGAAGTAACATTGCAGTATCATCGCCCAGTTCCTTTGTACCATAAGGTATTTCCCTTTCTGATACTGTGATGTTTTTACTATTTTTAGGCCCCGTATTGACATGAGATATTGCTTTTACACCGGGATTTTTCTGGTATATCATCCAATGTGTTATTGTTTCTGAAGATGGTTTTTTAGATCCTGTAAAATAGACAGCATCACTGTTGGCAGCCCCTACAAACACAATTTCGTCTGGCTTTAGATCTGAAAGCATTGACCCTGTAGATGTTATCAAAATCCCACCGAGAACTCTCACGCTCATATTGCCTCCGCTTCCGATAGCTAATCCATTTTTGTCAATAAGTTTTCCATTATCTATGAACTCTTGCACATGCTCTTTGATCACGTCTTCTATTCGTATCGCGCGGGGCCTTTTGATGCTATTATCTTCTGCCATTTTATCACTTTCTTTTTTTAACTCCATAGGTAATTGGATGTTGTGGAACCTCAGTACTAGCAATATATCCTAAGTCTCTTAAGATCTCTTCTACCTTAGTCGAAGTTCGCTTTCCGTCTATGATATGATAGGATGCTATTGCCATATTGGCATCATTTTCTGTCAAAGTACGTTTTGCACCGTTTAAGGCTTGGATTTCGGAACCTTCAATATCCATTTTTATAAAGTCTACACGAGTTACCGCGAGCTTCTTTAGTTCTTCGTCCAGTGAAACTGCATCGATTTCCCTAGTATTAAAACTTCCGCCGAAAAATGAAGACCCCGCTGTATGTTTGTCATTAAATAGGAGTCTGTCCGTTTCTCCCCATAATGCCTTGTGTATTAAAGTTACATTTATTAGGCCATTTAATTCAATATTTTTCTGCAGCATTTTGTAATTTTCAGAGTCTGGTTCGAATACTATGACCCGTCCACTTTCTCCTACGGCTTTTGCTGCGTATACTGCAAAAGTTCCTTTGTATCCGCCAGCATCAATAACCACGTCGCCTTGTTTCAGATCATAGTGTCTTAGGTAGTCAACATTCTCTTTCCTGAATGCAGTTCTCCATGGCTTATATTCCATATCGTAAGCCGTTAGATTGCTTCCGCTCCAACTACTGAATTTTAGCTCCTGACCTCTAAATCTTATTTCAACATGATCCTGTTCCCATTTCCTCTCATCCATAATTGCCTGTATTTGACGTAGTAGTTCTTCGTCTGATAACGTAGCATTTTGCAGAACAAGATCGTAATCCAATTCAATATTTTTACTTGTATTATATATGTCTCTTACTTCTTCAGGCGTCCATCTTACGTGTATGCTGCCATCTCTTCTTTCAAGCCTTTTCAGGGTAAGGTCTAATGATGCATTGACATATATAATTCGAACATCTGCTATTTGCCGGAGTTTTTCTAGAATTTTGGTAGAATAGGGCCTACTCATAGTATTTTCAAAGCATATTCTTCCGTTCTCTTCTAGGAAGTCTAAAATTGCATGCTCTGCGATTTGTTCTGCACGTTCCAAATAGCCTTTAGGATTAATCCGTTGTTCCTTAACAAAAATTTCTTCATAGTCAAAGAAAGTGATGCCAAAATTCCTTTCGATCAGATTTCCAACATGGGACTTCCCTACAGCTATGGGTCCGACTAGCAGGAAAACTTCTTTCATGCGCCCTTTGGATGAAATCTGTGGATGCTTTTCCTTGCATTGTGGAAGATTTTCTCCGGAAATCACAGGTAAATCTCCCGATGGCTCATGGCCAAATCTTTTTTTAAATATTCCACCCATAATCACAAAATCTCAGGTATGTTAAATCCTCTTTATAAAGCCCTTATTTATGCGTCATTATTGCGCCATCTAATGAATGCTGGCAGTTGCATGACCTGTTCATTGGCATGGATTTTATCATGCTGTGTATTATTTCCTTTGCCTTCGATACGTTCTCTGAGAAAATCTTTATCACCTGGTCGTTTGTTACAGGCTTTATATCTGACCTGCCCTCAAGCCCAGCGTCATAGTCAGTG